>NZ_JBIWKX010000087.1:0-25546 GCF_044765885.1 Amycolatopsis sp. NPDC102389
CGCGACCAGCCCAAACAGACAGAAACCCAGCCACAGAAAGAAAACCAAGTCCAGCAGCCCGCGACCCCGCCGAACAGGTTAAAACTCAAGCTAGTTCTCCACGCCCAGGGTCTTCTGCAGCGCCTTGTTCGCCTTGCGCGCCATGTCCGCGACGGCCTCGCGGCGGGCGGCGTCGGCGGCGTAGTCGTCCTGCCGGTTCCGGACGACGCGCGCCGGCGAACCGACGGCGATCGAGTAGTCCGGGATCTCGCCCCGCACCACGGCGTGCGCGCCGAGCACGCAGCCGCGGCCGACCCGGGTGCCCTTGAGCACGGAGACCTTGGTGCCGATCCAGGTGTCCGGCCCGATCCGCACCGGCGACTTCACGATGCCCTGGTCCTTGATCGGGACGGTGATGTCGGTGGTGACATGGTCGAAGTCGCAGATGTACACCCAGTCCGCGACGAGCGTGGCGGCGCCGAGCTCGATGTCGAGGTAGCCGTTGAGGACGTTCTGCCGCCCGAAGACGGCCTTGTCGCCGATGCGCAGCGAACCCTCGTGGCAGCGGATCGCGTTGCCGTCGCCGATGTGCACCCAGCGGCCGATCTCCAGCCGCCCGTAGCCGGGACGGCAGTGGATCTCGACGTCCTTGCCGAGGAACACCATCCCCCGCAGGATGATGTGCGGGTTCGCGACGCGGAACTTCAGCAGCCGCCAGTACCGCACCAGGTACCAAGGCGTGTACGCGCGGTTTCGCAGCACCCAGCGCAGCGAGTCCTTGGTCAGGAACTTCGCTTGACGCGGATCACGACGGGCCTGGCCCCAGGCGCGGAGCCGCGACAGCGCGGGCGCACCCCACATGGACGTCATACCGGTGACCGTAACCTGTGATCAGGCCGTCGACCGCAAAGGGGAGCACGCGCATGGGCACCAAGCTGATCATCGACACCGACCCGGGGGTCGACGACGCCTTCGCGCTGGCGCTGGCCTCGCAATCCGAGGACGTCGACCTGCTCGGCGTGACCACGGTGTTCGGCAACGTCCCGCTGAGCCACACCACCGCCAACGCCCGCCGGCTCCTGCAACTTTTCGGCCGCGACGACGTCCCCGTCGCCGCCGGCGCCTCGCGCCCGCTGGTGTACGACAACGCCAAACCCGCCGGGTTCGTCCACGGCGAGGACGGGCTGTCCGGCCACGCCGGGACGCTGCCGGAGGCGAAGCGCCCGCTCGACGAACGCGGTGCCGTCCGCCTGCTGGTGGATCTGCTGGAAGCCGCCGACGAGCCGGTGACCATCGCCCCGATCGGCCCGCTGACGAATATCGCGCTGCTGCTGGCCGCCCATCCGGACATCCGCGAAAAGATCGGCCGGATCGTCATCATGGGCGGCGGGGTGACCAAGGGGAACTCCACCACCGCGGCCGAGTTCAACATCTGGAGCGACCCCGAGGCCGCGCGCCGGGTGCTGGCCGACGAGGACATCCCGACGGTGCTGGTCCCGCTCGACATCACGCACCAGTGCTCGGTCGACACCGGCTGGCTCGGCAAACTCGCCGCGTCCGGCCCGCTCGGCGCGGCGCTCGAAGCGCTGACACCCACCTACGTCGAGCACTACACCCCGATCCTCGGTTTCCCCGGGATGGTCATGCACGACGCGGTCGCGGTGGCCGAGGCGATCCGGCCGGGAATCCTCGACGTCGAGTCGTACCCCGTGGACGTCGAGTGCGGCTTCGGCCCGGCCCGCGGCGCGACACTGGTAGACCGGCGAAGGCTGCGAAGCACCGATCCGCAGGCCGTGCCGGGCCGCACCATCGACGTCGCGCTGACCACCGACGTGGCGGCCTTCCGCGAGTTCGTCCTCGGCCGGATCACCGGAGGCCGGTGATGGAGCAGGGAACCTCGCGCCGCCGCAGACTTCCGGTGATCGTCGCCGCCGTCGTCGTCGCGGGAGCCGCACTGGTCGCCGCCATCACCTTCGCGCCGAAGGACGAACCGAAGACGGAAGCCGCCGCCGTCGCGACTTCGGCTCCGCCCGCCCCGCCGTCGTCGTCCGCCCCGGCGGAGATGCCGAAGGAACAGCCGAAGGTCCCGCAGCAGATGGGGCAGGAGTTCGACGCCTGGGTCTCGAAGACCAGCGGCTGGCTCGACATCCCGTTGCGCGCGATGACCGGATACGCGAAGACCACCGTGGCGCTGAGCAAGGAAACGCCGGGTTGCCGCCTTTCCTGGGTGACACTGGCCGCGCTCGGGAAGATCGCCTCCGATCACGGCCGCGCCGGCGGTTCCGGACTGAACGCCGACGGTGTGCTGACCAAGCCGCTCGGCGCGGTCGAGGTCCGCGACTTCTACAACAAGGTCGTCTCGTCCGCGAACGCGAGCGGCCCGCTGCAGCTGACACCGGCGATCTGGAATCAGTTCAAGGCCTCGGCCAGCGGCGGGAAACCGGACCCGCAGAACATCGACGACGCCACGCTCACCGCCGGGCGTGCCCTGTGCGCGGGCGGGCGCGACCTCGGCCAGGGCCAGACCTGGTGGAACGCCGTCAGCACGCTGCAGCCCGCGCCACTGCTGATGCACCGCACGCTCGCGACGGTGAACGTCTACGGCACGGTCGGCCAGAACCCGCAGCCGCCGAACGCGGCGGCCCTGAGCGCGGTCAACTTCGCCATCGACAAGATCGGCCTGCCCTACGTCTGGGGCGGCAACGGCACCGGCGGCGGCGACCCCGGTTTCGACTGCTCCGGCCTGACGACGGCCGCGTACGCCAGCGCCGGCGTCAAGCTCATGCGCACTGCCCACACGCAGTACCACAGCGTGAACAAGGTGACCGATCCCCAGCTGGGCGACCTGATCTTCTACGGCGAGCCGAACACGAAGATCCACCATGTCGGGCTGTACATCGGGAACCAGCAGATGATCGACGCCCCGCAGACCGGGCAGGCGGTGCAGGTGCACACCTACCGGAAGCAGGGCGACGATTACGCCGGAGCGGGCCGCCCGACGGCCTGAGCGGCAGGCGGAGCCTTCGGCCTTGGTCAAGCGCGGGTCCCGCAACCCATGCACGCATAAGCTGACCGCGTGTACTCACCGATTCCGGTCCTGAACGAGCTGAAGGACCTCTACGACTCGGCCCGCGACTACCTCGCCGACGGTTTCGAGCTGTACGACTACGACGACAAAAGCCGGTTCCCCCAGGAGCTGGACGACCCCGAGTTCCTCTCGCGGCTGATTCCCTTCGCCCAGGCGAACGGGAGTGGCTCGACGTACGCGATCTGGCGAGCCGACGACGAAACGGACCTCGCCCTGTCGCCTGTCGTGGTCTTCGGCGACGAGGGCGGCGAGCACGTCGTCGCCCGCGACTTCACGGATTTCCTGCGGCTGCTGGGTTTCGACGCCGAGATCATGGTCGACCACGAGTCGGCGTACTTCTATCGGGCGGAGGACGACGGCCACAGCGGTTCGCACGAACGGTTCGTCGAGTGGCTCCGGGAGCGCGGCCTGACGCCGGCCGAGGATCCGGACGGCGTCGTGGCCGCCGCTCAGGAGGCGCACGAGGAGCGGTTCAGGACATGGATCACGCCGTTCTACGAAAAGGTCGGCTGGGCCTGAAAAGCAGGTGCGTTGTCGCGTGCCCAGCCGGCGAACGTGAGCGCGGGCCGTCCGAGGAGTTCTTCCACCGTGGTGGTCGTGGGGCCGGGGCGCTCGCTGTAGTCGGCCAGGGAACCGAGCAGACGGGCAGGGACTTCCTCGGGTAGTCCCTGCGCGAGCATCCCCTGCCGTACCCGCTCGGGTGGAAGCTCCACAAAGGACAGTTCACGGCCGATGGCCGCACCGAGGAGCCGCACCTTTTCGTACTGGTCCACCGATCCCGGGCCGGTCAGCGTGTACACCGACTCCGCCGGGAGGTCGCCGAGAAGGGCGTGCGCGGCGACCTCGGCGATGTCGGTTTCGTGGATCGGAGACGTGGCAGCCCTTCCGTACGCACCGCGCACCACATCGCCCGCCTGGAGCTGGGGCGCCCAAGCCAGCGCGTTGGCGGCGAAGTCCGCCAGACGCAGGACCGTCCACTCCAGACCGGAGCGGGTGACGAGGTCTTCGGCGTACTGGAACTGTGCGGCGAAGCGGGCTTCCCCCGCCGGGTACTCGACGGTGGTGGCCGACAGCAGCGTCACCCGCCGGACGCCTCGCCCGGCCGCCAGCTTCAGCAGCTCTTCGAGGCCGGGGCCAGTCGCCCGCGGGCTGATCTGGATCGCTTCGACTCCTTCCAGCGCCGGTTCGATCCAATCGGGCTGAAACAGGTCCCCGGCGACGACTTCCGCGTCGCCGGGAAGTCCGGCGCCGTCGCCGCGCGTGACCGCGGCGACGTCCACTCCTTGGCGCAGCAGGACATTCATCACCTGGCGTCCCACGACGCCGTTCGCTCCGGTGATCAGGATCATGATCGTTCCTTTGTTCGGCGGGCGGGGTGCAGCCGCTTGGCGAGGCGCCCGGCGGCGTTGGCTCCGGCGTATCCGGCCCCGAGGACGACGATTCGGTGCTTCATGGTCTCGCTCCTGTCCGGTCGGTGTTCGCTTCCTGAACCGGATGGCGACACGAAACCTGACAGCGGCGGACTGTGATCCGGGTCACCAGTCAGTGGCGAGGGGCTCCCCGAGTTCGGCCGCGGCCCACCGGCTCGCCGCGCGGTCGAGTTTGGCGGGGTTCACCTGGGCGTGGACCGCCGCGATGCCGTCGGTGGTGACCTCGAAGGAGACGACGCCGGCGAGCCTGCCCTCCACCATCAGCACCAGCGCGGGCACGCCGTTGGCGACGGTGGAGAACAGCTCGGGCTTGCCGCCGATCAACGACCACTTGGCCGCGCTCGGTTTGAAGAGGCCGCGCAGGAACCTCGCCACCCGGACCGCACCGGTGACCGGCCGCGGCAGCGAGAAGAGCACGCCGCCGCCGTCGCCCACGCTGATCGCGTCGTCGGCCAGCATCCGCACCAGCGCGTCGGTCCGGCCGCTCAGCGCCGCGGCGAGGAACTCCTCGACGATCTTGCGGGCCGCGGCCGTGTCGACCTCCACCCGGCGCCGGTCGGCGGCCAGATGCCGCTTGGCACGCCGATAGATCTGCTGACAGTTCGTTTCGGTGACGTCGAGGACCTCGGCGATCTCGGCGTGCGAGTACCCGAACGCCTCGCGCAGCACGTACGCGACGCGTTCCTTGGCCGAGAGCCGCTCCATCAGTGTGAGCATCGCGATCGAAACCGATTCACGCTGCTCGACGGTGTCGGACGGACCGAGCATCCGGTCCCCCGCGAACACCGGCTCGGGAAGCCATTGGCCCACATAGGTTTCCCGCCGGGCCCGCGCCGAGGTGAGCCGGTTGAGGCAGAGGTTGGTGAGCACCTTCGTCAGCCACGCCTCTGGTGTCTCGACGTACTCGCGATCGGCGGACTGCCAGCGCAGGAACGTGTCCTGCACGGCGTCCTCGGCGTCGCTCGCCGACCCCAGCAGGCGATACGCGATCGCCTCCAACCGGCCACGGGCCCCTTCGAAGACCTCGACCTCGCGCGCACCGGTCAGCATTACCTCAGATTAGCCATCACCTCGGAATCAGGCTGCGGGGATCCAGCTGCCGTGCAGTCCCAGTGGGACACGGGCGGGCAGGTGAACCCTCGCCAGGGGCTCGCCGGTGAAGTCCTGCGACGCCAGGATCACCAGATCCGCCGCACCACGGTCGCGGTCGTGGACGTAGACCAGGTTGTAGCCGTCGTCCTCCGCGGCCGCGCGGGCCGACGGCACGAACACCGTCTCCCCCGCGCTCGCGTCGCGGCCGAATTCGTGGGCTTCGGTGACGCCGGTCAGGAGGTCGTGCTTCAGCAAGGCGCTGCTGAAACCCTCGTCGGGGCGGTCAGGTTCCGTGGCGCTCGGGGTGGCGTACAACTCGGCCGCCGCCGAATAGCCGTAGCGGTAAGGCTTTCCGCCGAACCGGCCGTTGAGGCGCGGGAAGTCCTGCGGACGGTCGTGCAGCAGCGTGCGCGTGGCCCGGTCGGCCGCGAGGTCCACCGTCCAGCGTTCGAGCACGGGCTTCGAAGCGCCGATGTCGGCGAAGTCGATCGGCCGGGGATGCACGACCACGTCCACCACCACGGTTCCGTTGTCCTCGAAGGCGTTCAGGGTGTGACCGACCATGACGGGCGCGGTCTCGAACCACCGCACCGGCCCGCCCGCCCTCGGCAGCAGCCCCAGCCGTGACGGCAGTTCCCGGTCCCAGAGGAACGGCACGCCCGTCGCCAAGCGCTCGGGCACGAAGACCATCGGGGACTCGTAGAACACCACGTAGTGCTCGGTGAGCGCGAAGTCGTGCATGTACGGCAACGTGGGCGCCTTGATGTCGGTGACGCTCCGGTTGCGCCCGTCGGGGCCGATCACGATGTGCTGCACGAAATCCGCGCCGTACCGGAAGGCCAGCGAGTGCAGTTCGCCGGTCGCGTGGTCGTACTTGCTGTGCGCGTTGGCGGAGAAACCCTGCTCCGTCGCACCGAGGGAGGAGGGCCCGACAGTGTCGAGTTCGCCGGTCAGCTCGTACGGGGCCAGACCTCCTTCGATGAGCGCGTAGAGGCGGCCGCCGTGGCCCGCGACCTGCACGTTCGGCGCGAAGTCCAGGCGCTCGTCGGCGACCTGCCCGCGCCGCGGTTCCCCGAGCCGGTCGGCCACGGAGGCCGACCGGACCCAGCGGTTGCGGTACCACTCGGCGCGGCCGTCGCGCAGGCGCACGCCGTGAACCATGCCCTCCCCGAGGGTCCAGATGTGCGCCGACGCGTCTTCGAGGCCGAGCGGGTTCGGGCCGATACGCAGGTAGCGGCCGTCGAGGTCGTCCGGGATCTTCCCGGTGACGGGCAGATCGAAGGCGGTGATCTCTTCGGTGACCGGGGCGAAGTTGCCCAGGACGTAGCGATTCATCGTCGGTTCCTTGCTGCGAGACGTCTTGAACATTTGTATAATACATTTGTATAATACATTTGTATAAGACGCTTGTCACAGCCCGGCGCTAAGATCGCCGCATGGGACAACGAGAGGACCTCCTCGACGGGGCCAAGCGCTGCCTGATCGAACGTGGCTACGCGCACACCACCGCGCGGGACATCACCGCGGCCTCAGGAGCGAACCTCGGCTCCATCGGGTACCACTTCGGTTCCAAAGAGGCCCTCATGAACGAGGCCATGATCGAGCTGTCCACCGAAGTGGTCGAGCGCCTGCGCGAGCCGGAGGACGCTTCGCTCACCACCACTTGGCAGGGCCTTGTCGACTCCTTCGGCGAGCAGCGCGACCTGTGGACCGCCGTCCTGGAGAGCGCCACCCAGGCCATCCGCTTCCCGGAACTGCGCGAACGGCTCGCCGACGCCCAGGATGAAGCCCGCAAGGTCCTCGGCGAACGGCTGTCCGACACCGACGCCGACGCGGCGGGCGCCGTCCAGTTCGCCCTCATCGCGGGCGTGATGATGCAGCACCTCGTCGCCCCGGACCGGGCCCCCAGCGCGGAAACGATCGTCCGCGGCCTGGAGACCCTCGCCGGCGGCAAGGCCTGACTCAGGCCGTGTCCTAGCCGTTCCACTCCTCGAACAGGTTCAGCAGCCGCTCGGGGATGTCCTCGCCGAAGATGCTTTCGAGCAGGAAGTCCTCCTCGATGGGCGTTTCGCAGCGCACGAACATGGCCTGTTCGTACTCGGCGAGGGCGGCCTCGACGTCGTCGGGACGCGCGGCGAGCGCCTTGCCGAGTTCGGCGCCGTCGAGCATCGCCAGGTTGGCGCCTTCCCCGTTCGCCAGCGCGAGATGCGCGGCGTCGCCGAGCAGCGTCACGCCGGGCACGCGTTCCCAGCGCAGCCCGGACGGCAGGGCGAAGGCGGGCCGGTGGATCGGCGCGATGTCGCTTTCGCTGATGAGCGCGGTGAGCTCCGGCGACCAGCCGCCGAACTCCGCCACGATCCCCGCCTTGGCCGCTTCGGCGTCGGAGAAGTCGATGGCGTCGAACCATTCCAGCGGTTTGCCGAGCTCCACATAGGCGTGCAGGGTGTCGCCGCTTTCGCGATGGGCGTTGATACCCATGCCCCGGACGGACCCGGCTCCGAACATCGATCCGCCGCCGACCGTCTTCGCGACTGCGACGTGCCGGGTGTCCGCGTCGTACAGGTAGGTCTCGACGATCGACGTGCCGGAGTACTCGGGAACGGCGTCGGTGAGCAACGGCCGGATCCGTGACCAGGCCCCGTCGGCGCCGACCAGGAGACCCGCGACGACAGTGGAGCCGTCGTCGAAGGTCACCTCGTGGCTGCCGTCGCCGAGTGTCCGGGCGCCGACGGCCTTGCGCCCCCAGCGGACGGTGCCTTCGGGGAGCGAGTCGAGCAGCATCCGCCGCAGATCCCCGCGCTGCGCCTCGGGGCGGCCTCCCGTGCCGTCGTCGCCCCGCTCGAACAGGACGGTCCCGTCCGCGTCGAGCACCCGCAGCGCCTGACGGCCCTCCAGGACGATGCCGCGGAACTCGTCCACCAGCCCCGCGGCTTCGAGCGCGAGCTGGCCGTTGTAGTCGTGGATGTCGAGCATCCCGCCCTGCAGCCGCGAGGTCGGGGACGCTTCCGCCTCGTGGACCGTGACCGGGATGCCGTGGACGTGCAGGACTCTGGCCAGGGTGAGCCCGCCGAGCCCGGCGCCGATGATCGTGACAGGTGTGTTCATGGTGACCCCTCGGTCGCTTCTGGAATGACATTCCAGAGCGTGTCGCGGGCCGCTGGCAGACGGCGCACACGACACTGGCACCGGTCTGGCAGGCGCTGTCAGCCGAAGGCGCGCCGCGGATATGTCATGATGCTGACATGAGTCGAGGCGAAACGGTCGGACCCTTGGACCAATCGGCGGGATACCTGCTTAAGCGGGCGGCGACGGCGCTCCGGACGGCGATGGACACCGCGTTGCGCCCCCTCGATCTGACCGTGCCGCAGTACTCCTGTCTCGAAGTGCTCGCGCAGCGTCCGGGGCTGTCGAACGCGGAACTGGCCAGGGCCGTGTTCGTCACCCGGCAGTCGATGAACCTGGTCCTGCGCGGATTACAGGACCGCGGCCTGGTCACCCGTCCGGCCACGGCGCCTCAAGGCCGCGCCCTGCCCAGCACGCTCACCCCCGCCGGACGCGCTCAGCTCCGCGCCGCGAGCGGCGTCGTGCGCGCGGTCCAAGACCGGATGCTGGAGCCGTTCTCGGCGGCAGGCCGCGAACGGTTGGTTCACGACCTCGCCGTCTGCGCCGACGCGCTCACGCCTGACGAATGATTCAGGACCTCGTGCTCACCAGCGTCTCCGGCTTGAACGCGTACACGTCGGTGCCTTGGACCAGCACGTGCCATTCACCGCAGACCTTGTCGGTCCTGGTTTCCTGACCCTGCGGCCACCACTGGGCGGCGAGCGTGGCCGCCTGGGTCGCGGCCGCCCCCGGTACGCAAAGGTCGGGCAATGTCCCGCCGGTGAATTTCAGGAGCCGCTCCGAACCCGTCGTCCGGATGACCTCCGTGATCGACGCCGCCCCGTCCGGCACCCACTCCGGCAGCCGGGCGTCCTTGTCCCGCTTGCCCTCCGCGCCGGACGCGTAGCCGACCGTCTTGACGTGTCCGTTCGCCTTTTCGGTCAGCCCTTCCTTGAGCCCGCAGCCGGACAGGGCGACCGTGGCCGTCGCGGCGGCGAGCAGCGCCGCGGTGATCTTCGTGTTCATACGATCGAGTCAACCTCGCGGAAACGTTCGCGGGATCGGACTTTCGGCCCGGCCGCGCCGCCATCCGGCCGATCTCCACGAGCGACGCCTGGGACGTCTTCGACATGGTGGAGCAGAGCTTCCTGAGCGAGACCGGCCCGCTGGTGGTCCTGACCCACATGCACGTCCGGGCCAGGGCGACCGGCCTCGAGCTGGATTTCCCGATCCTGCAGACGATCACCGTCGGGGACGGGCGCATCACCGAGGTGCGGCCGTTCTACTGGGACACCGCGGCGATCGCGGCGGCCTGCACGAACTACCATTCCGCTGATGACCGCCTACCACGATCTTGAGCTGTTCGAGGAAGCCGCTTCCCTGCCGGAGCGGCAGCAGAAGATCCTGCTGACCATCCGCGAATGGGTGGTGGAGTACGGCTACTCGCCGAGCACGCGCGAGATCGGTGAAGCGGTCGGGCTGCGCTCGACGTCCTCGGTGTCGAAACATCTGGCGGCTTTGGAGGAGAAGGGTTTCCTTCGCCGCAGCAGCTCGATCTCGCGTCCCATCGACGTGCGCGCCTTCCTGCACGGCACCGCGTCGAAGCAGTCCACAGAGGACTCCGTGCCGGTCCCCGTCGTCGGTGACATCGCCGCGGGGACGCCGATCTCCGCCGTCGAGCACGTCGACGACGTGATGACCCTTCCGCGTGAACTCACCGGGCGGGGCAACGTCTTCGGCCTGCGGGTGCGCGGTGACTCGATGATCGACGCGGCGATCTGCGACGGCGACATCGTCGTGGTGAAGCAGCAGCAGGAGGCGCACTCCGGCCAGATCGTCGCCGCGATGATCGACGAGGAGGCCACGGTCAAGGTGTACCGCCGCCGCGACGGCCACGTGTACCTCGAACCGCGCAACCCCGCCTACGAGGTCATCGACGGGGACCGGGCGAGCGTCCTCGGCGTCGTGGTGTCGGTCCTGCGCAGCGTCTGACGTTTTGTCGGTGGGCCGGAGTAGCTTCCGGCCCATGTACGAAATCGACTTCGTCGAGTTCCCGTCGAGTTCGGCGGCGGGCTCGAGCGCGTTCTTCGAAAAGGCCTTCGGGTGGACGGCGGCGTCGTACGGCCCGACGTACACCGACGTCCAAAGCGGCGGCGCGGTCTCGCTCGGTTTCCAGCAGGACACCGCGGAGCAGACGGCCGCGCCCCTGGTGACGATCCGCACCGACGACCTCGAACGGGCGAGGGGTTCCGTCGAGGCCGCGGGCGGAGTCGTCACGGTGGAACCGTTCTCCTTCCCCGGCGGGCGCCGGTTCCACTTCCGCGAGCCCGGCGGCGCCGAACTCGCGGTGTGGTCCCCGGCCTCCTGACATCAGGCCGCGAAGCCCAGCACCAGCGAAGCGGCGACAGGCGCCATGTACATCAGCGGAAACGCGACGTGCGAAGGCCAGTGCGCGCGGAGCACGGTGATCACGGCACCGGCGAAGTAGAGCACCAGGCCGATCCCGGCCGCGACGCCGAGCACGGGCACCCACAGGCCGGCGACGAGACCGAGCGCGCCCGCCGCCTTGGCGACCCCGAGCGGGGTCCACCAGCCGCGGGGGACGCCGTAGTCGGCCAGCGGCTGCACGACCCACTTGGCGCGAAAGAAGATCGAGGCGGCCGAGAACGCGGCCATGAACGCTCCGGCGACGGTGACGATGACATAGGCGGTGGTCATTTCGGTTTCTCCTTGGCTTCTCGGTGGTTCGCCGGGTTGACCCCGGCCACCGGACCGATGTGACAGCCCGCCGGGTGAAGCACGTCACAAGTGGCATAGCGCAGTTTTAGAGCACGCGCTCTGTTATCCTCGCCCCATGCCCCGCCCCCGTGTGCACGATCTGGACAGGCTGCTCGACGCGGCCGAGCGCCTCGTCGTCGAAGTCGGCGCCCGGGGTGTCACCGTCCGGTCCCTCGCGGCCGCCGCGGGAGTGTCCAACGGGACGATCTACCACGCTTTCGGCTCGCTCGGCGCGCTGCTGGCCCGCGTCTGGCTTCGCGCGGCGAGCGCCTTTCTCGACCTCCAGACCGAACTGGCCGATCAGGCGGAAGACCCGGCCACCGCGGTCGCGGCCGCGGCGGACGCGCCGGCGGAATTCGCCCGCCGCCGGCCGGAAGCCGCTCGCCTGCTCATCACCGTCAAGAAGGAGCATCTGCTCGGCCCCCAGGTCCCCGACGACCTCGCCGGCGACCTCCTCGCGCTCGACAAACGCCTGGTCAAATTCCTCGTCACGCTCGCCGAACGGCTCTGGAGCAGGCGGGACGCGCAGGCGGTCGACGTGCTGACGACCTGCGTGGTCGACCTCCCGACTGCCCTGTTCCGCCGCGCGTTCACCGCGGGCGAGCCGATCTCCGAAGACTCCCGGGCGCGGCTCTCCGCCGCGGTCCACGCCATACTCCTGCTCCCACCCCCACGGAAGGACTGACATGCCCACTCTGCGCCACGACGCCCCGGTGTTCCTGCTGGACCTCGGGGACGACGAGAACCGTTTCTCGCCGTCCTGGCTGGAAACCGTCCATTCCCAGCTGGACACCGTCGTCGCCTATCCGGACCCGGCGGTACTGGTCACCGTCGGCTCCGGGAAGTTCTACTCCAACGGCCTCGACCTCGACTGGCTCACCAGCAACCCCTCCCAGGCCGCGCAGTACGTCGCCGACGTCCACGAACTGCTGGCCCGCGTGCTCACCCTCGGCGTGCACACGGTGGCCGCGATCAACGGGCACGCCTTCGGCGCCGGGGCGATGCTGGCGATGGCGCACGACTTCCGGGTGATGCGGTCCGACCGCGGGTACTTCTGCTTCCCCGAGGCCGATATCAACATCCCGTTCACGCCGGGGATGGCGGCACTGATCCAGGGCAAGCTCACCCCCGCCGCCGCGATCGCGTCGATGACCACCGGACGCCGGTTCGGCGGCACCGACGCGCGGGAGATGGGGCTCGTGGACGCCGTCGCCGAAAAGCCCGCATTGCTGGAGCACGCGGCCGATCTCGTGCGGCCGCTGGCCGGGAAGGACCGCGGCACGCTGTCCGCGATCAAGACGACGATGTTCACTCCCGCCGTCACCGCGCTTCGCGCCAAGTAGCCGTCGTGCGCACCGACGACGCGGAGTTCGATCGGCTGGTCGAGCCGCTGCGCCGCGAGCTGCACGCCCACTGCTATCGCCTGCTCGGCTCGGCGCACGACGCCGACGACGCCCTGCAGGACGCGCTCCTGCGGGCGTGGCGGGGCATGGACCGGTTCGAGGGCCGGAGCTCGATGCGCACCTGGCTCTACACCATCGCCACCCGCACCTGCCTCGACATCGCGGCGGCGCGCGGAAAACGGGCGCTGCCGATGGACCTCGGCCCGTCGAGCGAGCGAGTCGTGCTCGAACACGCCCCGCTGACCGAGGTGGCGTGGCTCGGCCCGTACCCCGACGGCCCGGATGCCCGGTACGAGCGGCGCGAGGCCATCGAGCTGGCGTTCGTCGCCGCGCTGCAGCACCTTCCGGGCAACCAGCGGGCCGCGCTGGTGCTCTTCGAGGTCCTCGGCTTCTCCGCCGCCGAAATAGCGTCCATAATGGACACTTCGGTCGCGGCGGTGAACAGCGCGCTGCAACGCGCGCGGGCGATCGTGGCCGAAAAGGTCCCGCCGCCCGGCCCGCGAAAACTCGAAGACACCCGGACGCGCACGATCGCCGCGGATTTCGCCTCCGCGTTGGAGCGCGGCGACTCCGACGCGCTCGTGGCGTTGCTGACCGAGGACGTCACCTGGTCCATGCCGCCGCTCGCGCAGTGGTACATCGGTATCGAGGCGGTCTCCGGCTTCGCCGCCGAGGTCCCGCTCGGCCGGTGCCCGAGCTGGCGTACCGAGGTCGTCTCCGCCAACGGTCAGCCCGCCGTCGCCTGCTACCTCGGCGAATCGGCGGACGCCGTCCACCACGCCTGGTCGATCACCGTGCTGACCGTTCGCGACGATCGGATCCGCGACCTCACGTCGTTCCTCGACGCGGACCTGTTCGCGAGGTTCGGCCTTCCGTCTGAGCGCCGTTGAGCTACTCGGCTCGCCGGCGCAGCGACAGCGAGTGGCCGGGATTGAGTTTGCGGCCGAGACGGTCGGCCTTCGGCCACCGGACGTCCGTCGCCCAGCCCGCCTTCTCGAACAGCCAGATCAGCCGTGCGGAGATGTCGAGCTGACCTCGGCGGACGCCGTGCCGGGCGCCGGTGGGGTCGGCGTGGTGGGAGTTGTGCCAGGACTCGCCCATCGAGGCGATGGCGAGCGGCCAGAAGTTCGCGGACTTGTCGCGGGCGGCGAACGGACGGTCACCGATCATGTGACACAGCGAGTTCACCGACCAGGTGACGTGGTGCAGCAGCGCCACCCGGACGAGGCTCGCCCAGAAGAACGCGGTGACCGCGCCCCACCACGACATCGTGATCACGCCGCCGAGGACGGCGGGCGCGAGCAACGTCACGACGGTGAGCAGCGGGAACAGGCGATCGATCCGGGCGATGTCGCGGTCGTCCAGCAGATCCGGGGCGAACCGCCGCGCGTTGGTCTTCTCGCGCTCGAACAGCCAGCCCATATGGGCGTGCCAGAAACCGCGGGCCAGCGCGGCCGGGGTGGTGCCGAACCGCCACGGGGAATGCGGGTCACCCTCGCGGTCGGCGAAGGCGTGATGCCGCCGGTGGTCGGCCACCCAGCCGATGACCGGGCCTTGCATGGCCATGCTGCCCGCGACCGCGAGGGCGATGCGCAGGCCGCGGTTGGCCTTGAAGGCGCCGTGGGTGAAGTAGCGGTGGAATCCGATGGTCACGCCGAGGCCGGTGAGGAAGTAGAACCCGGCGGCGAGGCCGAGGTCCACCCAGCCGAGGCCCCAGCCCCACGCGAAGGGGACGGAGGCGGCCAGAGCCAGCAGGGGCACCACCGCGAACAGCTTGACCAGAAGGTTTTCGGTGTTGGTCTGTTCCCCGGACAACAGGGGCTGCGGCGCCTGCCGCACTTCGCTGTCCGGGTTGTTGAGAACTGAAGTCATATCGTCGCTTCTCGTCGAGTGCCAGGACCGGTCTCGGCTGGGTCAGCCGATGTCGCGGCGCGGCGCACGGAAGACGACGCCCGCGATGAATTCTGCGCGAGCGTGCTTGGACAACACGACACCCAAAACGTTGATCTGCTCCGTCAACGAACGGCGTCGACCGAAGGTTCCGGCGTGGGGTAAGAGGGTTCGCGAAAAAGATCCGTGTATCGCTCACCTTGAGGGGCCGCGGGATCGTGCCGCTCGACCTGGGTGTCGAGCGGGTGACTGAACAGCGCACTGTCGGTGCTGTGAGTTTTGACTGTGAAACCTTTCGAAGGGACCGCCGATTCGCGGTCTTCGGCGAGGCCGGGGGCGAATTCCACCCGCCTCGTGCCGATCGGCGTCGCGCTGTGAACGCGTCGCTACCTGTGATGATACACGCCCTGGGGCCGGAACCCCAGGGCGTCCGCACCGATCAGCCGGGCACAGTCACGTTGAGCGCGGTCACGACCGTTCGCTCTTCGTGAGCGAAATGCGCTTCGAGCTTCCCCGCGAGCTCGTCGAAGTCGTCACGCAAGCGAACGGGGTCGCTCACACCGTGGACGTAACCCTCCACGAGCTCGCGGATCCGCTTCTGCGACGCCGCGACGACGACATGGTCTTCCCCGAGCTTCGTCAACGTCGGCGCGAGCGCGGGAAACCGTTGCGCCAGCATGGGAAACGCACCCATGTCCTCGCCGGTGTGATGTTTGGTCAGCGCCTCGCAGAACGAAACACAGTGCGCCCGCAGGGATTTCTCCATGATGAGCGCGTCCGCCCGGCCGGCCACGAGGTCCTCCACCCCGGCGCGCAGCGTCTTGAGTTCGTTTCGCAGCCAATCGTGGACCTCCACCAGGAAGTCGCCCATCCCCCGCGCCCGGTCGTCGATCCGGTGCAGGATCACGACAGGCAGCTCGCGCGTCGTTTTCGCCTGGTACTCGGCGAATCCCGGCTCCTCGGCGACGATCCGCGCGAACAGCGCGTCACGCTCCGCCGCGGGCGGAACGGCCGCGATCGCCTCGTAGGCCTCGGTCCCCGTCTCGACCGTGACCCGATGGTCATGCCGGATGTTGTGGTACCAGCCCGGATGAGCCGGCGCCCCCATATTCGAAGCGACGACGACGGTCTTGCCGTCGATTTCGAGATACCCCAACGGATTCGTCCGCCGCTCACCACTCTTGGCACCGATGGTGGTGAGCAGGATCAGCTTCCACCCCTCGAACATGCCGCCGAGCTTTCCCTTGCCCTGCCTGAATTCCTCGATCACCTGGTCGTTGAAGCCGGTCAATGCGTTCCTTTCCCGTCACTGTGTCGACAGGAGGGCGCGGAACCGTCACCGGAAGAGAGCACACGAGCCTGGACGCGCCCGGATTTCGGGCGCACCGCATGGAGGCGTCATCCCACGACGCGGGGATGAGTGAATACGAGAGACGGTGTGTGCCGATCTCCAGTGGCCGAGTAGCCGCTACCTCCATGCATAGGCCCATACGGGGCTCGGAGACGACGTTAGCACGGAGCCGGGCCGAGGCGCACCTGCCGTGCCTCCTGCGCTTTCGCCTCACGTTTAGTTCGCGTGCTTTCGCTCCAGAACAGCCCTTCGAATTAGCGTTGACGCCACGGTCAGCGATAATGCATCTCCGAAGACGTCCGCCGAGCGACGGCAGGCCGACACGGCGACGCCGCATGCCCAAAACAAGGCACTCGAGGCATGGAAACGCCACTGAACACCGAGCAGGCATCAGACAAGGAAGTCAGGGCCCGCGTCGACACAGGGCACCTCAGATGTCGTCGAGGACCGCCGATCCGGGACCGTTTCGGGACTTTCTTCACCCTAGTGTTGCGTGTCTGAAGTGATCTGACGGCCTGGCGCTGTCGGGACTTGGGTTGTCGTACCCGGTCGGCATGATCTCACCATGGATGATGCGGTAACGGTCCTTCGTCAGGAGTTTGAGGCAACCAAGGGCAGCTTCCTGTTGGGGTTGCGTGGAGCGAGGCTGGAGTGGGATCGAGTGGCGTACAGGCGCCTGGAAAGGGCAATGCGCGTGGTGTGCGAGCGGCTGCAGGGTGATGACCGGCTTGAGCGGTGGATGGCGGAGGGGTTTTACTACACCTCGCGCTTCGTGAGGGACTGGACCTCGCATCCGAACTTCCCGCGCCCGGAGCCTGAGCGGTATTACGAGGACTGTCTACAGCGGCTCGATGATCTGGCGGACTGGTTCTTTCACGGCTTCCACATGTACGTGGAGCCGCACGTGTGGCCCGACCTTTAGCGTTGCGCCCGTGATGGCTTGTGCGGGCTGGTTTTGATGAGGGCCTGGTCCGCGATTTGGTCCAGGTGAAGGGTTTGCAGCGGTCGTTGTAGGCGCCGATGAAGATGCGAATCGCGCCGATGAGGTCGGGCACGCTGGTGAAGGTGGCGCGGCGGATGGCCTGGCGGGTGATGATGCCGAAGAAGATCTCGACCATGTTCATCCAGGAGGCGCCGGTCGGGGTGAAGTGCACAGTGATGCGCGGGTTGCGGGCCAGCCAATTCTTGACGTTGGGGTGGCTTGGTTCCCGGGTGGACCTTGGCTACCCGCTTGAGGAAAGCGAGGAACTCGCCGTTGCGGTGCCGTGGGCGGCAGGCATCCGCGGTGATCCGTCCGGTGGCGACCTCCAGGGCGGCGAACAGCGTGGTGGTGCCATGGCGTTTGTAGTCGTGGGTAAAGCGTTCAGCCTGGTCGAAGCACATCGGGAGTAGCGGCGCGGTCGCAGGTCCCGATCCCGCCGGATGCGGGCCGCCTCGGCGAAGCTGACCGGCATGCCTGCACCGGCAAGGTGATCGGCCATCAGGCAGGGTGGACCAACGGGCGACTCCCCGCTGTGGCGGCGGCGGGTTCAGTGTGGCCACCACCACGGCCGCCTCATCGATGACCGCTGGACGGCCCGAGCGCGGCAAGTCAACCAGCGCATCGATACCGCCGGCCTCATAGCGAGCTCGCCACGAGATCACCGTCTAGCGAGTCATCCCGACGCGCCGGGCGATCTAGGCGTTGGGCGCCCCTCCGCTGCCAGCAGCACCATCCGAGCCCGCTGCACGCACCCTGCCGGCGCGGCAACAGTCACGCGGTCATTGTCCCGCATCCGGACCGTCAAATCACTGCAGACACGCGACACCAGGTCCCATGCGACCCTACGACACGGGCGGTCTTTCTTCATTGAGACAAGTGAATATTCATGCATTAGCGGAATGCGGCATAGTCTGAATATGCTATAGCACAGGTGTTCGACACGGCGTAACGTTGATCCCGTGGCCAGCGACAACACCTCCCCGAAGACGTCCGCCGAGTGGTGGCGTGTCGACACGGCCACCCTGCACGCCCGTAAACAGGAACTCGAAGTCCTGAAACGTCAACTGGATGCCGAACAGAACGCGATCCTCGCGGAAATCAATTCCCGCGGAGTGCGTGGATGTTCGGGGCATGCGACGTTGACCGGGCTGATTCTCGAGGACTTCCTGGTCTCGGATAAGGAAGCCGGTGCCCGCGCCGACCGTGTGCTGGCCCTGCATCCCGGCCCGTCCCTCGGTGGGGACCCTGAACCACCCTTGGCGCCGTTGACGGCGGAGGCTGCGGCGGAGGGTGCGATCGGTGGTGGCCAGATAGACGCGATCATCACGACGCTCGCGCGGATTCCGTCGACCGTGCCGGACGAGAAGGTGCGGGGCGGGGAGAAGATCCTGGTCGAGTTGGCTCGTCGTGCGGGGCCGAAGCAGATCGCCCGCGCCGGACGCCGCCTGCTGGACAAACTCGACCCCGACGGGAAAGAGCCCCGCAACGAGGATCCGAAAGAGACCCGGCCGGAGCTGCGGTTCGTCAAGCACCGCGACGGCACCCTGGGTCTCAAAGCGAGGCTCGACCTGGAAACCTACGCCCGGTTGAAGTCCGACCTCGACCCGATGGCCAAACCCCACAAAGCCATCGACGGGGTGCGGGACTCCCGTACCCAGGATGAACGCTTCGGGGATGCCTTCACCGACTACGTGCGGTTGAAGACCACCAGCCGCAACCTTCCCGGCCAAGCAGGCGAAGCGACGCACATCCTCATCACCATGTCCTACGACGACCTCATCAACGACATCGGTGAAGCCCACCTGGACCTGGTCGGGCCGATCAGCGCCACCGACGCGAGGATCCTCGCCTGCGACGCCAGAGTCCGCCCCGGTGTTCTCGGCACCGCAGGCGAACCGTTGGACATCGGCCGGTCGAAACGGACCGTGTCGCTGGCACAGAAGTACGCGTTGACCATCCGCGACGGTGGCTGCACCTTCCCCGGCTGCGACATGCCGGTGCCTCGCTGCACGGCTCATCACATCGTTTTTTGGCGCCACCACGGCGAAACGAAAATCGACAACCTCGTGCTGCTGTGCACCCGGCATCACCGCTTGATCCACCGCAGCGAATGGAAAGTCCGGATCGCCCAAGACGGACTCCCCGAATTCACCCCGCCCGCCTACCTCGACCCGACCGGCGCACCGAGGCGCAACACCATGCACCTCAGGACATAGACCGGCCCCGTTGGTCCTCGGAAATCCGACTCACGACCGGCTTTGAGAGCCCCCGGCCGTGGTCCGGCCGTGCCCGCGGATCGGCCCGGGCACTCCTGGTCCAACGTCAGCTTTCCGACGCCTGATCTCCGGTCGACCGGAACCCGAGCCTCAGGGAGAAGCGCTCGGTCGTCCTCGCCGGGTGTCAACTGGCGGTGAGGCGGTTTCCGCCCCGGCGGCGGATCTCGGCGGCCACGGCGTCGCCCGCGAAGTCGATGTCCAGGAAGGCCATGAGGAAACCGACCAGCCGGTCTCCGTCGAAAATGAGGCAGGGCCAAGCGATGCCGGGGTGCACGTAGGCCTCGGCGAGGGACTTATTGAGGGGTAGCGTGACGGTCTGGGCAGCAGGAGCGAGCTTGCCGAAGACGGTCAGCGCGGTTCTGAATGTCCATAAAGGACATTCCCTTGGCCTAAAGTGACCGATTTGGGAACTCTACGCATCTTCGCGCGGAGGTCGTGAGTGGCAAGTGGGGTTCTAACGACACTTGCCACTCACGACCCCGCGGAAAACCGGTCATCCGAGCATCAAACAGGCATTCGGGCACCAGCAACTGTCCCGTGTGGACACTCAAGGTGCAGCAGGGCGCCGAAGGCCTCCTTGCTCGCGGTCTCACCACGACACATTTGACTTTCGGCTCAATAGAACCCGTCGCTACCACTCACGAGATCGAAACGGTTACGAGAGGGACTCCGCGACCTTCGTGAGCGTCGCGGCATCGCCCCGCAGGAGCAGCGTGGTCACCACGGTCTCCTCCCACGCCGAGAGTTCGTCACGGATCTTCTCCGCCGGCCCTATCAGCGAGGTGTCCTCCACGAGTGACGTCGGGATCGCGGCGGTCGCCTCGTCCTTGCGGCCGGCCAGGTAGAGCTCCTGGACCTTGTCGGCGACGTCCTCGTACCCCATCCGGGCGAAGACGTCGTGGTGGAAATTGACCGATTTCGCGCCCATACCGCCGATGTAGAGCGCGAGCGACGGTTTGATCCAGCTCGCGGCCTCCTCGACGTCGTCGTGGACAAGCACCGGGACGGAGGCGGCGACCTCGAAGTCGTCGAAACCGTGCCGGGCGCCGGGACGCGAGAAGCCCTCCTGCAGCGCCGTCCGGTAGAAGGCGTCGCTCTTGGGCGAGAAGAACAACGGGAGCCAGCCGTCGCAGATCTCCGCTGACAGCGCCACGTTCTTCGGCCCCTCCGCGGCGAGGAAGATCGGGATCTCCTTGCGGAACGGGTGCACTGTGGACTTCAGCGGTTTGCCCAGCCCGGTCCCGCCCTGCAGCGGCAACTGGAAATGCTGTCCGTCGTGGGTCACCGGCGCCTCGCGTGCGACGACCTTCCGCACGATGTCGACGTACTCGCGGGTGCGCGCGAGCGGCTTCGGATACGGCTGCCCGTACCAGCCTTCGACCACCTGTGGCCCGGACGCACCGAGCCCGAGCACGAACCGGCCGCCGGACAGGTGGTCCAGGGTCAGCGCGTGCATGGCCGTCGCGGTCGGGGTGCGCGCCGACATCTGGACGATGTTGGTGCCGAGCTTGATCCGGCTGGTCGACGCGCCCCACCAGGCGAGCGGCGTGAACGCGTCCGAGCCGTAGCCTTCGGCGGTCCACACCGAATCGAAGCCGAGTTCCTCGGCCCGCAGGATCGCGTCCAGCGCGCCTTCGGGCGGGCCGGAGGACCAGTAACCGAGGTGGTAACCAAGCTTCATCGAGGCTCCTCGTCAGACGTTCGGTGAGTAGTGCTCGGGTTTGCCCCGCTCCGAAAGCGGCGGAAGGTTCCTCGCGGGAGTCTCGACCAACGGCGCGTCCGGGGCCAGTTCGCCGCGCTCCCGGCGCCAGCCCGCCCTGGCGCGCGGGTGGTACCGGCGGTCGCGCGGGACGAGCTTGAACGCCGCGTTGATCAGCTTCCCCACCCGGCGGTGCCGCCGCTCGTCGCGTTCGGTCCAGGTGTAGCCGAGCCGCTCGCGTATCGGCGGGTCGTACAGGCCGACCGTCAGCCAGACGAAGTTCCGCGCCACGTGCCCGCGTACGAGGTGCCACGCGAAATCCGGCAGCCAGGGCAGGAAATGCGGTTTGGCGATGTCCTGGATCTCGAGGACGTCGCGCGTGGCCTTGTTGTCCTCCAGCACGTCCTCGCACATGCGCTTCCAGTACAGCTGGAAGTCCTCCCACGACTCCGGCACCGGGCGCATGCTCATGCCGTACATCTCGTACCACTGAACGTGCTCGTCGAACAGTTTCCGCTTCTCGGCCTCGCCGATGCCGCCGCAGAAGTTGTCGGCGATGAGGATCGCGCTCACGAAGAACGTCGAATGCGCCCAGTAGAAGGTGTCCGGGTTGAGCGCGTGATAGCGCCGCCCGTGTTTGTCGACGCCCTTGATCCGATCGTGGTAGCCGCGCACCTCCAGCGCGGTCTGCTGAGCGCGCGGGCCGTCGTAGATCACTCCCCCGATCGGGTACAGCGAGCGGAACAGCCGCTGCCAGCGCTCCTCGAAGAACCGCGAGTGCTCCTCGACGCCCGCGCCCAGCTCGGGGTGCATGTTCTGCATGGATCCGGCCCAGAGCGCGATGAGCAGGCCACGCCAGTCGCCGAAGTACTTCCAAGTCAGCGAATCCGGCCCCAGCGGTCGCGGCTGCGTCATCCCCGGTCTCCTCAGTGAGCTGGTTAAATTGACCACAACTGTTGTCAGGTTAAAGTTGACAACGGCCGTAGTCAACAAGAGGAGCCGATCATGGCCGGCCGGAGCTGGGCAGGCACGACCCTGGACGACCGCAAGGCCGCGCGACGGGGACAACTCGTCGACGCGGGCCTCGACCTGCTCGGCACCCAGGGCAGCGCCGGGGTGAGCGTCCGCGCGGTGTGCCGTCACGCCAAGCTGACGGAGCGGTACTTCTACGAGAGCTTCACCGACCGCGAGGAACTGGTCGTCGCGGTCTACGAGCACATCGGCGAGCAGGCGCGGCAGGCGCTGGTCGACGCGGTCAGCGACACGGCCGAACCCGCCGAACGGGCGAAGGCCGCCGTCCGCGCGTTCGTCGAATTGATGCTCGACGACCCGCGCAAGGGCCGGGTGCTTTTGCTCGCGCCGATCACCGATCCCGCGCTGACCACGCGCGGGATCGCGCTCCTCCCCTCGTTCGCCGAACTGGTCAGCGGTCAGCTGTCCCACGGCGACGCGGCCGAACGGCAGATGACCTCGATCGGCTTGGTCGGCGCGCTGAGCAACGTGTTCATCGCCTACCTCGACGGCTCGCTCAAGGTGAGCCGCGAGCGCCTGATCGAGCATTGCGTCCGCCTCGTGCTCGGCGCCGACCGTCAACCCTGACCGCGTTCGGCGACCAGCTGCAGGGCGATGTCGATGATCATGTCCTCCTGCCCGCCCACGTATTTCGCGGCGCCGACGCGATACAGGATTTCGTGCGCCGGGACGTCGTACCGCTCGGCGGCGCGTTCCGCGTGCAGGAGGAAACTCGAGTACACGCCCGCGAATCCCTGCACGATCGACGACCGGTCCATCACCGGCAGCCGCGTGATGTACGGCTTCACGACGTTCTCAGCGGCGTCCATCAGCACGTCCTTGTCGACGCCCGTGCGGATCCCGAGCCGCTCGAAGGTCGCCGCGAGGACCTCGGTCGGCGAGTTGCCCGCTCCCGCGCCGAGCGCCACGAGCGAACCGTCGATCTGTCGCGCGCCCGCACGATAGGCCAGCACCGAGTTCGCGACGCCGAAGCTCAGGTTCTGGTGCCCGTGGTAACCGACCTGGGCCTCGTCGCCGAACTCCGCGACCAGCGCGGCGACGCGTTCACCAGCGTCCTCCAGGATCAGCGCCCCGGCGGAGTCGACGACATAGACGCACTGGCACCCGGCGTCGACCATGATCCGGCCCTGCTTCGCCAGCGCCTCGGGCGTGGACATATGGGACAGCATGAGAAAGCCGACCGTCTCCAGCCCGAGTTCCCTTGCCGCGCCGAAATGCTGGACGGACACGTCGGCCTCGGTGCAGTGGGTCGCGATCCGGACCGCTCCGGCGCCGAGATCCGCGGCCACCCGCAGGTCGCCGACCGTGCCGAGTCCCGGCAGCAGCAATACCGCGATCTTCGCGTGCCGTGCCTCGTTGACCGCCGCCTCGATCAGTTTCCGTTCGTCCACAAGGGAAAAGCCGTAGTTGAACGTCGAGCCGCCGAGGCCGTCGCCGTGGCTGACCTCGATCAGCGAGACGCCGGCGTCGTCCAGCGCCCGGACGGTGTCGCGCACGTTCTTCTCGGTGAACTGGTGCGCCATCGCGTGGCTGCCGTCGCGCAGGCTCGTGTCGACCAGCCGGACCTCGCGGCTCACGTCGTCCCAGCTCATGCCGCCACCTCCTGCGTGGCCAAGAGGTCGCCCACGCGGGCGGCCGCGGCCGTCATGATGTCCAGGTTCCCGGCGTATTTCGGCAGGAAGTCCCCGTTCCCGGCGACCTCCAGGAACACCGCGACCCGTGCCTGCCCGCTCCAGCCCGGCCGGGGCGGGTCGTACTGGGGATCCGCCTTGAGCGTGTAACCCGGCACGTAACCCTGGACCGTCTCGACCATCCGGTGGATGGATTCGCTCACCGCGTCGAAGTCCGCGTCCGGGTCGATCGCGCAGAACACCGTGTCGCGCATGATCATCGGCGGTTCGACCGGATTGATGATGATGATCGCCTTGCCGCGGCTCGCTCCCCCGACGAGTTCGATCCCGCGTGCCGTCGTCGCGGTGAACTCGTCGATGTTCGCCCGGGTCCCCGGCCCGGCCGAGCGCGACGAGACGGACGCGACGATCTCGGCGTAGGGCACCGGCGTCACCCGCGACACCGCGTGCACGATCGGGATCGTGGCCTGGCCGCCGCAGGTGATGAGGTTGACGTTGGGCACGTCGAGCCGTTCGGGCAGGCCCACCGCGGGGCAGGTGAACGGGCCGACCGCGGCCGGGGTCAGGTCGATCGCGCGGATCCCGGCGGTGGCGTAGCGCGGCGCGTTCGCCAGATGCGCCTTCGCCGAAGTCGCTTCGAAGACCAGGTCCGGCAGCTCGTCGCGTGACAGCAGCCAGTCGACGCCGCCGGCGGAGGTCTCCAGGCCCAGCTCGGCGGCCTTGGCCAGCCCGTCCGAATCCGGGTCCACGCCGACCATGTACCGCACTTCGACGTGCTCGCTGCGCCTCAGCTTCGCGAGCAGGTCGGTGCCGATGTTCCCGGGACCGACGATCGCGGCCACCGCTTTCCGTTGCGCCATGCCAGGTGACGCTCCCCGAGCGGATAGGGCACACTCAACCCATGCGTGCCGCTGGGCGGAACGACGACCCGGAGCGAACCGGAGCGGACGGCCTCGTCGCCGCCCGGATCTCCGCGCTGCTCTCCGCCTTCCGCCCCGGCGACGACGCGCTCGGCGTGTCCGAACTGGCACGGCGGACCGGGCTCGCGAAATCGACCGTCCACCGGCTCACCGGGCATCTGGTCGCGACCGGTCTGCTCGAACGCGAGGGCGCGGCGTTGCGGCTCGGGCTCAAGCTGTTCGAGATCGGCCAGCTGGCGGTACGGCGCCGGGGGCTCGTCGAGGCGGCGCGGCCGTATCTCGCCGATCTCCGCGAGGCGACCCGCAACACCGTGCACCTCGCGGTCCTGGAAGGCACCGAGGTGGTCTATCTCGACATCCTGCGGGGACCCGACGCGCCGTCGCTGCCGTCCCGGATCGGTGGCCGTTTTCCCGCGCACGCCACCGGCGTCGGCAAGGCGATCCTTGCCTTCTCCCCGGAATCCGTGGTGACACAAGTGATCGACGCCGGCTTGCCCCGCGTCAGCGTGCGGACGATCACCGCCGCCGGACTGCTGCGCCGCCAGCTGGCCAAGATCCACGGTGACGGAATCGCTTTCGAACGCGAGGAATCCGGCGTCGGGGTGGTCTGCGCCGCGAGCCCGCTCCTCGACGCCCAAGGTGTCGCGGTGGCAGCGTTGTCGATCTCCGGCTGGGCGAATCGCATGCACACCAACCGGGTCGCGCCCGCGGTCCGGACCGCGGCCTTGGCTCTTTCCCGCACTCTGTAAGGGTTTTATTATATTGAGCCGAAGGTCAAACGTGGCTTGTTCCTGGGCAGGCCGATGGTGGGATGAAGGCTCCCTTCGCCGCGTCTAATGCGGTGAAAGGAGCCTTCGGCCCTGGTCAAGCGCGGGTCGTGAGTGGCGTTTCGG
>NZ_JBIWKX010000088.1:0-24304 GCF_044765885.1 Amycolatopsis sp. NPDC102389
ATTGTTCTGTCGCAAGACCAATCGTCCCAAGTCAGAGGGCATCTGCGCGCCTACGACACGATCAACTCACCACAAACATCGGTGGATCCAGGTCTGATGTCTCGAAAGTGGCTTTCGCGACACCTAAGATCGGCGCCGCTCACGAGTCCCGGCGGTCATAAGCGGCCAGAAGCTGCTTCTCCGCGGCCCGCAGGTACTTCTCCAGCGCAGTCTCGGCCGGTCCGAAGCGCCCCTGCTCCAGATCCCGCAGGATCCGCTCATGCCGTTCCAGGAACGGTTCGAAGAACGCGCGCGTGTTCTCCGCCAGCACGAAGAAGAGCCGCGTCTCCGCCAGTACCTGACGCATCGTCGTGCTGACCCGCTCGCTGCCCGCCAGGTCGCCCACCGCCTGGTGGAACGCGATGCTCGCGGTCCCGACGGCCTGCCAGTCGCCTTCGTCGGCCGCGACACGGCCGTCCCGCACCGCGGCCGCGACGGCCGAGAGGTCCACAGTGGACAGCTCCGACGCGCGCCGCAGCGCACCGCATTCGGTGACCCGGCGCATCACGTACAGATCCGAGATGTCCTGCGCGGTCAGCTCGCGGACGAACACGCCGCGGTTAAGTTCGTGCACCGCGAGCCGTTCGTGCGCCAGCAGCTGGAAGGACTCGCGCAGGGTGTTGCGCGAAACACCCAGCGCGGCGCTGATCGACGGTTCGGAAAGCCTCGACCCCGGCGGGAAAACACCTTCGGTGATGCGCTGGCGCAGGATCTCGGCGACCCGTTCCGCGGTCCCGCTCCGTTCGAGCAACGGTCTGTCGCGGGCCAGTGTCTCCTCGGCGGCAGGTGTGGACATGGCGCTACCTGACACCGAGTTCGAAGTCGAGACTGTACCGGTCGCCGGGCATGGCACCGGCGGCCTTGGCGCCGTCGATCGGGAGCGCGACCCCGTTCACGAACCGGGATTCGTCGCTGGCCAGGAAGACCACGGCCTTCGCGACCTCCCATGCCTCGCCGACCCGCGCCGCCGGCGTGCTCGCGGTCAACTGGTGTTGCCTGGCCTCGAAATCCTCCGGCGAAGCGAGCGTGCCGCGCAGCATGTCCGTGTCGATCGCGCCCGGATTGATCGTGTTCGCGCGGATCCCCTGGTGCGCGTGCGCGACGGCGATCGACTTCGTCATGCCGACCAGCGCGTGCTTGGTGGCGTTGTACACCGGGTCGCCGGGTCGGCCCATCACGCCACCGTTGGACGACGTCGTGACGATGCTGCCCGCCTTGTTCGCGATCATGTGCGGCAGCACCGCCCGTGTGCCGAGGAAGGCGGCGCGCACGTTCAGCGCGAAGATGTTGTCGAACTCCGCCAGCGTGGTGTCCGCCAACGGTTTCCCGAGATGGATGCCGACGTTGTTGAACAGGACGTCGACCCGGCCGGTTTCGGCGACCACACCGCGTACGAAAGCGTCGACCTGTCCTTCGTCGGTGGCGTCCACAAGGGAGTGTCGCGCGCCTTCGACGGTTTCCGCGGGTTCGCGAACGTCGCTGGAGAACACGGTCGCACCCTCGGCGACGAACTCCTTCACGGTGGCGAGGCCGATGCCCCTCGCTCCCCCGAAGACCACCGCGACCTTGCCTGCCAGCCGGCCCATGCTCATTTCCTCCCTCTCGACGAAACCGCTGTGTAGTCCTCCGGAAGGCGCACCAGCGCCTCGGGATCTCCGTGATAGGTGACTTCGACGCCGTACAGTTCGCGCGCCGCTCCCACCGAGACATACCCGTCCACGACGTCGGCGAGCACGGCTTCCGGATCGCGCTCGTGTGGGTCGCCGTAACCGCCGCCGCCCGGCAGGAACACGTTCACCACGTCGTCCGGCCGCAGGTTCATCCGGCTCTTCGACGGCAGCGGACCACGGGTCAGCTCGAACCTGCCCACCGACCCGTCGTGTCCCGAGTCCACACCGGACGCCGGACGGCGCACCCGGTCGACGTTCCCGTTGACACTCCACGAGATCTCGCCGCGCGCGGCCATGGTCGTGCACTGACCCAGGCCGCCGCGCCACTTTCCGGCGCCGCCCGAGTCCGTGCGCAGCACACGTTCACGCTGGATCAGCGGCGCCATCGTCTCGATGACCTCCGTCGGCGTGGACCGCAGGCCGCTCGGGAACCCCGTGGTGTTCAAACCGTCCTTTGTGGATCTCGCGCCGATCCCGCCGGTCTGGAAGACGTTGAGCATGAACTCACGGCCTTCGGCGTCGGTACCGCGCCAGATCGTCATCCACAACGCGTCCGCGCTGTGCGCCATGGCGTTGCCGGGCAGGGCGCTGATCAGCAGCGAAGGCAGAAAGTGCCCGATCAGATGCCGGGACGCGACCGGCGCGGGCGGCGTGCAGTTGAGCACTGACCCCTCCGGCGCGGTGACGTGCACCGGCCGGAAGGAACCCGCGTTGTGCGGCACCTCCGGCGAAATGGCCGCCTTGACCGCGAACGATGCGTACGCCCGCGTGTAGTTCAGGACGACGTTGATCCCGCGGCGGCTCTGCGGCGACGATCCCGCGAAATCGAGGTGAATGTCCTCGCCGTCGATGGTCACGGCGACCTTGAGGACGACCTCTTCGTCGTCGAAACCGTCGGTCACCAGTTCGCTGGTGTAGGTGCCGTCCGGCAGTTTCGCCAGCGCGTCGCGCAGCGCCCGCTCGGAGCGGTTCATGATCTCCGCGGCGACGTCGTCCAGCGAATCGAGGCCGAATTCCTCCAGCAGCCGAACCAGGCTGGCGGCGCCGACCTCGTTCCCGGTGACCTGGGCGTACAAATCACCGATGGTCTCCTCCGGGGTGCGGACGTTCGAGCGGATCAGCAGTTCGAGATCCGCGTTGACCTCGCCCGCGCGGAGGAACTTCATGATAGGCAGGCGCAGCCCCTCTTCGAAGACCTCGTGCGCCTCGGCGGAGACCAGGCGCCCGCCGATATCCGGGGCGTGGCAACAGGAAGCGAACCACGCGACCAGCCTGCCCCGCAGGAACACCGGCGTCGCGACGGTGATGTCGTTGATCTGCCCGGCGGTCTGCCACGGATCGTTGGTGAGCAGGACGTCACCGGGTTCCAGGGTCTCCGGTGGGTACGCGGCGACGAAGTAATGCATCCCGGTCGCCATCGCGTTGATGTGGCCCGGGGTCCCGCCGACGGACTGGCCGATCATCTCGCCGCGTGAGTCGAACACCGCGCAGGCGAGGTCGAGCGATTCCCGCACCACGGACGAGAACGCCGTGTTGACGAGCGCGTTCTGCTGTTCGGCCAGGATCGAGTGCAGCCGGTTTCCCAGCACCCCCACCAGAATCGGGTCGACGCTCATACCGTCACCACCAGGCCGGCGTCTTGGCCGACGACACAGTGCGCGCCCGGCGGAACGACCACTGTGGACTCCCGTTCCTCCACGATGGACGGTCCATCGACGCGGTCGCCCGGCTTGAGCCGGTACCGGTCGAACACCGCCGTGTCGACAAATCCACCTTCGGCGGGAAAGTAGGCCGGGCGGCTCCCCTTGCGCGCGTCTCCGCATGCCTCGGCACCCGCGAGTCTCAACGTGACCTCGGGCACCGGACCGCTGGAGACGACCCGCCAGTTGAGCACCTCGATCGCGACGTCCGGCCCGGTCCGCCGGTACAGCGTCCGATAGGTCTCGGTGAAGGCGTCGACCAGCGACTCCGGCCAGTTCCCCCGCTCGACCGGCACGCGGATCTCGTAGCCCTGCCCGGAATAGCGCATCTCGGCGATCCGGCGATGCGTCACCTTCGCACCGTCCACACCGGACTTCTCCAGCAGCTCCGCGCCCTCGGCCTCCATCTCGGCGAACAGCGCGTCGACCTGCTCCCAGGAGAGATCGAGGACCGCCGAGCGCGCGGAACGGACGAAGTCGAAGGCCAGTGGCGCGGTGAGGAATCCCGCCGCGCTCAGCACCCCGGCGGCGGGCGGCGCGACCACCTCGGGCGCGCCGAGCGCCCGCGCCACACCGACGCCGTGCACCGGCCCGGCGCCACCGAAAGTGAACATCGGCAGCTTCGCCGGATCCTTGCCGCGTTCGACGGCGTGGACGCGGGCGGCGTTGGCCATGTCCTCGTTGACGCTGGTGTGGATGCCCCAGGCGGCCTCTTCGACGCTGACGCCGAGCGGTCCGGCGATCTTCGAGCGGATCGCCTCGCGTGCGCCCTCGGCGTCCAAAGTCATTCCGCCGCCGAGGAAGTACCCCGGATCCAGATAGCCGAGCACGAGGTCG
Organism: Amycolatopsis sp. NPDC102389; assembly: GCF_044765885.1. Taxonomy (NCBI): domain Bacteria; kingdom Bacillati; phylum Actinomycetota; class Actinomycetes; order Pseudonocardiales; family Pseudonocardiaceae; genus Amycolatopsis; species Amycolatopsis sp. NPDC102389. The sequence goes on from NZ_JBIWKX010000088.1 coordinate 4,247, forward strand.
GCGTCGGTCACGGTCGGCTCGGTGCCGCCGCGTCCGTAGCAGACCGGGCCCGGCTCGGACCCCGCCGAATCCGGGCCGACGGTGAGCAGGCCGAGCGCGTCGATCCGCGCGATCGAGCCGCCGCCGACGCCGATCTCGATCATGTCGGTGACCGGTACCTTGACCGGCAACCCGGATCCCGGCAGCAGCCGGTACTTCCGGTCCACTTCGAACTCGTGCGTCACCAGCGGCGCGCCACCGGAGATCATGCACAGTTTCGCCGTCGTGCCGCCCATGTCGAAGGCCAGCAGATCCTCGACGCCGGCGGCCGTGCCGATCGCGGCCGCGGCCAGCGCGCCACCCGCCGGGCCGGATTCGAGGATGCGGATCGGGTAGCGAGCGGCGGTGTCGACGGTCGCGATCCCGCCGTTGGACAGCATGATGTGCGGCGACGGCCGCACGCCTGCCTCGTGCAGACGCCGTTCCAGGTCACGCAGATAGCGTTCGGTGAGGTCCTGGACGTAGACGTTCGCGACCGTGGTGGACGCGCGTTCGAACTCGCGGATCTCGGGAACAACCTCGCTGGACAGCGCGACCCGCAGCCGGGGCGCCACGTCCGCGAGCACCTCGGCGGTCCGCTGTTCGTGCGCGGGATTCGTGAAGGCGTGCAGGAAACAGATCGCCACCGCGTCGATCCCGCGGGCGTCGAGTTCGCGGCCGAGCCGCGCGACGTACTCCTCGTCGAGTCCCGTGTGGACGGTGCCGTCGGCGAGGACCCGCTCGGGGACGTCGAACCGCAGATGCCGGGGAACCAGCGGGGTCGGGAGTTCGATGAGCAGGTCGTACAGTTCGTACCGATGCTCGCGCCGCATCTCCAGCACGTCACGGAAACCGGCGGTCGCGAGCAGCGCGGTGCGCGCTCCCTTGCGTTCGATCAGCGCGTTCGTGACCAGCGTGGTGCCGTGCACGAACTGCTCCACGTCGGCCGCGTCCAGCCCCGCGTCGGCGAGCGTCCTCTTGAGACCTTCTTCGACCGCGCGGGCGGGCTCGTCGTGCGTCGTCAGCACCTTGCCGACGGCGACGACCCCGGTTTCGTCGAGCACGCAGAGATCGGTGAACGTGCCGCCGATGTCCACGCCGACGCGAAGCCCGCTCACGGGGATTCCTTGCGGTACCAGCGCGGTGAGGTGTTGAGCGGCGGCGCCATCTTCGCGCGCACGACCAGCACGTTCGGCTCGTCGGATTCGACGAACTCGCCGAGCAGCCGCCGGAACGCGCGCCCGAAGCCGGAGACGCGATCCGCGTGCACGCCGAACGACCTCGCCAGGCCGACGAAATCGGGGCTGTCCCAGTCGACACCTCGCCGCGGCAGGCCGGCACGATCCTGGTCATAGCGAAGCATTCCGTACCCGCCGTCGTCGACGACGATCGTCGTGACCGGCAGCTGTTCCTGCGCCAGTGTGTGGAGATCACCGCAGCCGAAGAGGAAACCGCCGTCACCGGTGACGCAGATCGCGCGGCCTGCGCCCGCGGCGGCGGCGCCGAGAGCCGCGGGGAAACCGTAGCCGAGCGTGCCCCAGCCCATCGGATACGCGAGCTTGCGCGGCGCGCGGACCCGATGGAACCCGCCGATCCAGTACCCGGCCACGCACATGTCCGCGACCACCACCGAGTCGGGCGGCAATACTTCGTCCAAAGTGGACAGAAGGTCCGCTGCCTGCGGCTCCTCCTCCTTGATCCGCCGCCGGACCCGGGCCGAGACCTTGGCGAGCCTGCCGACGAGCGCCGCGATACCGGACCGTTCCTCGACCTTCAGCGCCTCGACGAGCACCCGGGCGTCCCCGACCAGCGTGATGTCCGGCTGGTAGTTCTTGGCCGCGTCGTCGGGGTCGACGTTGATCGCGATGAGCTTCTTCGGCCGCGGCATCAGCCAGTTCTGCGTCATCAGCCCGTCGAAGTCGGTGCCGATGGCGAGGACGACGTCGGCCTCGTCCCACAGCGCGCCGACCTCGGGCGCGTGCACCGGATTCGGGGCGAGACAAGGATGATCGACCGGCAGGAGTCCGCGGGCGCCGAACGTGGTGAGCACCGGCGCGGCCAGCCGTTCGGCGAGTTTCCCGATCGCCTCGCCCGCCTCGGCGCGCAGCGCGCCACCGCCCGCCCAGATCAGCGGCCGGTCGGCGGCGGCCAGCAAGGCCTCGGCCTCGGTGAGATCCGGGATCTCGAACGGCCGGGCGTGCGAACGCGGCGGACGGCGCGCGGGCGTCCGCTCGGACAGGAAGTCGGTGGGGATGCCGAGGTAGACCGGCCCGCTCTGCGGCTGGAGCGCGAGCCTGGCCGCGCGATGGAGGGTGGCGGCGACCTGGTCGGCGCTCGTGACGGTGAACCCGGCCTTGGTGACGGGCGCGAACATCGCCTGCTGATCCGACGTCTCGTGCAGGACGCCGCGGACCACGCCGGGCCGCCGCAGCGTGGACGGGATGTCGGTCGCGATGACGAGCACCGGCGCCGCCGACGCCATGGCTTCGCCGACCGCGGCGAGCGTGTTCGCCGCACCCGGCCCGGTGGTCACGAGCGCGACCCCGAGCTTCCCCGTCGCGCGGGCGTAACCGTCGGCCGCGTACCCGGCCGTCTGCTCGTGCCGGACCCCGACGAGCCGGATGTCCGTATCGGCCAGCGCCTCCCATAACGGCAGGTTGTGCACCCCGGGGAGACCGAAGACGACTTCGGTCCCCAGAGCGGTCAGCGCGTCGGCGAGATGCTGGGCTCCGGTGGGTGCAGGCACCCCGCCGATAGTGCCAGATCGTTCAACGATCCAGCAACCACCGCGCCAGGCCCCGACGGTCCGTGAAGGCCTCCTTGAGGGACTCTGGGTCCCTCAAGGAGGCCTTCACGGACAACGGCGTCAGTACAAACCGGCCGAGTAGGCGGCAGGGTCGTAGTACGCCTCGAGGTCGGCGAGCGACTCCTCCGGCCGCTCGAAGGTCTTCGCGATCGCGGCCCGCGGCGGCACCGCGTCAGGCGTCCAGCTTTCCGGCGACCAGAGCTTCGACCGCATGAACGCCTTCTGGCAGTGGTGGAAGATCTCGTCGATGTCGACCACCAGCGCGAGCTTCGGCCGGCTGCCCTTCACGATCATGTCGTCGAAGAACGGCGCCTCCCGCACGAGCCGCGCGCGGCCGTTGATCCGCAGCGTGTCGCCGCGGCCGGGGATCAGGTAGATCAGCCCGACATGCGGATTCGACAGCACGTTGCAGAACCCGTCGGCGCGCCGGTTGCCCGGCCGCTCCGGGATGGCGATCCGCGTGTCGTCCAGCACCAGCGTGAACCCGGCCGGGTCGCCCTTCGGCGAGACGTCGCAGGTGCCGTCCGCCGCGGACGTCGCGATCAGCACGAACGGCGACTGCGCCAGCCACTGCCGGTCGAGCTCGTGCAGCTTCGGGCGCGCCTTGTTCGCGGTCCGCTCCAGCGGCGGCGGCAGGATCTCGCGCAGCTCGGCCTCGGTGGTGACTTCGACGAACTCAGACAATGTTGTGCTCCCTCGTCACGGCCCGGTCGCCGGCGAACCGGCGGACGTCGAGCCCGGTGATGTCGATGGCCGGGACCCGCCCCAGGTAGAGGTCCCGCACGAGCTCCCCCACGGCCGGGCCCATCTGGAACCCGTGTCCCGAAAACCCGGTCGCGTAGAAGAACCTCGACAGGTGGACGCTTTCCCCCACGATCTGGTTGCGGTCCGGGGTGACCTCGTACAGCCCGGCCCAGCCGCCGCGGATCCCGGCGTCGAGCACGGCGGGCACCCGGCGCGCGGCGATTTCGGCGAGTTTCGGCAGCCACTCGCCCGGCTGGTACCGGGTGTCGAAGCCGGGGTCGCCGTCACCGTCGCAGAAGGACATCGCCAGGCCGAGACCCTCGCGGTGGAAGTAGAACGCCGAGGGCATCTCGATGGTCAGCGGCACGGACTCGGGCAGGTCCGCGACCGGTCCGGTGAACACGACCTGCCGCCGGTACGGCCGCACCGGGAGCTCGACGCCCGCCAGCTCGCCGATCCGCCCCGACCACGCGCCCGCGGCACAGACCACCGCGTCCGTCCGCACGAACCCGCCCGAGGTCCGGACACCGGTGATCTCGTCGCCGTCGCGTTCGATCCCGACGACCTCGACGCCGGTCTTCAGCACCGCGCCGTGCCCGCGGGCCGCTCGCGCGTAGCCCTGGACGGCGGCGTCCGGCGTGGCCTTGGCGTCGTCCGGCGACCACAGCGCCGCGACCACGCCTTCGGTGTCGATCAGCGGGGAAAACCGCCGCGCTTCGGCGGGTTCGACGAGCCGGCTGCGGACACCGTAGGAGTTCTGCAGTTCGGCGCAGCGCTCGAATTCGGGCAGGTCGGCGGGGTCGGTGACCAGGTACAGGTAGCCGTCGCGGCGGAAATCGATCTCGGTCCCGTACGTCTCGGCGAAGGAGGCGTACTCGGCCAGCCCGCGCAGCCCGATCTCGATGTTGACCCGGGTGGTGAACGACGACCGGATCCCGCCCGCCGCCTTCGCCGTCGAGCCCGCGCCCAGGATGTCGCGTTCGAGCAGCAGTACCGAGACCCCGGCGGCGGCGAGCCGGTACGCGCAGGCGACCCCGATGATCCCGCCGCCGATCACGACGACGTCGGTGCGTTCAGGCAGTGACTCCATCCGTGTCCCCGATCCGTTCGTCCTCGGGCGGCGGTCCCGGCGGCGTGCCGTCGCCGAACGGGCGCCCGCCCAGCTGCTCCCGGTGATGCGGCGTCGTCCAGCCGGACAGATCCGGTCCCAAGGGGACGATCCGCGTCGGGTTCACCTGCTCGTGCACCGCGTGGTAGTGCCGCTTGATGTGGTCGAAGTCGACCGTGTCACCGAAGCCCGGCGTTTGGAAGAGGTCGCGGGCGTAGGCCCACAGCACCGGCAGTTCGGTCAGCTTGTTCCGGTTGCATTTGAAGTGCCCGTGGTAGACGGCGTCGAAGCGGACGAGCGTGGTGAACAACCGGATGTCCGCTTCGGTGATCGTGTCACCGACGAGGTAGCGCTGCTTCTCGAGCCGCTCGGAAAGCACGTCCAGCATGGCGAAGAGCCGGGTGTAGGCGTCGTCGTACGCGGCTTGCTTGGTCGCGAAACCCGCTTGGTACACGGCGGCGTTGACGTCGGCGAAAACACCCGCGTTGACATCGTCGATCTCGCCGCGCAGTCGCTCAGGGTAGAGATCGGGCGCACCGGGCCGGTGCAGGCTGGTCCATTCGGTGGACAGATCGAGGGTGATCTGGGGATAGTCGTTACTCACCAGCCGTTTGCTCGGAATGTCCACAATGGCCGGAACGCTGATCCCGCCCATGTAGTGCGGGTCGGCCGCGTGATAGGCCTCGGCCAGGTACTTGATGCCGAGTACCGGATCCCGGTCATCGGGATCGAGGGTGAACCGCCAGCTCTTCTCGTCCTGGATCGGGTCGGCGACGGCCAGGCTCAGCGCGGATTCGAGCCCGAGCAGCCGCCGGACGACCAGCCCACGGCTCGCCCAGGGACAGGCCCGGCTGACCACCAGCCGGTATCTTCCGGCCTCCACCGGCCAGCCGTCGCGGCCGTCGGCGGTGATACGCGCGTCGAAATGGTTGGCGGACCGACGGAACTCACCCGTCTGCGGATCGGTCGGGATCGTCATGTGAGCCACCCTAAAGCGTGAGAAGGTGGTTTCGGTGTGCGTAGACTCTGGCACCCGGCGTGCTCGCACGCCGCCGCGCGGAAGGTGGTCCGACGATGCCGTTCATGCCCGTGACCGACTCGATGTTCCTTCTCGTCGAGACGCGCGAACATCCGATGCACGTCGGCGGGCTGCAGTTGTTCAAGAAACCCGAGGACGCCGGGCCCGACTACCTGCGTGACATCCGCCGGAACATGCTCGAGTCCGACAACATGCGCTCGGTGTTCCGGCGCCGCCCCGCCCGGCCGGTCAACACCGCCGGTCACCTCGCCTGGTCGACCGACACCGACCTCGAACTCGACTATCACTTCCGCCATTCGGCGCTGCCCCAGCCCGGCCGGATCCGCGAACTGCTGGAGCTGACCGGCCGCTGGCACAGCACCTTGCTCGACCGGCACCGTCCCCTGTGGGAGATCCACCTGGTCGAGGGCCTGCAGGACGGCCGGTTCGCGATCTACAGCAAGATCCACCACGCGCTGATGGACGGCGTCTCGGCGCTGCGGCATCTGCAGGGCACGCTGTCGGACGACCCGGCCGACCTCGACTGCCCGCCGCCGTGGGGCCGTCGCCCCAAACCGGACGGCGGCCGCAACGGCAAGGCGTCGCCCTCGGTGTTCAGCACCTTCGGCAAGACGGTCAACCAGCTCGCCGGTATCGCGCCCGCCGCGATGAAAGTGGCGCGGGAGGCGTTCCAGGAGCACACGCTCACGCTGCCGGCGCAGGCGCCGAAGACGATGCTGAACGTGCCGATCGGCGGGGCCCGGCGGTTCGCCGCGCAGTCGTGGTCGCTGGACCGGGTGCGCAAGGTGGCGACCGCCGCCGGGGTGTCGCGCAACGACGTCGTCCTCGCGATGTGCTCGGGCGCGCTGCGGGACTACCTGATCGAACAGAACGCGCTCCCCGACGCGCCGCTCACCGCGATGGTCCCGGTTTCCTTGCGGCGCAAGGACAGTGGAGACGCGGCGGGGAACAACATCGGCGCGTTGCTGTGCAACCTCGCCACGCATCTGGCCGATCCGGCCGCGCGGCTCGCGACGATCAACGCGTCCATGCGGAACGGGAAGAAGCTGTTCTCCGAGCTGACCCCGCTGCAGACGCTGCTGCTGTCGGGGATCAACGTCGCCCAGCTCGGCGTGTCGCCGATCCCCGGTTTCGTGAACAACACGAAACCGCCGTTCAACCTGGTGATCTCCAACGTGCCGGGACCGCGCAAGCAGATGTACTGGAACGGCGCTTCGCTCGACGGCATCTACCCGGCGTCGGTGCTGCTGGACGGGCAGGCGCTGAACATCACGCTGACCAGCAACGGCGACAACCTGGACTTCGGCGTCACCGGTTGCCGCCGGAGCGTCCCGCATCTGCAGCGCATCCTGACCCACCTGGACACCGCGCTCGCCGAACTCGAACACGCGGCGGCCATCCCCCGCGTTTAGTCCTCTGGATGCGGTAGTCCACCGCATCCAGAGGACTAAACGCGCCGGGGGCTAGCTGCCGTCGGAGACGTAGAGGGCACCCGGGGTGATCGTGTACAGCTGGCCGTCCGGTCCGGCGGTGGCATCCCGCGTGCGGCCCAGATCGGTCCAGAGCTTGCCGCCGTTGCCGTTCAGGTCGAGCTTGTAGGTGCCGCCCTTGAGCGACGCCATGTACAGCGAACCCTTGTAGGCCGCGAGCCCGCTCGGAGTCGCCGAGGACGTCGGCCAGGCCTTGACCGGGTTGGTCATCCCCGCCGTGCTGCACGGGCCTTCGCAGGTCGGCCAGCCGTAGTTCTTGCCCGGCTCGATCTTGTTCAGCTCGTCGAGCTTGTTCGCGCCGATGTCGGAGACGTACAGCTGCCCGTTCGCCCAGGTCAGCCCCTGGACGTTGCGGTGACCGTAGGAGTAGACGCGGCTGTTGAACGGGTTGCCGGGCGCGGCCGCGCCGTCGGTGGTGACGCGCAGGACCTTGCCGCCGAGGGAGTTCTTGTTCTGCGCGTTGGCACCGTTCTGGCCGTCGCCGGTCCCCGCGTAGAGGTAGCCGTCGGGCCCGAACCGGATCCGTCCGCCGTGGTGGTACTGCGAGCCGCGCGGGATGCCGGTGACGATCGGAGTCGGGGTCTGGCCCAGCTTCAGCTTGGCGATGCGGTTGTCGGAGCTGGTCGTGTAGTAGATGAAGACCGTCTCGTCGGTGGCGTACTTCGGCGAAACGGCGATGCCGAGCAGGCCGGCCTCCGCGGTCACGCTCACCCCGGGGATGGTCTGGACCGTGGTGACCTTGCCCGCCTTGTCGATCTTGCTGATCGTCTTGGCGTCCTTCTGCGTGAAGAGGCCGGTGCCGTCGGGCAGGAAGTCGATCGACCATGCCTGGTTGAGGCCACTCGCCAGCTGTCTGATCGCCTGGACGGACGGCGCTTCGGCGGCCGCGGCCGGGATGGCCGCGATCGACACGGCCGTCGCCGCGGCGAACGTGGCGGCGAGAGTACGACGTAAGGACATGGGACGCCTCCTTCGGTTACCACCCTGGAGCCCCCGTCGAGTTGGATAGAAACACACAACATAACGAAACGGACACCACTGGACGGGCTATCGGGCGCGCGAGCCGTTAACCGTTGTATGCGCCGAGCGTGACGAATCGGGCGACCCGATCGGCCATAGGTAGGAAACTTTACAAAATGACTCCGGAACCTGTGCCTTACGTCTGGCCAGAATCGGCGGCACGCTTCTAGGGTGGCGGGGCTCGCCCCCGTTCGATCCCATGTGGACGTTAGGAGGAGAAATGATCGAAACCATCGAGGTATGGACCACTCCCGACTTCGTCGAGTACGAAACCCCCATGGAGGTCACCGCTTACGCGGCCCGCATGGAGGACTGAATCCGCATCCGGTGGTGGGGGCCGTCCCCCACCACCGCGCCGCCGTCCCGATCAGCGAGCCCCAGGAGGCTGCCCGGTGTCGCCCATGTCGTCGTCGGAGTTCATCGCGGCCTTGCGCGGGCTTTCGCACCGCTACTGGGGAACGCACCCGTTCCACGTGCGGATGCACGGCGGGGACCTGTCCGCGCACGAGCTGAAGATCTGGGCCGCGAACCGCTGGTACTACCAGTGCGTACTCCCGCAGAAGGACGCGGCGATCATCAGCAACTGCCCGCTGCCCGAGATACGCCGGGAATGGCTCGACCGCATCGTCTATCACGACGGGGCGCAGGCCGGCGACGGCGGAATCGAGCGCTGGCTCCGGTTGTGCACCGCGGTCGGCCTTGACCGGGAAGAGGTTCTCGATCAGCGGCACGTCGCCCCCGGCGTACGGTTCGCCGTCGACGCCTACGTGACTTTCGCCCGCACGAAACCTTGGCTCGAAGCGGTCGCTTCGGGGCTGACCGAAATGTTCGCCGGCCATCTCATGCAGCGGCGGGTCGCCGACATGCTGGCGAACTATTCGTGGATCGCGCCGGAAGACCTCGCCTACTTCACCAACCGCATCGACAAGGTCTCCGGCGAGGGCAAGGGAACGCTCGACATCGTCGTACGGCACGCCGTCACCCGTGAGCAGCAGGAGAAGGCGATCGCCGCGCTGTCGTTCAAGACCGACGTGCTCTGGTCGATGCTCGACGCCATCGAGCGCGCGGCGGCCAAGGAGTAGCCATGACCACCATCGAATCGGGCTCGGTGCCGCGGCTGCGACGCGGAGTCCGGCTGAGCTACGACCAGACCAGGGAAACGCACGTCCTCCTGTTCCCCGAAGGCGTGCTCGTCCCGAATCCCACGACGGCGGCCGTACTCGGGCTCTGCGACGGCGTCGAAGACGTCGCAGGGATCGCTTCGGCGTTGCGCAAGCGCTACGCCGGTGTTCGCGAGGAAGAAATCCTGGACGTCCTGTCCCGGCTCGGAGATCGGCGGATCGTCGAATGGACCTGAAAACCGCGGCGCCGCTGGGCATGCTGGCCGAGCTGACCCATCGCTGCCCGCTGCATTGCCCGTATTGCTCGAATCCCGTGGAGCTGATCGCTCGCGACGGCGAACTGTCCACAGAGGAATGGCTTTCCGTGCTTTCACAGGCGCGAGAACTCGGCGTGCTTCAGGTGCACATGTCCGGCGGCGAGCCGCTCGCCAGGCCGGATCTGCCCATCCTGGTCGAGCACGCCACGAAACTGGGGTGCTACGTCAACCTGGTGACGTCCGGGCTCGGGCTGACGGAGTCCAGATTGGACGATCTCGTCGAGCGCGGTATCGCGCATATCCAGCTCTCCGTCCAGGGCGCGACCGCCGACCGCGCGGACCGGCTCGCCGGCGCACGAGCCCATGACCGGAAACTGGTCGTCGCCGAGCTGATCAAGAAGGCCGGGCTGCCGCTTTCGGTCAACGTCGTGCTGCACCGGCAGAATCACGACCAGCTCGCCGGGATCATCGACCTGGCCGAGAACATGGGCGCGGACCGGCTCGAACTGGCCAATACGCAGTACTACGGCTGGGCCCTGCGCAACCGCGACGCCCTGATGCCGACCCGGCGGCAACTCGACGAGGCCGAGCCCATCGTGCGCGCGGCCACCAAGCGGCTGCGCGGCCGCATGGAGATCATCTACGTCGTCGCCGACTATTACGAGCAGTACCCGAAGCCGTGCATGTACGGCTGGGGCGCGCGGCAACTGACCGTGGCGCCCGACGGGAACGTGCTGCCCTGTCCCGCGTCGACGGCGATCGAGACGCTGGAATTCGACAACGTGCGGGACCGGCCGCTGGCATGGATCTGGTACGAATCCAGCTCCTTCAACGCTTATCGTGGCGAGGACTGGATGCCGGACACCTGCGGCACCTGCGATCGGCGCGCGATCGACTTCGGCGGCTGCCGGTGCCAGGCGTTCCAGCTCACCGGTGACGCCTCGGCGACGGACCCGGTGTGCTCGCGTTCACCGCATCGCGACGTCGTCGACCTCATCCTCGCCACGCCGGCGAAAACGGACGAACTCGTGATGCGAGGGCCACGATGAGGGTGATCTTGCTCGGCACCGCGGCGGGCGGTGGTTTCCCGCAATGGAACTGCGCCTGCGCGCTGTGCGTCTCGGACGCACCGCCGCGGACCCAGGACTGTGTCGCGGTGAGCGCGGACGGCGAGGGGTGGTACCTGCTCAACGTGTCACCGGACATCCGCGCGCAGATCCTCGCCACGCCGCCACTGCGCGCCGGGCCGGGACCGCGGGAGATCCCGCTGCGAGGCGTGTTGCTGACCGACGCCGAACTCGACCATTCGCTGGGCCTGCTTCTGTTGCGGGAAGCGGGTGGCCTTCCGGTATGGGCACCAGAGGCTGTTCTGGGGGCCTTGTCCGAGCAGTTCCCCGCTCGTTCGATCATCGACGGCTACGGCGGCTGGGACTGGCTGCCGTCGTCGGACGTCACCATCGACGGACTGCGGGTGAGCACGCTTCCCGTAAGCGACAAGCGGCCGAAGTACGCGCGTTCGTCCACTGAGGACGGACCATGGGTGGTGGCGTACCGGATCGAAGACGTCCGGACCGGTGGCGTGTTCGTATACGCGCCCTGTCTGAAGAGCTGGCCGGACGGCTTCGACGACTTCACCCGTGACGCCGGCCTGGTGTTGCTGGACGGCACCTTCTACGCGCCGGACGAGATGTCGGGCGCCACCGCGGCCGAGGTAGGCGACGGCGCTCAGCTGGCGATGGGGCATCTGCCGATCACCGGCAGCCTCGCGAAGCTGCGGCCCGGCCCGCGGTGGGCGTACACGCATCTGAACAACACGAACCCGGTGATCGACCCGGCCTCGCCGGAGCACGCCGCCGTACTGACCGGCGGCGCCTCGCTTCCCTTGGACGGTACGGAATTCAAGCTCTAGGCGACGCCCTCGGGGCTCGCTCCCGACACGGGAACGGCGTCGGCGGTGAGCCGGTCGATCTCCGCGAGCTCGTCCGCGGTCAGGTCGATGTCGGCCGCGGCGAGACTGGCTTCGATGTTGGCCGCCTTGCGCGCGCCCACGATCGCGACGTGCACGCCCGGCTGGGCGAGCGTCCACGCGATCGCGAGCTGACTGACCGAGATCCCTTTGCCCGCGGCGAATTCCTTGAGCCGGTCGACCACGGCGAGGTTGCGCAGGAAGGTTTCGCCGGTGAACGCCGACGATCGTGAACGCCAGTCGGTCTTCTCGAACGTCGTCTCGGGCGTGAAGGCCCCGGTCAGCAGGCCGCTGCCGAGCGGGCTGTACACGAGCACACCGATGTCGTTCTCCCGCGCATACGGGAGTGGATCGGTTTCGATGTCGCGGCGGAACAAGTGATAGGGCGGCTGCAGGGTTTCCACCGGACGGGTCTTGTCGAAGGCGGCCAGCCCCGCGGTGTCGTAGTTCGAGACGCCGACATGCCGGATCTTCCCGGCGTCGACGAACTCCTGCAGGATCGCCGCCGTCTCCTCGGCCGGGGCGCCGGGATCGGGCCAGTGGATCTGGTAGAGGTCGATGTGGTCGACGTCGAGGAAACGAAGACTGTCCTCGATGCCCTGCGTCAGCCACTCGCGCCGGGAGTCGCGCGGACGTTCGGAGCGCGGCTTGATGCCGCCCTTCGTGGCGATGACGAGGTTGTCGCGGTCGCGCTTGAGCTCCTCGCGCAACGCCTTCCCGAGCATCGCTTCGGATTTCCCGAAACCGTAGGCCTGGGCGGTGTCGAAGAGGGTGACCCCGAGTTCGCGGGCGTGGTGGATCGCCGCGATCGCCGTGTCCTCGTCGAACGAACCCCAGTCGCCGCCGAGCTGCCAGGTGCCGAAGGCGATCCTCGACACCTCGAGACCGCTCCTGCCCAATGTCGTCGTACGCATGACTCCCAGCAGAGCACAGACATCGGTCCACCGCACCGGATCTCCCGGCCAACGATACCCCCAAATAACTGTTTGACGGTTGCCGTCCCGGCAGTCGATACTCGGGGCATGTCCGACTCCCCCGACCTCGACGGGCTGCGCGTCCTCGCCCATCCCGTGCGGCTGCGCATTCTGTCGCTTTTGACCGGTGTCGCGATGAGCGCGGCCGAAGCCGCGCGCGAACTCGGTGAGACACAAGCGAATGTCAGCTATCACCTGCGGCGGCTGCACGAGGCCGGGCTGCTCGACGTCGCCGAGGAGGTCCGGATCCGGGGCGGGCTGGCGAAACGCTACCGCCACGATCCGGAGTCCGGGATGCGGTTCACCTCCAAGAATCCGGATGAAGAACAGCTTCTCATCGCGGCGATGACCGAAGAACTCAAGCGCCGCAGCGAATTCCGCTTGCCCGGCGAACACGGGTCGATCAGCGACGCGGAGATGTGGGTCGACCGCGAGACCTGGGAGAAGGCACTCGAACACGCCCGCGAACTGAGCGATCTGCTGCACTCGGCCGCGAAACCGCCCCGGACCCGGGGCACGATCCCGGTCAGCGCGACGGTCGCGATGTTCGAGATGAGGCGACCGTGACGTCCCTGCGCGAACCACTGCGCCACCACAACTTCCGCTGGCTGATCGGCGGCCGCACGTTCGGGGAGTTCGGCAACGCCGTCGCCCCGCTCGCGCTCGCGTTCGCCGTGATCGACCTGACCGGTTCCGCCGTCGACATCGGTATCGTCGTCGGCGCCCGCTCGGTGGCGAGTGTGGTCCTGCTGCTGTTCGGCGGGGTGCTCGCGGACCGGCTGCCGCGCTCGGTGATCCTGCAAGGCACCGAAGTCGCCGCCACCGTGACGCAGGCCGCCATCGCCGCGAGTGTCCTTTGTGGATTCGCGTCGATCCCGCTGCTGGTCGGACTGAGCGTGGTCAACGGCGCGGTGGCCGCGATCTCGGCACCCGCGTCGGCGTCGCTCACCCCGTTGACGGTGCCCGCCACCCAGCTCGCGCAGGCGAACGCGCTGGCCAGGCTGCTGTCGAACTCCGGCCGGATCGCCGGTGCCGGGCTCGGCGGCATCCTGGTCAGCGCGGTCGGCCCCGGCTGGGCGCTCGGCGGGAACGCGCTCCTGTTCCTGGGCTCCGCCCTGTCGTACCGGCGCATCCGCCTCAACCGCCGGGAACGGGTCCCCGGCAGCCGCCCGCTGGCGGAACTCGCCGAAGGCTGGCGCGAATTCCGGTCACGGACCTGGGTGTGGGTCGTGGTCGTGCAGTTCATGGTGGTGAACGCCGTCATCGCCGGCGGGATCGCGGTGCTCGGCCCCGTCGTCGCCGATGGTTCTTTCGGGCGCTCCGGCTGGGGTTTCGCCCTCGCCGCGCAGACGATCGGCTCGCTCGTCGGCGGGATCCTCGTGGCGCGATGGCAGCCCCGGCGCGCGCTGTTCGTCGGCGTGGCGGTGATCCTTTTCGAAGCGCCGCCGCTGATCCTCCTCGGCCAGGCGCCCTGGCTTCCGCTGCTGCTCGCGGCCATGTTCGTCTCCGGCCTGGCGATCGAGCAGTTCGTGGTCGCGTGGGACGTCTCGCTGCAGGAGAACGTGCCCGAGGACAAGCTCGCGCGCGTCTATTCCTACGACATGCTCGGTTCCTTCATCGCCCTGCCGCTCGGCCAGATGGCGGCCGGGCCGGCCGCGCAGCACTTCGGCGTCAGCACGACACTGCTCGCCTGCGCCGCCCTGGTCGTGGCCGCCACCTGTCTCGCCCTGTGCAGCGGCCAGGTGCGCGGGCTCGTCCGGAAGACGCACGCCGCCCAGCCCTGACCTCACCACCGAGAGAAGTGGTAGCAAAGGTCCCTTGCTCCCTTTCCGCAGGTCACGGCCAAGGACGGACCTCCTCGAGGAGCTTCGCGACCGCGAGCACCAGGTCGTCGGAGTGCCGTGGGCCGACGATCTGCAAGCCGACCGGGAGCCCCCTGGAGGTGCGGCCGGCCGGCACGCTGATGGCGGGCTGCTGGGTCATGTTGAACGGGTAGGTGAACGGCGTCCAATCCGGCCAGCCGCTCAGCCCGCTGCCCGGCGGCACCTCGTGCCCGGCTTCGAAAGCGGGGATCGGCAGGGTCGGCGTGATCAGCACGTCGTAGCGCGTGTGGAACTCGCCCATCAGGATGCCCAGCGCGGCCCGCTCGGCGTTGGCGCCGAGGTAGTCGCTCGCCGAGAAGGTCTTGCCGAATTCCCAGACCTTCCGCAGCCCGGGATCGACCTTGGTCTCCGAACCGGCGGGGAAGGTGTCCAGCCACTTGGCCGCGCCCGTCGACCACAGGATGTCGAAGGCGGGCTTGGGATCCGCGAAACCGGGATCGGTCTCTTCGATGTGCAGGCCCGCGTCCCCGAGCGACTGGACCGCCGACTTGACGATCTCCGCGACCTCCGGGTCGACATCGACGAAGCCGAGTGTCGGCGAGTAGGCGGCGATCAGCCCGCGCACGTCCCGGCGGACGGCCTCGCGGTAGGTCGAGACGGGCGGGGCGAGCGCGGCCGGGTCCCGGTAGTCGGGCATCGCGAGAACGTCGAGGAGCAGCGCCGTGTCGTCCACCGAACGCGCCATCGGGCCGGCGTGCGAGAGCGGACCGAACGGGCTCGCCGGGAACAGCGGGATCCGGCCGTGCGTCGGTTTGAGACCGACGATTCCACAGAACGAAGCCGGAATCCGGATCGAGCCGCCACCGTCGGTACCGACGGAGAGCTCACCCATCCCAGCCGCGACGGCCGCGGCACTGCCCCCGCTGGAGCCGCCCGCCGTCGTCGACGGGTCGATCGGATTGCGGGTGATCCCGGTCAGCGTGTTGTCGGTGACGCCCTTCCACGCCAGTTCCGGCGTCGTGGTCTTTCCCAGCAGCACCAAGCCGTTTTCACGCAGTCGCGCGGTGACCGGGCTGTCGACGTCCCACGGCTGGTCGGGGTCGATGCATCGCGAACCGCGCAGCGTCGGCCAGCCTTGGGTCAGGAACATGTCCTTGATCGAGGCCGGGACACCGTCGAGCCAGCCGATCGGATTGCCGTCCCGCCAGCGGATCTCGGAAGCCTTCGCCTGTTCGAGCGCGCCATCGGCGTCGACCAGGCAGAAGGCATTGGTCTCGCCGTCGCGTTCTTCGATGACACGCAAGGCGTTCTGAGTGGCCTCGACCGGCGACAGTTCCCCGGTGGCGTACGCGGCGACAAGCTCGCTCGCGGTCAACTTCGTGTCGTTCAATCCGGCCCCTAACCTTGGCGAAGCGTCTCCGACGGCACGTACCCGAGCTGCTTGTCCACGACGTTGCGCAGCGGCTCCCCCGCGCGCCAGCGACGGAAGTTGTCCGCGAACACCTCTACCAGAGTATTACGCCAGCCGACGAAGTCGCCCGACATATGCGGCGAGATCAGCACGTTCTCCATAGTCCACAAAGGACTGTCGGAAGGCAGCGGCTCGGTGTCGAAGACGTCGAGCGCCGCTCCGCCGAGCGACCCGTCCCGCAGTGCTCCGATCAGGTCCGAGGTGACGACCAGCTCACCGCGGCCGACGTTGACGAACCGTGCGCCGGGTTTCATCGCGGCGAAGGCCTCGGCGTCGAACATGCCCTTCGTCTGCTCGGTCAGTGGCGCGACCGCGACGACGTAGTCCGCTCCGGGAAGATGGCGAGCCAGATCCGAAGACGCGTACACGTCTCCGAAGTCGGGATCGCCCTCACGAGGACGGCGTCCGACACCCGCGACCGACATCCCGGCCGCCCGCAGCATCCGCGCGATGGACCGGCCGATCGGCCCGGTGCCGACCACCAGCACCCGGCGGCCGGAGATCCGCTCACTCTCCCGATGCTTCCACTGCCTCTGCCTCTGCAGCTCCCACGAACGGGCGAAGTCCTTGGCGAACGCGAGGACGACCCCGAGGACGTACTCGGCTATCGCCCCGTCGAACACCCCACGCGAATTGGTGAGCACGACGCCGCTCTCCTGCAGCCCCGGGAAGAGCACCGGGTCGACACCCGCGCTGGCGATGTGCAGCCAGCGCAGCCTGTCGGCCGCGTGCCAGGCGCCAGGGACGGCGGTCGACAGGAAGTCGTAGACGAAGAACGCGTCGGCGCCGGATAACGCGTCGGCCAACCCTGCCGCGTCGGTGTAACGAACCACCGCTTCGGCTTCGATAGCGCGCATGTCCGGTGGGCGCGTGTCTCCGCAGAGCACCGCCAGCACAGGGGTCTCCGAGGCGATCACGTTGACACCGTAAAAGTGGCTCGTATGATTGTCAACAATCCGAGGAACGACCCCCGGAGCACCGGACTGTGACAGCAGAAGTTTCCGGAGGCTGAGACTTGGATTTCGACTTACTGGAGTTCGAAGGCCCGTTGGCGCAACGCGGTATCGGCGTGATCGCCCCCTTCGACCTGGCCCTGGAACGTGAGCTGTGGCGCTGGGTACCCATGGAGGTCTCCCTCCATCTGGCGCGCACGCCGTACGAGCCCGTGCCCGTCAGCATGGAAATGGCCCAGCTCGTCAGCGACAGCAGGCATCTCGCCGCCGCCACGAGGGACGTGCTCCACGTGGAGCCCGAAGTCGTCGCCTATCTCTGCACCTCCGGAAGTTTCGTCAATGGTGTGGACTACGAGCGCTCTCTGACCAAGGCGATCTGTGACGCCGGCGCGACGGACGCCGTCACCACGTCCGGAGCGCTGGCGGAAGTCCTGCATCAGCTCGACCTCCACCGCGTCTCGGTGCTGACGCCCTACGACGGCGACCTGACCGGGAAGCTGCACGACTTCCTGGCCGAGCTCGGCGTCCGCACCGTTTCGAGCGACCATCTCGGCCTGGGCGGTGGCATCTGGAAGGTCAGTTACCGGACCATCGCCGAACGCATCCTCGCCGCCGACCACGCCGACGCGGAAGCCATCTTCGTCAGCTGCACCAACCTCCCCACCTACGATCTGATCGAGCCGCTCGAAAGCGCGCTCGGCAAACCCGTCCTCACCGCGAATCAGCTCACGATGTGGGCCTGCCTCCGGCGGATGAACCTGCCGATCGTCGGGCCCGGCAAGTGGCTCCGGGAGGTCGACTGACCTCTTCCCTTACGATTGTCGACAATCTGCCCTCCGGAGGTTCCGTGCCCATCACGCCGTTCGCCCCACCCGAGCCGCCGTCCGAGACGACCACCATCGGGTTCATCTACCCCGATCACGCGGCCGAAGACGACTACCCGCTCGCGGAACAGCTCCTCGGCGGGGACATGGCCGGGATCAAACTGCCGGTCGAGCACATCTACGGGACCGACCTGCACGCCGTGCCCGAGCTCCTGGACCTCGGCAGCGAAAGCCGGCTCGCCGACGGCGCCGCGCTGCTGGCCAAACACGAACCGGACGCGGTGGTCTGGGCGTGCACCAGCGGCAGTTTCGTCTACGGCTGGGAAGGCGCCCGCGACCAGGCCGACCGGCTGGCCGCCGTCGCCGGTGTCCCGGCGTCGAGCACCTCCTTCGCCTTCGTCAACGCCGCACGGGCCCTCGGCGTCCGGCGGGTCGCGGTCGCCGCCAGCTACCCGGACGACGTCGCCCGGCTGTTCGTCGAGTTCCTCGGCGCGGGCGGGGTCGAAGTGGTCTCGATGGGCAGCGCGGACATCGACACCGCCGCCGAGGTCGGCGAACTCAGCCCGGAAGCCGTCGTCGAACTCGCGGTGAGCCGCGACCACCCGGTCGCCGACGCCCTGCTCGTCCCCGACACCGCCATGCGGACGCTCGGCGAGATCAACACGCTCGAAACCAGGCTCGGCAAGCCGGTGCTGACCGCCAACCAGGTCACCGTCTGGGAGGGCCTGCGGCTCACCGGGAAGTCCCCGCTCGTCCGCACCTTGGGCGCACTGTTCGGACAGAGGAGCAGCTGAACCATGTCCTTGCCGGATATCGAGCCGGTCAGCCGGGAATCGACCGCCGGGATCATCGCGCGCCAGCTGCGGGACGCGATCATGACCGGCGCTCTCCCTCCCGGCACCCAGCTCGGTGAAACGGACCTGGCCTCCCGGTTCCAGGTTTCGCGGGGACCGCTGCGCGAGGCGATGCAGCACCTCGTTTCCGAGGGGCTCCTGCGCAGCGAGCGGCACCGCGGACTGTTCGTGATCGACCTCGAACCCGGCGACGTCTACGACATCTACTCGGCACGCTCGGCCATCGAACGCGCCGCGATGCTGCGGGCGTTGCGCGGGGACCGGGAACGGGTCGCCACCGAACTCGAAGAGGCCGTGCACGCCATGGCCGCCGCCGCGGACGAGGACGACCCGACCGCGCTCTCCTGGGCGGACCTCCGGTTCCACGAGGCGCTGATCGCCGCGTCCGGCAGCAAACGGCTCGTGCGCATGGCGCGGACCCTGCTGATCGAGACCCGGATGTGCCTCACCGCGCTGCAAGGGACCTACCAGCGGGTCGAAGAACGGGTCAGCGAGCACACCAAGATCATCGAGGCTCTGCGGGCGGGCGACGAAGAGACCGCGCTTTCGCTGCTGGAAGCCCATATGGAGGACGCCGTCCAACGGCTGGCCCCGGGAACCAGCCTGCGGGAGGGCGAAGCTCCCGCGGTGCCCTAGGGATTCAGCCACGGCCTCTCGCCCCCAGTACCGGCTGCCCGCCCGTCCCGCCACGGAACTCCCTGTCCCACGGCCAATTGCCGTGCTCGTCCTCGTAGACCAGTTGCAGGGCCCGGAAGTTCTCGCCGTACAGGAGAACGGCGGTGATCATGTGCGCCGGCGGCGAACTGAGCGGAACGACCTCGAACGACGGCCATCCCACCTCGGCGGGCAGCACCTCCCCCGCCTCCGGCGGCCCTGACCGGACCACCCGCTGGGCGAAATAGTTCAGCAGCTGGCCGGATCTTCGTTCTCTCAGGCCGGTGACGACGAGTTCCGGAAGCCCGGCGTCGGTGAGACCGACCGTGTACGCGAAGCCGGGTTGGGCGATTCCACGCTCGACCGTCTGCACCATCCAGCCGTACTTCCGGATCAGCGGGCGGACCTCCTCGACGAGGTAGTCGTCGCGGGTCTTCCCGGGGTTGTCGCAATGCCAGCACATCGGCTCTCCTCCAGTCGTCGAATCCGATGATCGACACTGTGCACCGGGGCACCGACAAAAACTCACGGCCGGATCGGCGCGCGTGCGACGAACGGCCCTCTCACACTGGATATCGCGCCGAGTTTTCCTTTCATGGCAACACTTTTTTCTTGTCCGAGAAATCCGCCGGGCTACCGTCGCGAACGACGTACCCCTGGAGTCGGTTCGGTGTCGGGGACTTGGTGCGGCTAGGCGCTGTCCCGCAAGCCTGCACCTTCCGCGCGTCCACAAAGGACACTTATTCGGCCCTAAAGTGACCAACTTGGGAACTTTGCCCATCTTCGCGCGGAGGTCGTGAGTGGCGAGTGGGGTTCTATTGAGGGGTAAGTCAAACGTGGCATGGCCGGTACAGGTGGGTCGTGGGGGGGGGGGGGGGGGGGGGTTGGACGAACAGCACCCCCGCCCCCCCCCCCACCCCCGCCCGCCGGCGAGGA
>NZ_JBIWKX010000089.1:0-24247 GCF_044765885.1 Amycolatopsis sp. NPDC102389
CGAAGGCTCCTTTCACCGCATTAGACGCGACGAAGGGAGCCTTCATCCCACCATCGGCCTGCCCGAGAACAAGCCACGTTTGACCTTCGGCTCAATAGAACCCCACTTGCCACTCACGACCTCCCCGCGAAGATGCGCAAAGTTCCCAAATCGGTCACTGCAGGCTGATGAAATGTCCTTTGTGGACGCTCGAAGGAAGTGCAGACTTACAGGACACCGCCTAGCCGCGCTCAAGCCCCGAAACGGTCGCCGGTGCGATCCCCACTGGAGCCACCGGAAGCGCCGCCGGCACCGCGGACGGTCCCGCGCCCGCGACGGGCAGTGCCAGCGAAGTCTTGCCCAGATCCACCGTGATCTTCGGGTACTGCGCCGGACCCGAGATGAACGAGCCGTCCGTCCCGCCGATGATCAGCGCGAGCTGATGCCCCGCCGGGACGACGTGATCGGTGCTCGCCAGCCGGAACGTCATCGTGTACGGCTGCCCCGGCGTCAGCGGCGATTCCTGGCTCAGCGAACGGTGGTTGGCCAGATCCGCCCAGCCGCGGCTGATGATGTTCAGCCCCACCGAGACCGCGTCGGTGCTCGTGTCCAGGTAGCAGGCGTCGTTGCCGGAAGCGCTCGAACCCCAGCACGACTGGGTCATTTCGTTCTTGATGCCTTCCTTCGGCCCGGTGTAGTTCCGGATCGTCGCCGGGCCGTAGTCCACCAGGACCGCCGAGAGCCGCGCAGTCGACGTCGACGGCGTCGCGGTCACAGTCACCTTCGCGGTTCCGGACACGTGGAGATCCTTCGCCAGCGCGCCGGTGCTGAACAGCACTCGCCCGCTCGCGGTCTCCGTCGGCCTCGCGGCCCAACTGTTCGAGGACTGGCCGGAGGAGTCCGTGAACGACGCCGTTCCGGTCCCCGCGGTCGTGCCGAGCGTGCCGACGCCCGGAGTACCGCCGGACGCGGGGCGCAGGGTGACGGCGCTCCCCGCGGGCCAAGCCGCCTGATCCACCCAAACGTCGGGTTCGCGTTCCACGCTCGCACCCGGCGTCTTCTCGATGCCGTTGTCGACGCCCAGCAGGTAGTGGTCGAACCACTTGTGCAGGGTGTCGACCCACGCCGACCGCCGGTAGTCGAACGGGTCGACGTGACCGGCCTGCGTCAGCCAGATCTTGCGCTCGACGTTCAGCGCTTCCCACCACTGCCCGAAGTTGATCGTCTTGACGTTGAGGTCGCCGAGGCCGTGCGAAGCAAGCACGCTCGCCTTCACCTTCGAGGCGCTCTGTACGTAGTCCCGGTCGAGCCAGAACGAGTTGTAGTCGCCGTTCGAGGTCGCGCCGGCGGTCAGCTTCTGGTTCGCCGCACCGCAGTTCTGCCCGCCGTTGCGCTGCGAAACGGTCTGCGCGAGGCCCGCGGGGCTGCCTTGGCGCAGGTTCGCGCCGTCGGAGCGGTAGTAGTCGTACCAGGAGCTGATGGCGCCGATCGGCACGATGGTCTTGAGCCCGTCGACACCGGTCGCGGCGACACCGTTGGCCACCGTGCCGTCGTAGGACTTCCCGATCATGCCGACCGCGCCCGTCGACCAGGTCGCGTTGGTCTTCGCCGAGCCGGTCGCCGTCGTGTAGCCGTTCGCCCGGCCGTTCAGCCAGTCGACCACCTTGCGCGCCGAGTTGACGTCCGAAGGCCCGCCGATGTCGGTGCAACCGCGGGATTTGTTGGTACCAGCCAGATCCACCAGGACCACGGCGTACCCGCGCGGGACGAAGAAGTTGTCGTAGTAGAGCGGGAACCCGACCGGCCTGCCCGCCGAGTCGTAGGTCTTGAGCTCGCTCTCGTTGCCGCGCCCGCAGCACGAGTAGTACGGGCTCGCGTCCATGATGACCGGGACCTTCTTGCCCTGCGCCGCCGGTTCCTTCGGCCGGATGATGTCCGCGGCGACCCGGTCCGAACGGCCGTCGCCGTCCCCGTCGAGCCCGATGTCCACCCAAGCCGTCTCGCGGACGGCCTGGGCGAAGTCGTAGACCGGTTCGCTGCTCCGCGGTTTCGCCGCGGCCTGCGGTGCCGCGACCACGGCCGCGGCCACCGCCAAGATCCCTGCCAGCACAACTGTTTTCACGGTTGAGCCCTTCCCCGTCGGCTGAAAGCCCGTCAGGGAGAGCTAAACGCGATGATCACCTGTGCAGTAGGGCGGAAAGTCTTGGTTACAGATCCACAGCGCGGTACAGCGAGCCGACCTCACCGCGGTTCAGCCGCCGGATCGAGCCCGACCGCTGGGCGCCGAGCTGGACGTCGCCGAGCGCGGTCCGGACCAGCTTGCGCACCGGGTGCCCGGTGGCCGCCATGAGCCGCCGCACGATGTGCTTGCGCCCCTCGTGGATGACCAGTTCGATCTGGGTGCGCCCGGCCAGCATGTCCTTGACGCGGAACTGGTCGACCTTGACGATGCCGTCCGGCAGTTCGAAACCGGCCCGGAGTTCCTTGCCGAGCCCGCGCGGGACGATGCCCTCGACCTCGGCGAAGTAGGTCTTCAGCACGCGGAACGACGGGTGCATCAGCCGGTGGCCGAGGTCGCCGTCGTTGGTGAGCAGCAGAAGCCCTTCGGTGTTCTCGTCGAGCCTGCCGACGTGCACGATGCCGGGCGTCTCCTCGTACCGGCCGCGCAGGTAGTCGCCGACGCACGGGCGGCCGCGGTCGTCGCTCATCGTGCTGTGCACGCCCTTGGGCTTGTTCAGCAGGAGGTAGACGAGGTCCTCGCGGACCTGGACGCGGGTGCCGTCCACGTGGATCACGGAGTTGTCCGGATCGACCCGGCGGCCGAGTTCGGTGACCACCTTGCCGTCCACGCTCACGCGACCGCGCACGATCAGGTCCTCGGCCGCGCGCCGCGAGGCGACGCCTGCCTGCGAAAGGACCTTCTGCAGCCGAATGCCGTCGGGATGCGGGTCAGATGTCATCGATGGTGTCCACTTCGGGTAGCAATGGAGCGATGGGCGGAAGGTCGGCCAGGGACGAGAGGCCCAGTCGCTCCAGGAACAGCTCGGTCGTCACGTACAGCGTGCCTGTGGTTTCGGGGTCGGTCCCCATCTCCTCGATCAGGCCGCGCGCCAGCAGCGTCCTGATCACCCCGTCCACGTTCACCCCTCGGACGGCGGCGACCCTGGCCCTGGTCACCGGCTGCCGATAGGCGATCACGGCGAGGCTCTCCAGTGCGGCTCGCGTCAGCTTGGAACGCTGGCCGTCGAGCAGAAGCTTCTCCACGAACGGGGCATAGACGTCCCTAGTGTAGAACCGCCACCCTTCGCCGACGCGGCGCAGGTCGATTCCGCTGGTCCGCTCGGTGAACTTCTGCGACATCGTGCGCAGCGCCACGGTCACCCTGGACACGGGCTGCCCGACGGTGTCGGCGAGCGATTCCTCGTTGATCGGCGAGTCGACGACCAGGAGCAACGCCTCCAGCGCCGCTTCGAGCGCCTCGTCGGAGGTGACGTCGGGATAGTCGCCGTCACCGGCCGCGACGAGCCCTTCATCCGCAGGCGGCTCCGTCTCGGGCTCCGGCGGGCTGAAAGCGTCCTTCACCTCATCCGACGCGACGAAAGCGTCCTTCACCTCGTCGGACTCGGTGATGGGAGCTTTCGGCCCATCACTGGTCTCCGGGGTCGCTTCGGTCTTCTCGGTCTCTTCGGGGCTCACCCGTACTCCTCGTCCTCGACGGCGGCGAGGTCCTGTTCGGCCGCCACCGACGCCTGCTCCACGGAACCGCCGGTCCAGCGCACATGCAGTTCAGCGAGCGCCTCCAGCTGCTCGAACTGGACCGAAGACTCCCGGTACAACTCCAGCAGCGCGAGGAACCGCGCCACGATCTCGACGGTGTGCTCGCAGTCCTCGACCAGTTCGCTGAAGGTCGCTTCGCCCCGTTCCGCGAGCTTGAGCCGCAGCAGCGCGGCGTGCTCGCGCACCGAGACCCGGCCCATGTGGATATGCGCGATCGACACCGTCGGCGGCGGCTTCGGCTTGAAGACCGCGACCGCGATCTCGGAGAACTTCTCCACGTCGACGCCGAGCATCACCTCGGGCAGCAGACCCATGAACCGGTCTTCGAGCGCGACCGACCGCGGGTACCGTCGCAGCGCGCCGGCCTCCAGCTCCCCGAACAGCGCCGCGACCTGCTTGTACGCCCGGTACTGCAGGACGCGGGCGAACAGCAGGTCCCGTGCTTCGAGCAGCGCCAGGTCGTCTTCGCTCTCCACCTCGGCGGCGGGCAGCAGCCGCGCCGCCTTGAGGTCGAGCAGAGTCGCCGCGATGACCAGGAACTCGGTCGTCTCGTCGAGGTTCCACTCCGTGCCGAGCGCGCGGGTGTAGGCGATGAAATCGTCCGTGACCCGGTGCAACGCGACTTCG
Source organism: Amycolatopsis sp. NPDC102389 (assembly GCF_044765885.1). Taxonomy (NCBI): domain Bacteria; kingdom Bacillati; phylum Actinomycetota; class Actinomycetes; order Pseudonocardiales; family Pseudonocardiaceae; genus Amycolatopsis; species Amycolatopsis sp. NPDC102389. The sequence goes on from NZ_JBIWKX010000089.1 coordinate 4,384, forward strand.
GTGACGTCGAGCTGGTGCTGCGAGATCAGCTGGAGCAGCAGATCGAAGGGCCCCTGGAAGTTCGTCAGGTTGACCTTGAACTTGGACGTGCTCAGCTCTTCGCTGGCCAGTCCTTCCGGGACCATCCCGCCGTGCACGGTCTCGTGCACGGCGGGGGTCTCGTCTGCCTCTGTCCGCTCGACCGGCTCTGAGCCGCTGGGAGCAGCCGCGGCCGGGTCGTCCATCAGTTCTCGGTCTCTTTCCCGTCCTCGCTGCCCGCCCGCAGGCGCTGGACGAGGACCGAGTCCTCGCCCGCCGCGTCGAAGTCGGCCAGCAGCACGGCCACCGCCTCGCGGACCAGCCTGCCGCGATCGAGCACGAGCCCGTGCTTCGCCCGGAGGTTCAGCCTGGCCTGCTCCATCGCCAGCAGTTCGTCGCCGGAGACGTAGACGGTGATCTTCGCGTCGTGCTTGGTCCGCCCGGAACCGCTGCGCGCGGCACGGGTCAGCTGATCCTTGTGCGCGGGCCCCGTGTCGTTCCCGGATCCGTTCCCGTTGCCGTTCCCCTTCGCGGGGGCGGACTGTTCGGGCGCGGGCGGGAGATCGAGCGCGGGGCTGGAGGTGATCCTGAAGAGTTCGGACGCTCCGGGCAGGGAAGCTCGCCTGCTCACCGAGCGATCACCTCGCGTGCCAGCGCGCGATAAGCCGCCGCGCCCGCCGATTTGGGAGCCCAGGTCGTGATCGGCTCGCCCGCGACCGTCGTCTCGGGGAACCGCACGGTGCGGTTGATCACCGTGTCGAACACGGTGTCGCCGAATGCCTCCACCACTCTCGCCATGACCTCCTTCGAGTGCAGGGTTCTCGGGTCGTACATGGTGGCGAGAATCCCGGTGATGTCCAGTTTGGGGTTGAGGCGTTCCTGCACCTTCTCGATGGTGTCGATCAGGAGCGCTACGCCTCGCAGACTGAAGAACTCGCACTCCAGCGGGATGATCACACCGTCCGCGGCGGTCAGTGCGTTCACCGTCAGCAGGCCTAGCGAGGGCTGGCAGTCGACAAGAACATAGTCGTAGTCGTTCATGACCGGACGAAGGACCCGTAACAAAGTGTGTTCGCGTCCTACCTCTGCGACCAACTGGACCTCGGCCGCGGACAGGTCGATGTTGCTCGGCAGCAGGTCGACGCCGTCGACGCGGGTCTTCCGGATGACGTCGGTGATGCTGACCGAGCGCTCCATGATGACGTTGTAGACCGTCTGGTCCAGCTCGTGCGGCTGAATGCCGAGGCCGACCGAAAGCGCGCCCTGGGGATCGAAGTCGACCAGCAGTACCCGGCGGCCGCATTCGGCCAGCGCCGCGCCGAGGTTGATGGTCGAGGTGGTCTTGCCGACCCCGCCCTTCTGGTTGCACATGGCCATCACCAGTGCGGGACCGTGCCGGTCCAGTGGCGGCGGATCGGGGATCTCGCGGAACGGGCGGCCGGTGGGGCCGATCCCTTCCCTCTCGAGTTCTTGCTGCTTGGTTTCTTTGGCGCGCTTGGCCTTGCGGCCGCGGGAAGAGATCGTGTCCTCCGACGGTTCGTCGCCGTCGTGTTCGGCGGGGGTGGCGATGGTCACCTGGCTGAGGCTCGCCGCGGCCGAACCGGCGGACGCGGACGGCTTCGCCGGCTCGTTCGGTGTCGACATGGCGCGAAAGCTCCTCTTCGGCAGGATCCTCGGCAGCCTATGCGCGATTCGCGAGTCGAGCCAACGAGGCACGCCGTGACCGACCGGGTCGATTAGCCAAGCGCGCGAGGATGTGCTGTCGCGTAAACCTCGCGGAGCGTGTTGACCGTGACCAGCGTGTACACCTGCGTGGTGGTCACCGAAGCGTGGCCGAGCAGTTCCTGCACGACCCGGACGTCGGCGCCGCCTTCGAGCAGATGCGTGGCGAAGGAATGGCGCAGCGTGTGCGGGGAGACGCCCGCCGTGATCCCGGCGGATTCCGCGGTGTCCTTGAGAACCTGCCACGCGCTCTGCCGGGAAAGCCTGGAGCCGCGGGCGTTCAGGAACATCGCCGGTGTCCCCCGGCCGTGGGTGGCGAGGGCGGGCCGCGCGCGGACGAGATACGCGTGCACCGCTTCCAGCGCGGGACGGCCGATCGGCACGATGCGCTGTTTACCGCCCTTGCCGTCGAGCAGCACGGTCCGTTCGGCGTCGTCGATGTCGTCGACGTCGAGCCCGACGGCCTCCGAGATCCGCGCGCCGGTGGAGTACAGCAACTCCAGCAGTGCCCTGTCGCGCAGCGGCCGTTCGCCCTCGGGTGGCGGGGTTTCGAGCAGTTTCAGCACGTCGTCCACCGGCAGTGCCTTGGGCAGCCGTTTGGCCGCGGCGGGCGGGCGGACCTCGCGTGCCGGGTCGTGCTCGGTGATGCCGTCGGCGTGCGCGAACTTGTGCAGCCCCCGCACCGCGACCAGCGCGCGGGCCGCCGAGGACGCGGCCAGCGGGCGATGCTCTTCGTCGCCCTCGCGCAGCGCCGCGCCGAACGAGGTGATGTGCGCCGAGGTGACGTCGGCGAAGCGCTCGACGTCGGCGTCGCCGAGGTACGCGGTGTACCGGCGCAGGTCCCGGGAGTAGCTGTCGAGGGTGTTCCTCGCGGTCCCGCGCTCGACCACCAGATGGTCGAGGTAAGCGGCGACCACCTGGGCGACTCCGGTAGCGCCGGCCCGTGACACACGGACACTCTAGGACCCACCAAGAACTTCTTGGTGGCGCCGCGCTCGCCGCGCCGCGGGTGTGAAACGGGCTACCTTGGGAGCATGTCCCAGCAACCGGACCCGGAGGAGATGCGCGTCGGCACCGCCGAGCGCGAAGAGGCCGCGCGGCTGCTCGGCGACCACTACAGCCAGGGCAGGCTCACCCCGGACGAGTACGAGGGCCGGGTGCTCGCCGCGTACGAGGCCGTGACGCTCGGCGAACTCCGGCCGCTGTTCCAGGATCTGCCCGCGCCGCTCCCGAAGTATCTGGCGCCGCGGTTCGACCCGCCGCCGTTCGTGCCCGTGTATCAGCGGCCGGCCGCGGTCCTGCCCTACTCGCCGAAGTCGAAGATCGCCGCCGGGGTGCTGCAGATCGTGCTGCCGTTCGGGATCGGGCGGTTCTACACCGGCCACATCGGTCTCGCCCTCGGCCAGCTGGCGGTCGTGGTGGTCACCTGCGGCGTCGGGGTGGTCTGGCCGATGGTCGACGGGATCGTGCTGCTGGCGAACGGCGGCACCGACGCGCAAGGCCGCCGTCTGCGCGACTGAGCGCCTCGTGAGTGGTAAGGACGGTTAGAACCCCGTCCTTACCACTCACGAGCACTAGAGACCGCGCGAAGCGAACTTCGTCGGCCGGTCCTGCCAAGGCGCGTCCGAAGGCCGCGACGAAGCCGCCCCCGAAAGCACCGCGTGCGCGGCGAGCACGCCGCCGACGGTCGACCCGTTCACCAGCTCGCCCGCCAGCGCCATCCGGACCGCCTCGGCGAGCGGGAACTTCCGCATGACGAGGTCGGCCTCCTCGTCACCGAGGACCTCCCTGTCCACTTCAGACAGTTCGCGGGCGAGGTAGACGCGGACGACCTCGTCGGTGAAGCCGGGCGACGCCGCGACGTCGACCAGGGTCTCCCAGCGCTCGGCGCTGAGCCCGACCTCCTCGACGAGTTCGCGTTTGGCCGCGCCGACGGGATCCTCCCCCGCCTTGTCGATCAGCCCGGCGGGCAGTTCCCACAGCCGCCGCCCGATCGGATGGCGGTATTGGTGGATCAGCGTCACCGCGCCGTCCTCGTCGAGCGCGACGACGGCGACGGCGCCGAGGTGCTCGACGACCTCACGGCGGGCGGTGCCGCCGCCGGGCATCACGACCTCGTCGACCCGCAGCCCGACGACGCGTCCGATGTGGACGTCCCTTGTGGACGCGACGGTGAACTCGTGCTTGCCGGGTTCGGTCACCGGGCCACCGTCTGCGGGGCCTCGGGCAGCTCGACCGGCAGCCGCTCGGCGACCTTGCGGTCGACGACGGCCTTCACGAACGCGCTGAACAGCGGGTGCGGGCGGGTCGGGCGGCTCTTGAGCTCCGGGTGCGCCTGGGTGCCGACGAAGAACGGGTGCTTGTCGGCGGGCAGCTCCACGAACTCGACCAGGTGGTCGTCGGGCGAGGTGCCCGAGAACACCAGACCGGCGTCGGAAAGGCGCTTGCGGTAGGCGTTGTTGACCTCGTAGCGGTGACGGTGCCGCTCGGAGACCTCGGTGCTGCCGTACGCCTTCGCGACCTGCGATCCCGGCTTCAGCTTGGCGACGTAGGCGCCGAGCCGCATCGTGCCGCCCATGTCGCGCTCGCCGGCGACGACGTCGCGCTGGTCGGCCATCGTGGAGATGACCGGGTTCGGGCCGTCCTCGAACTCGGCCGAGTTCGCGTCCTTGATCCCGGCCAGGTTCCGCGCCGCGTCGATCACCATGCACTGCAGGCCGAGGCACAGGCCCAGCAACGGCAGCCCGTGGGTACGGGCGTAGGCGATGGCGCCGACCTTGCCCTCGATACCGCGGACGCCGAAGCCGCCCGGCACCAGCACACCGTCCACATCGGACAGCGCCGCGGCCGCACCGGCCGGGGTCTCGCAGGAGTCCGAGGGGACCCAGGAGATCTGGACCTTGGCGCGGTGGGCGAACCCGCCCGCGCGCAGCGCCTCGGTGACCGACAGGTACGCGTCCGGCAAGTCGATGTACTTGCCGACGAGCGCGACCCGCACCGTCTCCGACGGGTTGTGCACCCGGTCGAGCAGGTCGCCCCACACGGTCCAGTCGACGTCGCGGAACGGCAGCCCGAGACGGCGCACCACGTAGGCGTCGAGCGCCTCACGGTGCAGCACCTTCGGGATGTCGTAGATCGACGGCGCGTCGGGGCAGGCGATGACGGCCTCGGTGTCGACGTCGCACATCAGGCCGATCTTGCGCTTGAGGTCCTCCGGCAGCTCGCGGTCGGCGCGGCAGACGAGCGCGTCGGGCTGGATACCGATGTTGCGCAGCGCGGCGACCGAGTGCTGGGTCGGCTTGGTCTTCAGCTCGCCCGACGGGGCGAGGTACGGGACCAGCGAGACGTGGAGGAAGAAGCAGTGGTCGCGGCCGACGTCGTGGCGGACCTGACGGCAGGCCTCCAGGAACGGCAGCGACTCGATGTCGCCCACGGTGCCACCGACCTCGGTGATCACGACGTCCGGGCTGTTCCCGTCCTCGTCGGCGCCCGCCGCGGCGGTGATCCTCGCCTTGATCTCGTCGGTGATGTGCGGGATGACCTGCACGGTGTCGCCGAGGTACTCACCGCGGCGCTCCTTGGCGATGACCTCGGAGTACACCTGCCCGGTGGTGACGTTCGCCTTGCCGTCGAGAGCCCGGTCGAGAAAACGCTCGTAGTGCCCGATGTCCAGATCGGTCTCGGCGCCGTCGTCGGTGACGAACACCTCACCGTGCTGGAACGGGTTCATCGTGCCCGGATCGACGTTGAGGTACGGATCCAGCTTCTGCATCGTGACCCGGAGCCCACGTGCGGTAAGGAGCTGACCCAGGCTGGAAGCCGTGAGTCCCTTACCCAGAGAGGAGGCAACGCCTCCGGTGACAAAGACATACTTGGTAGCCCGCGACTGAAGTCCCACGGGCTTCCACCTTATCGCACGCCCGGAGTAGCGCTCATCGGCCACGCCGCAAGCGTCCGATGGAGTGGAAAACCGCTACCCTCGCGGCGTGACAGACGCGCACGACACCTGGACCGCACCGGTCGCGGAAGGCCCGCTCGACGCGGACGTCCGCGTGCCCGGTTCGAAGTCGATCACCAACCGGGCCTACGTCCTCGCCGCGCTCGCCAGCGCGCCGACGCGGGTACGGACGCCGCTCGACTCCCGGGACGCGCGCCTGATGCTCGGCGCCATCTACGCCCTCGGCGCCCACTCGCAGGGCAGCATCGGCGGCTATCTCGTGCACCCGCTCGGGCCGGGCCGCGTCCATCCCGACGAGACCGTCCGGGTGGAACTCGGCAACGCGGGCACGGTCGCCCGGTTCACCCCCGCGCTCGCCGCGCTGGGCACCGGCCCTGCGTTGTTCGACGGCGACGAGGCCATCCGCCGCCGCCCCATCGGGCCGCTGCTGAAGGCGCTGCGCGATCTCGGCGCCCGCATCGACGACGACCGCCGCGAGGCGCCGCCCTTCACCGTCCACGGCGAAGGCGGTCTGCGAGGCGGAAGGGTCGATCTGGATTCCTCCGCTTCGAGCCAGTTCCTGTCCGCGCTGCTGCTCGCGGGGCCGTCGTTCCAGCAGGGTGTCACCGTGCGCCTCGTGGGCGGCCAGGTGCCGAGCGAGCCGCATATCGCGATGACCGTCGAGATGCTCCGCCGGTTCGGAGCCACGGTGGAGCGTGAAGGCGCCGAGTTCCACGTCGCCCCGACAAGGCTTTCCTGCCCCGAGTACATCGTCGAGCCGGACCTCTCGACGGCGGCGCCGTTCGTCGCCGCCGCGGTCGCGACCGGCGGCACGGTGCGGATCGCGGGCTGGCCGCAGCGGACGACGCAGCCCGGGGACTGGTTGCGCAGCCTGGCGCCCGTTCTGGGTGCCACGGCCGAACTCGACGCGGGTGGCCTGACGGTCACCGGCAGCGGCACGATCCCCGGCGTCGAGCTGGATCTGCATGACGTCGGCGAGCTGACACCGGTGATCGCGGCGTTGCTGTGCTTCGCCGAAGGGCCGTCGGTCATCTCCGGAGTCGCGCATCTGCGCGGCCACGAGACAGACCGGCTGACCGCGCTCGCCACCGAACTGTCGTCGCTCGGCGCCGACGTCCGCGAGACCGAGGACGGGCTGCGGATCACGCCCGCGCCGCTGCACGGCGGGAAGTTCCGCACCTACGACGACCACCGGCTGGTGATGGCCGCCGCGGTGCTCGGCCTCAAGGTCGAGGGCGTCGAGGTGGAGAACCCGGAGACGGTCGGGAAGACCTACCCCGGATTCGCCGAGGCCTGGACGTCGATGCTGGGCCGTTGACGGTCGCCGAGCGGGCGGTCGTGAGCGGCGATTCGGGTTCTAACCGTCCTCGCCACTCACGAGACGCCCCCCACCGCGCCACCGCTGCCTTCACGGACTGCGACCAACTGCCACCCACATTCAGTAGGTACTTAAGGGCCACGCCAGTCGGTTCGGGTGTCGCGAAAGCCACTTTCGCGACGTCTGATGTCCCGAAAGTGGCTTTCGCGACACAGCCGCCGGCCTTCACAGACCGAACCCGACCGGTTCAGCCCGCGGAGCGTTCTCCGTCGTCTTCGGGGAACAACGCCTTCAGCGTGACCTCGCGGTTCACCCGCACATGCTCGACGGCGTGCGCCCGGGCGCGGTCGGCATCGCCCGAAGCGATCGCGTCGTAGAGGCGGCGGTGCTCGTCGAGCAGCTCGCCCCAGTGCTCGTTCTGGCTGGTCAACCAGCGCAGCCTGCCCTCGAGCGGGCGGAGGATCTCGTGCAGCAACCCGTTGCCCGCGAGCGCGACGATCTGGTCGTGGAAGCGGGTGTTGAGCAGGGTGATCCGCGCAGGATCGCCGCTCTCGGTCGCCCGGGCGGCGTCGGTGAGCAAGCGTTCGAGCGCACGGAGTTCCGCCTTGCCCGCCCGTTCGGCGGCCAGCCCGGCGGCGAGTCCTTCGAGCGCCTCACGGACGTCGAACAGCTCCTCGACGTCGGCTCTGGCCAGCTGGCGCACGACGATCCGGCGGGGCGACTGGACGGCGAGGAAGCCTTCGGCCTCCAGGCTGCGGATGGCTTCGCGCACCGGCACGCGTGAGACGCCGAGATCCTCGGCGAGTTCGCGTTCGACCAGCCTGTCCCCCGGCTTCAGCCGTCCGGTGAGGATACGTTCGCGCAGCTCGTCGCGGACCCGCTGCCGGGTCGCGGCCAGCGGCTGACGTTGTCCTTCCTCGGCCACCTGACCCCCTCTTCAACACCGCCGTAACAGCTCGTAACCCGAGTTTATCGGCAGAAACCTTGACGGCGGGCCACCGCGGGGTGATATTTGGGATGCCAAATTTTGGGATACCAAATCGACCGGACGCCCCCGTCGATCGGAGGCTCGCATGACCGCCGCCCCAGCAACCCGGTCCGAAGCGCCTACCACCGAGCACGCCGATCCCCGGCTCTGGAACGAAGATCTCGCCCCGGCGAAAGAACGCCGCTGGAAGGTCTACGACATCTTCGCGCTGTGGATGTCGGACGTGCACAACCTCGGCAATTACACCTTCGCGGCAGGCCTGTTCGTCCTCGGGCTTTCGGCGTGGCAGGTGTTCACCGCCCTGCTGACCGGTTTCGTGCTCATCTACCTCGGCATGAACCTGATGGGCCGCATCGGCCAGAAGACGGGCGTCCCCTTCCCCGTCGTGGCCCGCATCAGCTTCGGCACCTTCGGCGCGAACCTGCCCGCGCTGATCCGCGCGATCATCGCGATCTTCTGGTACGGCATCCAGACCTACCTCGCCTCCGTGGCCATCACACTGCTCGTGCTCGCGATCGATCCAGGGCTGAAACCGTTGACAGAGGTGGGTTTCCTCGGCCTGCACGCCCTCGGCTGGATCTGTTTCATCGCGCTGTGGCTCGCGCAGGCCCTGGTGCTCACCCGCGGCATGGAGGCCGTGCGCAAGTTCCAGGACTGGTGCGGGCCCGGCATCTGGGTCGTGATGATCGCGCTCGCCGTCTGGGTGCTGGCCGCCGCAGACTGGAACATTTCCTTGACCAGCAACCCGAAAGCACTGTCCACAGGGGAGCAAGTACGGCAATGGTTCGGCGCCGTCGGCCTGATCCTGTCCATCTACGGCACCCTGATGCTCAACTTCTGTGACTTCTCCCGTTTCGCCCCGAACCAGAAAACGGTGCGGCGCGGGAACTTCTGGGGCCTGCCGATCAACTCGACGGCGTTCGCGCTGCTGTCGGTACTGGTGACGGCGGGCAGCCTCCAGGTGTTCGGCGAAGCCATCACCGACCCGGCCGAGCTGCTGGCCCGCATCGACAACACCCCCGTGCTGATCATCGGCGCGCTGACCTTCGCGATCGCCACGATGGGCGTGAACATCGTCGCGAACTTCGTCTCCCCCGCCTACGACCTGGCCAACATCTGGCCGAAACGGATCACCTTCACCATCGGCGGGATGATCAGCGCGGTCGCCGCGTTGTGCGTGCTGCCGTGGAAGCTGTACTCCTCCCCCGCGGTGGTCAACTACTTCCTCGGCGGACTCGGAGCCTTCCTCGGCCCACTGTTCGGCATCATGATCGTCGACTACTACCTGGTGAAACGCGGCCGGATCGACGTGGACAAGCTGTTCGTGGCCGGCCCCGAGTCGCCGTATCACTACAAGCGCGGGTTCAACCCGCGGGCGATGGTCACCTTCCTGCCCACGGCGGCGTTGTCCGCGATCATCGCCCTGGTGCCGTTCTTCGCCCCCGCCGCGCCGTACTCGTGGTTCATCGGCACCGCTTCGGCGGCCGCGCTGTACTTCGCCGTGTCACGGAAACAACGGGTCGCGTGATGCGGATCCTGGTCACCAACTGCAACACCACCGAGGCGATGACCAAGGAGATCGAGGCCGGCGCCCGCGCCGCGGCGAGCCCCGGCACCGAGATCCTCGCCAGAACACCGTTGTGGGGCCCGGAATCCGCGGAGGGGTGGCTGGACAGCTTTCTGAGCGCCGCGGCCGTCCTCGACCTTCTCAACGGGCTGGACGAGCCGTTCGACGCGCTCGTGATGGCCGGTTTCGGCGAACACGGACGGGAAGGCGCCAGGGAACTGCTCGACGTCCCGGTCGTCGACATCACCGAGGCGGCCGCGCATCTGGCCTGCCTGCTGGGAAGACGCTACGGCGTCGTGACCACATTGGACCGGACGTGCGGGCTCATCGAAGACAGCCTGCACGCCTCGGGCGTCGCGCAGAACTGCGTCGGCGTTCTCGGTGCCGGGCTCGGCGTCCTCGAACTGACCGACGAACGCCGGACGGAATCGGCCTTGCTGACCGCCGGACGACGTGCCCGGGACGCCGGCGCGGAGGTCCTCGTGCTCGGCTGCGCCGGGATGACCGGCCTCGATCGCCGCATCTCGGCGATGCTGGACATCCCGGTGATCGACGGTGTCGCCGCCGCCGTCCGTCTCGCCGAATCGCTGGTGGCGCTGAATCTCAAGACCAGCAGGGCCGGTTCCTACGCCCGCCCGCTGCCGAAAACCCGCCTCTGGCCCCGCGTTTAGTCCTCTGAATGCGGCAAGCTAGTTGCCGGCGGCCGCGATACCGGGGGCGGGAGCCTGGGCGTTACCCGCGATGCCGTACCGGCCCGCGCCGCCTTCGAGCTGCTCCCGCAGGGCCATGATCGTGGTGACCCGGCCCGCCGCGGTCTCCGCGTTGTCCACAGTGGACAGGATGGAGGTCGACGAGGTGTCGGCGCGGACCACACCGATCGCGCCGGTGCCGTCGGCGGATCCCGCGTCACCCGCCAGGACGGTGCCCGCACCGGAGCGGTCGAGCTGCGCGGCGAACCGCGCGACGGTCGAGGCACGGTCACCCGCGCCGTCGCCGGTGTACTTGGAGCCGGTGAGCACGATCGCGAGCTGCGCGGGCTTCACGTCCCCACCGGTCTTGAGGAAACCGCCGTCGGTCAGCCCGCCGAGCGCGGCCGCCAGCTCCACCGGCGTGGTCTGCGGCTGCGCGTTGTCCTTGTTCAGCAACGCCACCGAGCCGAGCAGCGCACCCGCGAGGGTACCGGGGTCGCCCGCGGTCGGGAACTGGACACCGGCGGGCTGCAGACGCGACACGACGTCACGCAGCTGATCGGACCGCATCGGGTCGGAGAACGCCTCGGTCAGCTGGATCTCGCCGGTGACGGCGGCACCCGCCTGCCCGATGAGCTGCTTGAGCGCGTCGCGGTCCGCGGGCTTCGCGTCCTCAGTGGTCACCAGCACCACCGAACGCTTGTCCAGCTGCCCCGCGACGACCTTCGGCCCCATCGCGCCGGCGAACGCGTCCGCGTCGCCGAGCCTGGCGTTGAGCGAATTGCGCTGTGCCTCCAGATCCGCGACCTGAGAACCCAGATCCTCCTTCTGGCTGGCGAGACCCGAAAGCAGCGAACCGTTCAGCGCCGTCGACCCGAGCACGACCCCGATGGCGAGCGCCAGGAAGCAGGCGGCGATGGAAACGATGTGGTACCGCAGTGAAATCACGTGAAGAGTCCCTTGCCCCAGGCGATGAACGAGTTCCAGGTATCGCGGATCCAGTCGAGGTACACCGAACCCACGTCGGACACCAGCAGCGCGGCCGCGACGGCCACCAAGGCCGCCAGCACCAGCAGGACGATGGCGCCGATGGACACCCGGCTGCGGTGCAGGGTCGCGACCGCCTTGCCGTCGACCAGTTTCGTGCCGAGCTTGAGCCTGGTGAGGAACGTCGACGGGTTCGAGCCGGACCGGCCGTGGTCGAGGAATTCCCGCAGTGTCGCCTGGAATCCGACGGTGACCACCAGGCTCGCCTCGTGCGCGTCGGCCAGCAGCAATGCCAGATCCTCGGCGTTGCCCGTCGCGGGGAAGGTGACCGCGCCGATCCCAAGGTCCTGGATGCGCTCGACGCCCGGCGCGTGCCCGTCCGGCTGCGCCGGGACCACGACCTCGCCACCGCTGCGCAGTGTCTCGGCGCCGATCCCGTGCGGGTCGCCGACGATGACGTCCGGCTGATATCCCTGCGCGCGCAGGGTGTCGGCGCCGGCGTCGACACCGATCAGCACCGGCCGGTGCTCGGAGATGTACTTCTTCAGCTTCTTGAGGTCTTCGGCGTGCCCGTTTCCGCCCGCGACCACCAGGGCGTGCCGGTCCTTGAGCGGGACCCGGATCTCCGGGACGCCGACCCCGTCGAGGATGAGACTGCGTTCCCGGCGGAGGAATTCGATCGTGTTCGCGGAGAACGCCTCCAGCTGGGTGGACATCCCGGCCTTGGCCTCGATCATCTGGTCCGCGACGCTCTCGCGCGTCTGCTCGACCCCCGACCCGAGCTGCCGCTCACCGATGTAGACGACGCCCTCGTGCAGACGGAGTTTCGTGCCGTCCTTCACCTTGCGCAGCAGTTCGCCGCCGACCGAATCGACCAGCGGGATCCCGGCTTCGAGCAGGATCTCCGGGCCCAGGTTGGGGAACCGGCCGGAGATCGACGGCGAGGCGTTCACCACCGCCGCGACTTCGGCCTCCACCAAGGCATCGGCCGTCGACCGGTCGAGGTCGAGCTGGTCGAGGACGACGATGTCGCCAGGGCTCAGCCGGCGGAGCAGCTCACGCGTACGCCTGTCGACCCTGGCGACGCCGGTGATCCCGGGGAGGGTCTCTTGGTTACGCGAGAGCAAGCCGGTGAGCTTCATGCGACCGATAGTGACAAATCCGCGCGGCCTTCCGTGTCCGCCACGCCGATGGAAACACGCCGATTAACCCACACCGGATCGGGCTACCCGGTCATACCCGGCACTACTTCGACTTCTTTCGCTTTCCTCCGCGACGGGCCTTGGGCTTGTCCGGCGCGCTCTTGTCGGCTTCGGCGACGGCGAGCAATTCCTCCGCGTGCGCCCGGCCGGTCTCGGTGCTTTCCATTCCGGCGAGCATGCGGGCGAGCTCGACGACCCGCTCCGATTGCTCGAGCACGCGCACACCGCTGCGGGTCACCCCGCCGCTGGTGCCCTTGTCCACCACCAGATGCTGATCGGCGAACGCGGCCACCTGCGGCAGGTGCGTGACCACCAGGACCTGATGGCTGCGCGCCAGCCTCGCCAGCCGCCTGCCGATCTCGACCGCCGCGCGGCCGCCGACCCCGGCGTCGACCTCGTCGAACACCAGTGTCTGCACGGTGTCCGCGTGGGCGAGGACGACCTCGATCGCCAGCATCACGCGGGAAAGCTCACCGCCGGAAGCGGCCTTGTGCACGGGAAGCGGCGGGGCGCCGTTGTGCGCCCGCAGCAGCAACTCGACGTCGTCGACGCCGTCGGGCCCGGCGTGGACGAGCCTGCCGCCGACCTTCACCGCGTGCGGATCGCTCTCCTCCACGGTGCGCCGCTCGACGGTGATCTCGATCTCGGCCTGTCCCATGGCGAGGCCGGACATCTCGGCGGTGATCGCCTCGGCGAGTTCGGCGGCGGCCTCGACGCGCGCCTCCGAAAGCGTGGCGGCGTGTTCCGCCAGGGTGATGGCGAGTTCGTCGCGGCGTTTGGCCAATTCGGCCAGCGCCTCTTCCGAGGTGTCCATCGTGGACATCCGGCGGCGGGCGTCGTCCGCCCAGGCGAGCACGCCGTCCACGTCCGCCGCGTATTTGCGGGTGAGGCGCTTCAGGTCCGCCTGGCGTGCGAGCACCTTCTCCAGCAACGCCGGGTCGGCGTCGAGTGTTTCGAGGTAGCTGCCCAGCTCGGTGCCCACTTCGGACAGCAGTACCGAAGCCTCGTCGAGCCGGGGCCCGAGCTCTCGCAGCACGGCGTCCTCGGAGCCGTTCAGGTGGCGCGTCGCCTCGCCGATCAGCCCCAGCGCGCCGGGCGCGTCGGGATCGCCGTCGGCCGAACCGGCGACGGCGGCGTGCGCCGCGGTGGCCGCCCCGCGCAACTCGTCGACCGCGGCGAGCCGCTTGATCTGCTCGGTGAGCTCGGTGTCCTCGCCGGGCTCCGGCGCGACGGCGTCGATCTCGGCGAGGCCGTGACGCAACAGGTCGGCCTGCTGGGCCATCTCACGAGAACGGGTGGACCGCTCGGTCAGCTCGGCGACGACGGCGAGCCATTCGTCCCGCACCGCGCGGTAACGCTCGAGCGGCTCGGTGACGGCCTCACCGGCGAACCGGTCGATCACCGCGCGCTGCTCGGCGGGCCGCAGCAGCCGCAGCTGATCGTTCTGCCCGTGGACCGCGATCAGCTGCTCGGACAGGTCGGCCAGCACCCCGACCGGCACCGAACGGCCGCCGAGGTGGGCACGGGACCGGCCGTCGACCGAGACCGCGCGCAGCGCGATGACGCTGCCGTCCTCGTCGACCTCCGCCCCGGCGTCGGTGACGATCCGGGTGGCGCCCTCGGCACCGCCCAGCTCGAATCGGCCTTCCACGAAGGCCTTCAGCATTCCCGTCCGCACCTTGGACACTTCGGCTCGGCCGCCGGAGAGCAGGTGCAACCCGCTGACGACCATGGTCTTGCCCGCACCCGTCTCACCGGTGACGACGGTGAAGCCCGCGTGCAGTTCCAGCAGGGCGTCCTCGATGACTCCGAGGCCCTGGATGCGCATCTCGGCCAGCACGACGCCCACCGTAGCGGCCCACCCCGACCATTCCCGCACCCGGCACGGCATGAAAGGGGCCTTGACGACGAAAGTTGTCCTCAAAGGCCCTTTCACGACATCCGTCAGCGGGCGTGCCGCTCCCGCCAGCCCTTGATCGGCAACGAGAACTTGTGCACCAGCCGGTCGGTGAACGGGCCTTCCCACAACCGGATCAGGCGCACCGGCACCCGGCCGCAGGTGACCCGCACGGCCGCGCCGGCGGGAAGATCGAAGGTCCGCGATCCGTCGCAGGTCAGGACCGCGGGCGAACCATCCGGATCGATGGCGACGGTGATCTCCGAGTCCCTCGAGACGACCAGCGGCCGCGAGAACATCGCGTGCGCGTTGCTCGGGACCACCAGCAGGGCCTGGACGTCCGGCCAGATGATCGGCCCGCCCGCGGAGAACGCGTACGCCGTCGAGCCGGTCGGAGTGGCGCACAGGACACCGTCGCAGCCGAAGGAGGACACAGGCCTTCCGTCGACCTCGATGAGCGCGTCCAGCACCCGCTCACGCGAGCTCTTTTCGACGCTGGCCTCGTTGAGCGCCCACGTGGTGACGGTCTCCTCGCCGTCGACCGTGACCACGACGTCGACGGTCATCCGCTCTTCGACCTGGTAGTCGCCGTCGACGGCCCGCTGGACGGTGTCGGCGAGCTTGTCCGAATCGGCCTCGGCCAGGAAGCCGACCCGGCCGAGGTTCACGCCGAGGACCGGAACACCGTTCGGCCTCGCCAGTTCCGCGGCCCGCAGCAGCGTGCCGTCACCGCCGAGCACGAACACCAGCTCGGTGCCGGCGGCCGGATCCTGCTCCGGCGCCATGACCGTGCAGGGCGCGCCGATCCCGCCGTCCGCCTCCAGCATCTCCTTCACGTCCTCGTCGAGCACCCGAAGCCGCACACCGGCCTTGGCGAACCGGGCCGACACCTCGCGTGCCGCGTCCCGGGTCGCGTCCCGGTCCGGGTGCACGACGAGCAGCACCTCGCGATCGCTCATTGGGGTCCCTCCAGGACTGCGGTCCGGACGAGCCGCTCGGCGTCGGTGCCGTCGGTCTCTCCCGCCCCGCGGGTAAGCCAGACGAAGTATTCGACGTTCCCCGACGGCCCGGGAAGCGGGCTCGCCACGACGCCGCGCAGGCTCAAGTCCAGCTTCTCGGCCTCGGCGAGCACGCCGAGCACCGATTCGGCCCGCAGCTCCGGGTCACGGACGACGCCGCCGCTGCCGAGCCGGTCCTTGCCGACCTCGAACTGCGGTTTCACCATCGGCACCAGATCCGCGCCGTCCCGCGCGCAGGCGGCCAGCGCGGGCAGCACGAGTTTGAGCGAGATGAACGAGAGGTCCCCGACGACGAGATCGACCTGCCCGCCGAGGTCTTCCGGGGTCAGGTTGCGGACGTTCGTCTTGTCCAGGACGACCACGCGGTCGTCGGTGCGCAGGCGCCAGTCCAGCAGGCCGCGGCCGACGTCGGCGGCGATCACCGTGGCGGCGCCGTTGCGCAGCAGGACATCGGTGAAGCCACCGGTCGAGGCGCCCGCGTCGAGGCAGCGCTTTCCCTCGGTGGAAAGACCTTGCGGGGTGAAGGCTTCGAGCGCGCCGAGGAGTTTGTGCGCACCGCGCGACGCCCAGCCGGGGTCGTCGCCGTCGCGCACCACGATCGGCGCGCCGGACTCGACGCCGGTCGCGGGTTTGGTGGCCACCATCCCGCGCACGGTGACCTTGCCCTCGGCGATCAGCGCCGACGCCTGCTCCCGGGACCGGGCGAGACCCCGCCGGACGAGCTCCGCGTCCAGGCGGGCGCGTTTGGGCACGCGGTCAGACCTTGTCGATCGTGGACAGCGCCACCGTCAGCTCGGTGTGCACGGCCTCGAAACGGTCGACGTGCTCCGAAAGCGGAAGCGCCGCGAGGTCGTCGAGACCCGCCACGGCTTCGTCGATCCCGGCTCGGGGATCCGTGTCCTGCTGCGTGTACTGATCCGCCGGAGGCCCGGGCACCGGCGGCGGGCCCGGCACCGGCGGTCGCGGCACGGGGTGGAAGTGGTCTTGCACCCCACCAAGTTAGCAGCGCTGGTCAGCCGAGGCGCAGCTCGCCGAGCGCGGCGCGGGCGGTGTCGCCCACACCACGGACCTCGGTGATCCCCGAGTCCCAGGCCGCCGCGCACAACGCGCGCAACAGGTCGAGGGGGTCGCCCTCACCGTCGGCTTCGAGCACGTCACCCTGTGCGGTGACGCGCCAGCCGTCCTTGGGCCCGATTTCGAGCAGATCCGCCCGGCTGCTCAGCCCGGACAGGTCCGCCGCGAGGTAACGCGGACGTTCCTCGGGCCTCGCCGCGATCAGGGACGCCGCGTCGGCGACGCCGGTCAGGACGCAGAGCGCGTCGATCCCGGCCGCGACCGCGCCTTCGATGTCCGTGTCCAGCCGGTCGCCCACGACGAGGGCACGCTCCGCGCCCGCATCCCGCGCCGCCGTCGTGAACAGCCCCGGCGCCGGCTTGCCCGCCACCAGCGGTTCGGCGCCGGTGGCGTGGCGCAACGCGGCCACCATCGACCCGTTGCCCGGCAGGAGGCCACGTTCGCTGGGCAGGGTCGCGTCGACATTGGTCGCCACCCAGAGCGCGCCCGCGCGGATGGCGAGACACGCCTCCGCGAGAGCGGCCCAGGTGTTCTGCGGCGAGTGCCCCTGAACCACGGCGGCCACGTCCGGACCGGCTTCGCGGACCGTCCGCAGGCCCGCTGACTCGATCTGGGCGGCCAGCGAGTCCGTGCCCACGACAAGGACCACCGCACCCTGAGACAGCCGCTCACCCAGCAGGGCGGCGGCGGCCTGAGAGCTCGTGTGGACCTCTTCGGGAGTGGCAGGCAGTCCGAGTGCCTCCAGGTGCGCGGAGACCTCCGCGGGCGCCTTGGAGGCGTTGTTGGTCACCCAACGGACGGCCGTGCCGTGGTCCCGAAGCGCCCGCAGCGCCTCCGGTGCGCCCGGGACCACCTTGCTGCCGTGATAGACCGTGCCGTCGAGGTCGAACAGGACCGCGTCGTACCCGGCCGAGAGAGCGTCAGCCATTCGTGAGCTCCGCGGCGCGCTCGGCGGCGTCGGTCTCGTCCTCCTCGTCGGCCTCTGCCGCGTTCAGGAACCAGCGGATCGCCTCGTCCTTGCGGTCGGCGGCGGCCAGGTTGTCGGCGTAGGCGTAGAACAGCCGGGCACTCCACGGGTCGCGCTTCTCCGCCTTGAGGTCGTCGCCCTGCAGGGAGACGACGGCGGCGTCCAGCTGACCGAGGTCGCGCCGTGCTCCGGCGGCGACGATCGCGAGCTCGATCTGGGTCCCCTTGGCCAAGCGTTCCTTGTCGACCTCCTTCGCGAGGTCGAGCGCCCGCTCCGGACGGCCGATGGCGCGCTCCGCGTCGGCGATGATCGCGATGTGGTCGTCGGTCCGGGTCATCCGGCGGACGGCCCGCAGCTCGGACAGCGCCTCGGACCAGTTGCCCGCGTGGTAGGCGACCAGGCCGAGCGCCTCACGGACGATCGGGACCCGCGACGCCTTGGCCTTCGCGTACTTGGCGTGCTCCATGGCGGCTTCGGGGTCTTCGTCGACGAGGCCGCCGGCCGCGACCAGGTGCTTGCCGACGGTTTCCGCGAGCGCCTTGGGCAGGGTGCGGAGCTCCCGGCGGACCTCCTCGTCGAGATCGGAGAACTCGATGCCTTCGGGCAGCTCCGGAGCCTCGAGCAGCTCACGCGCCAACGTCTCGTCGTCGACCGGCCTGTCGTCGGTGCGCGGCGACGAGGAACGGAAGTCCTTGCGGCCCTCGGAACGGTCGCGCCGGGGACGGTCTTCGCGCTTGCGCTCGAAGCCGCCACGCTTGTCGTCGTACCGCTTTTCCGGCCGGTCGGACGAGCGGCGGTCGGGACGATCGCCGGACGGCCGGTAGGAGGCGCGCTTCTCGTCACCGCGGTTGTCATCGCCACGCTTGTCGCGGTCGCCGAAGCTCTTGCGCTCGTAGCCACCACCACTGGGACGGCGGTCACTCGAGGAGGGACCACGACGGTCGCCGCCGCTGTAGCCACCGGAACGGGAGCCACCGCGGTCGTCGCGATAGGACGGACGCCGGTCGTCGCCACCGCCGCGGTTGTCGCGGTCGCCGTAGGACTTGCCCTGGGGGCGTCCTTCGTAGCGGTTGCCGGAGGGGCGGTCGTCGGAGCGGCCGCGGTTGTCCGAGCCGTAGCCGGAACGGGCAGGGCGGCTGTCGGAGCGCTTTTCGTAGCGGCCCTCGGAACGGCTGTCCGAACGATTGTCGGAGCGACGCTCGGGACGGCTGTCGGAAGAGCGGTAACCGCCGCGATCGCCGCCACGGTTCTCGGACCGGTAGCCCCCGCGGTTGTCACTGCCGCGGTTGTCGCCGCCGCGGTAGCCACCGCGATCGCCGCCACGGTTGTCACTGCCGCGGTTGTCGCGGTTGTCGGACCGGTAACCGCCGCGGTTGTCGCCACCCCGGTTGTCGGAGCGGTAGCCACCACGGCTGTCGCCACCGCGGTTGTCCGAGCGGTAACCGCCACGGTCGCCACCCCGGCTGTCACGGCTGTCGCGCCGGTCGTCGGAGCGGTAGCCGCCCCGGCGGTCGTTGTCGCGGCCACCGGACCGGTCGTCACGGCGGTCGCCGGCACCAGGGCCACGACGGTCGTCGCTGTTGTTGTAGCGCGGGCGGTTCTCGTCACGCCCCTGGCCCGCGAACCGGCTGCCACCGGGGCGCTGGTCACGGGGACCGTCGCCGCCGCGCGCGGGCTTGCCGGAGTAACTGCCGGTACCGCGGGCACCGCGGTCGTCACGACGCGGCCGGCCCTGGTAGCCACCGTCGCGGCCGCCTCGGTCCTGCCTGCCGCCGGCGGAACCGCGCCGGTCACCTCGCTGCGCGTCAGACCGGCCTCCGCGGGGACTGTCGTCCCGGCGACCCGACCGGCCGGACGCGCCATCATCTGAGTCACGTCGACCGAACTCGGACACCTGGCCTCCTGCCACTATTGAAAAGTTTCGACTCTTGCGCCCACCCGTCAGGTGGGCCAACGGACCATTCTAGTCGGTCCATGGGCATGAAAAGAGACAGGGCCCTGACCGGGGAGAACCTGTTGGGGTTCTCGACCCTGGTCAGGACCCTGTCCTGAAGTTAGTCCGGCGGTGTCCTACTCTCCCACAACCCTTCGGTTGCAGTACCATCGGCGCTGTCAGGCTTAGCTTCCGGGTTCGGAATGGGACCGGGCGTTTCCCTGACGCTATAACCACCGAAACACTACGAAACAACCACTCCCACCGATACTGATGGTGGTTGTGTGGTGTTTCAGAGCTGTAGAGTGGATGCGTAACATCTTTGTGGGCAAGTCCTCGGCCTATTAGTACCAGTCAACTCGACAACACATTACTGTGCTTCCATTTCTGGCCTATCAACCCAATGGTCTGTTGGGGGCCTTAACCCACAAAGGGGTGGGATACCTCATCTTGGAACAGGCTTCCCGCTTAGATGCCTTCAGCGGTTATCCCTTCCGAACGTGGCCAACCAGCCATGCCACTGGC
>NZ_JBIWKX010000090.1:0-5334 GCF_044765885.1 Amycolatopsis sp. NPDC102389
CCCACGCCCACCAACAAGATCAACAAACCCCACCAAGATCACCAACAAAACCCACCGGTGGATCCAGGTCTGATGCGACGAAAGGAGCCTTCGCCCCGGCCGGATACAGCCTCGTAAGTGGCGATTCGGGTTCTAAGCCGGATCGCCACTCACGAGACGTGACCCACCAGGCCGCCGCCGCGCTTGGTCGCCCCTTCATGTCCTTGGGGAAGGTGTGAAGGTCGAGTTTCCTCGGCTGAGCCGAGGGAAGGGGTCCTTCACGCGCAACCGCTGTGACTGCCGGGGCTGGTGGTGTCGCTGAGGCTGAGGTGGCGATCGTGGAGTCCGTGAAGGCCTCCTTCCCTACCTTCAGGGTAGGCAAGGAGGCCTTCACGGACCTGCGACCACCCGGCCGCCACCTTCCGTAGGTACCTAAAACATGCTTGGCCCTAAGCCGAATCGCCACTCACGACCCTGTCTCCATGTGTCCACAAAGGATGGTTCAGCAGTTCGACGTCGCCGGAACGCCCGCGACCCGGTCCTTGAGGAAGGCGAGCACATCGGCGTTACCGGTGTAGACCGCCGTGATGTGGTCGGTCTCGAAGGTCTTCCACGTCGTCTTGACCCCGGCGGCGCAGTAGGCCTTGTGCAACGCGTCGGCCTGGGCGAACTGCACGAGCTGGTCCTGGGTGGCGTGGTAGAGGAACACCGGGACCTTGGGCGGAGTGCCGCCGAGCTTGTTCTCGTTGAGCCGCTTGACCCATTCCGGACGCACGTACCCGGCGCTGGTCGTGTAGTCGGCGATCTTGTTGTTCGCGTAGGTGGTGAGCAGTTCGAACGTGCACGCGCTCTTCTGCATCTCCGCCAGTTTCGCGCGGCCGTTGTCGCTCAGGAACGAGTCCAGTTTCAGTTCGGGGTACGCGTTGTCCAGGCCGATCAGGGCGTAGGCGAAGACGCCGAAACCGAACTTCCCGTCGAGTTGCAGGGTGACCTGGACCAGGTCCGCCGGCACGCCGCCGGCGGCGACGCCGACGAGGTTCAGCTCCGGCGCGTAGGAAGGCTGCAGCTCCCCGGCCCAGGCGGCCGCGCCGCCGCCCTGCGAATACCCGCGGAAGAGCACCTTGGCGTCGGCCGACAGTTTCGTCTCCGGCAGGCGCTGCGCGGCGCGGACGGCGTCGATCACCGCCGGGCCTTCCGAACGCCCGACCACATACGTCGTCTTCGGATCCTGGCGGTAGCCCTCGTAGTCGGTGAGGGCGACGGCGTACCCGGCGTCGAGCGCGTCGTCGAGCCCCGACTGCTCGTAGAACGCGCCGATGTCGATCATTTTCGACGGGGTGCAGGTGAAGGCAGGGCCGTGGGTGCCGGCGGCGAACGAGACGATCGGCGCCTTCGCCGGGTCCACGTTCTTCGGCACCAGTACGGTCCCGGTCACCGCGTCCGGCTGCCCGAGCGCGTTCGTCGACAGGTACATGACCTGCCACGCGTTGACGGAATCCTTACGCGGACCGGCTTTCGAGACACGCGAGCGGATGATGTCGCCCGGTTCGCCCGCCGGGAGCGGGGACGGCGGGGTGTAGAACGAGTCGTCGGACGCCGCCGGGACGGCGGAGCTCGCCGGGCTTCCACTCAGCACGGTCAGGAGACCGGCGGACAGGACGATCGCCAGCGCGACGGCGAGTGTCCGGCGGGACGGGCGGGGGAACGGGGTCGGCACGGCCGGGCCTCCAGGGCTGGTTGAGGGCAGAGCGTCGCGGGCTCAGGCGTTGCCGCCGTAGACCTGGCGGCAGGTGGTGGATTCGGTGAACGCGAGATCCAGTTCCGGGTTGGTGCGCAGGTGCTTGATCGGGCCTTCCGGCTCGCTCAACCCGCTCATCGTGCTGTCCGCGTCGGCGACCACCTTCTGCAGGCTCGCCTGGTCGGTGACCTTCGCGTCCTGCATCCGCGTCAAGGTGGCGGACACCTTCGACTTGGTCTCGCCGAGCGTGGTGGTGGCCTTGTCCACCGCGGACTGTCCATCCGGGACCGGCGGCACACCGGCGTTCCGGAGCCCGCCCGCCATGTCGTCGAGCGCGGCGGAGAGCGAGTTCAGGAAGCCCACCATGGCCGTCTTCGTGGCCTGCGGATTGGCGGGGTCGAACGCGGGTGGCTGGGACAGCTTCGCCGAGCCCGTCGCGACGCCCGAGCACACCTTGTCCACCCACGCGAGCGCGGCCGGGTCGGCGTGCCTGCCCGCGTCGGCGGGCTCGTCGGACCCGCAGGCGCTCAGCAGGACCGCCGCGGCGGTCACGGAAACGGTGGCGAACGCGATTCGCGCTGCCGTGCGGCGCATTCTTTTCATGGTTTCCCCGTCGAATTCGGCGAAAGAGGGCCTGTTGCGCCGGCGACGAGCGGGATTCCGCGCGGTCGGCGGCGACCGGCTTGCTGAACCGCGAGGTTACTCACGAAAGATTCCGGCAGGCAAGGCGAGTATGGCCCGGAAAAGGGTGATTGGCACGCGCGAGATAGTTTTCCGGCGTGAGATTGTCACCCTCGTCAGCGGTTCCGGGAGCGGGCTTATCCGGCTCTGAACTGGGGAAACCCATGTGTCGCTACTAGGAACAGCTCGCCCGCACCGTGCCAGCGTGACAATTTACCGGTGCCGCGTCAACTTTTCCGGAGAAGCACTTGATAGCGGTGCGTGCGCGTCGTTAGTTTACTGTTCGGTTGCGATCCGTCAGACATCGTCGCTACCCGGAGAATTCTCACGGGCCGATATTCATTGCTCTGGGGAATTGTACGCCGTTTCGTATCATCGTTGATACCACGGAAGGACGATCGTGAGTCACCGTAGAGGAACCAAGAAGGCGGTCGCCGCCGCCGCTGCCGGTGCCGTGGGGCTTGCCACCGCGGTACTCGTGGTCGGGGCACAGTCCAGTGTCGCCGATCCGATCTCGCTCCCGCTCAACTATCACTGCAACCTGCCGCTCGTGGGGTCGCAGTCGCTCAAGGTGGTGATCAACACCGATCTTCCGCTGTCGGTCAAAACCGGTGAGCCGACCGGTACGTTCGACATCAAGGCCGTCTCCACGATCAACGCGGACACGGTCAGCGGGCTCAACCTGATCGGTGCGACCACGCTGGAAGGCCAGGCCATCGCGGCGGCGAACGTGGCGGCACCGGGACTCAACCTGCCGGTGAAGGTCCCGAACGACATCGCCAAGCAGAACATCCCCACCTCGGGCGAGATGACGATCAACGCGGCGGGCAAGACGCCTTCGTTGACCTTCAACCAGCCCGGCGAGGCGAAGATCACCGTGGGCGACCTGCAGCTGAAGGTCACCCCGCGCAAGCCCGACGGTTCGGTCACCGGCATCACGCCGGACGGCACGATCGACGCGCCGTGCACGCAGGATCCCGGCCAGAACAACACGCTGGCCACGATCAAGATCGGTGACGGTGGCGGCGGCACGACCACGCCGACGACCCCCACCACCCCGACCACGCCCACCACTCCCACGACGCCGACCACGCCGACGACCCCGACCACTCCCACCACCCCCGGTGGCGGCGGGATCAAGTACGCGTTCGGCATCAAGGGACAGACCGCGCTGAAGTCGCTCGGCAGCACGGCGGCGATCAACGGTGGCTTCGACGCGGATGTGGACCTCGCGTCGAAGACGTTCACCGGTGACCTCAAGCTCGACCCGTCGTCGACCCAGTTCAAGCTGTTCGGGTTCATCGACGGTCGTTCGGAGATCAAGGTCGAACAGGTCGGCAAGCAGACCGGTGAGCTCGTCGGCACCGGGTTCAAGGCGCACATCAAGTTCAACGTGTTCCTGCCGAGCGTGCAGATCTTCGGGATCCCCATCAGCTCCGACCCGAAGTGCGGCACGGTCAGCCCGTCCACCAGCGAGATGACCACGGGCCCGGACTTCGATCTGCTCAAGGGCGGGAAGCTGACCGGGACCTACTCGCTGTCCGCGCTGCAGAACTGCGGTCAGCTGAACGACTGGGTCAGCGCGTTCGCCAAGAGCGACGGCAACACGCTCGATCTGAACCTCACCAAGAAGTAGTCAGGCCGCCGGTCCCCGTCGCCTCCCGCGACGGGGACCGGTGCCGTTTTCGGGAAGGCGACCATGCCCCTTCGTGTCAACGTCCGGATGCTGATCGCGGCGGGCCTCATCGTGCTGATCACCGCCGGCTGCCTGGCGTTCGTCGCCGTCCGCAGCGCGGCGGCGGGGACGCCCGTCGACAAGAAGCTGTCGTTCACCTGCCCGTTCCCCCTGATCGGGCTGCAGAAGCTCGACGTGGACATCAAGGCCGACTTCGAGGTGCCGACGGCGCCCGGGGGCACGCTCACCACGTCCGGGCTGACCATCACCGTGACCGTGCCCGACAAGGCGGCCCGCGGCCTCAACCTCGTCGGCGCCGCCACCATCGAAGGCACCGCGGCGGCAGGCGTGACACTGGTCAACGGCGACGCGAGCCCGCTTCCCGTGCGCATCCCGCTGAACGTCGCCAAGGCGGATCTCCCGCCGTCCGGCACCTTCAGCACGGTGGCGACCGGCTCCGTGCCCACGATCACGCTGGCGAAACCGGGCAAGACGACGCTCACCGTCGGCGACTTCACCACCCGCCTCACGCCCAAGAAGGCCGACGGCTCCTTCACCGGGCTTGGCTCGTTCACCTCGGACTGCACTCTCGACCCCGGCCAGGACCCGGTCCTGCTCTCCTTCGAACTCGGCGACAAACCCGCGGGGCACCGGTACGCGGTCGCCGGGAAGACCGCAGTCAAGGCACTCGGCGCCGCGGCACCGCTCACCGGCACCTTCGACCTGAGCCCCACCGCGGCAACCGTGTTCAGCGGGGGTCCGGTGTTCGACAAGGCGCACGCCGACTTCCGGCTGTTCGGCTTCCTGCCGGGCACGGCCGAGCTGGAGTTCGTCGCCGACGGAGCGCAGGGCGGCGACCTCACCGGGACCGGTTTCGTCGCGAGGCCCCGGTTCACCACCGTTCTCCCGCTCGTCACGCTCGTCGGCATGCCGGTCAGCACCGGGCCGGGCTGCCGGACGTCGGCCCCGTCGACGGCGGAACTGCGCACCGGCGACGGCTTCACCATGGCGAAGGGCGGCGCGCTCGCCGGCACCTACTCGCTGGCGCCGCTGACCGGCTGCGGCGCGTTCACCTCGTACGTGAGCACCCTCTTCCAGGGAGACGGCAACACCTTCGAGCTCGCCCTGACCCCACGGCAGGCCTAGTGTCGCGGGGGGGGGGGGGGGGGGGGGGGGGGGTTGGGGGTGTGAAGCCCCCACAACCCCCCCAAACACCCCCACACGAAAAGGGAGAAGATTGAGGAAACAAACCCCACCGGAG
>NZ_JBIWKX010000090.1:5344-11992 GCF_044765885.1 Amycolatopsis sp. NPDC102389
CACCCCGCCCCCCGCGCCCCCCCCCCGGGCGGTGGGTGGGGGGTGTGGGGTTGGGTGCGTTCTGTCATTACCAACCCCCCCCCCCCCCCCCACGACCAGCTGTACCGAAGCCTGATCTGAGACACCTGTTTCCACCACCACCGCAGTAGT
The DNA here is from genome assembly GCF_044765885.1 of Amycolatopsis sp. NPDC102389. Lineage (NCBI taxonomy): Bacteria > Bacillati > Actinomycetota > Actinomycetes > Pseudonocardiales > Pseudonocardiaceae > Amycolatopsis > Amycolatopsis sp. NPDC102389. The sequence continues at coordinate 5,495 of NZ_JBIWKX010000090.1, forward strand.
CGGCCCGGCGGCGGGTCCGGTTCCCGGCGGCGGTAATCTGCCTCGGCACCACCAGGGACACCTGTTCCACCACCGAGGAACCATCGGTGAATCCTGGGAGTGCCACGAAATGACGATTTCCGCGCCGGAAGCCGCCGTCCGCACGGTGGAACTGACCGTGTCGGGGATGACCTGCGCCGCTTGTTCGGCGCGGGTGGAACGCACGCTGAACAAGCTCGACGGCGTGCGCGCGTCCGTGAACTACGCGACCGAGCGCGCCACAGTTCAGGTGCCCGCGGCGCTGGCCGACGACGTGCTCATCGAGCGGGTCCGCAAATCCGGCTACACGGCGGAGATCCGCGGCGACGAGGATCCGGATCTCGGGTTCGCCCGGGTCCGCGATCTCCGGCGGCGGCTGGTCGTCGCCGCGCTGCTGGCCATCCCGCTGGGGAACCTCTCGATCACGCTCGCCCTGGTGCCGCGGCTGCGGTTCCCCGGCTGGGAACTCCTGTGCCTCGCGCTGGCCGTTCCCGTGGTGTTCTGGTCCGCGCTGCCGTTCCACCGTGCCACGCTGCGAAACCTCCGCCATCGATCGTCCAGTATGGACACTTTGGTGTCGCTGGGGGTGCTCTCGTCGTTCGCGTGGTCGGCTTGGTCGGCCTTCGCGGGCGGCGGCGAACCCGGCTACTGGATCGGCTTCGGCCCGACGGCGGCCGGCGCCGACGCGATCTACCTCGACGTCGCCGCCGGGGTGACCACCTTCCTGCTGGCGGGTCGGTACTTCGAGAGCCGGTCCCGGCGCAGTGCCGCCGGACTGCTGGCCGCGCTGGACGCCTTGGCCGCCAAGGACGTCCGGGTGCTGCGGGACGGCGTCGAGCGGATGGTCCCGATCGGCGAACTGGCCGTCGACGACCTGTTCGTGGTCAAGCCGGGGGAGTCGATCGCCGCCGACGGCCTCGTCTACAACGGACTGTCCACCGTGGACGTCAGTGCGGTGACCGGCGAGCCGGTGCCCGCGGAAGTCGCCACCGGGGACCGGGTCGTCGGCGCTTCGGTGAACCGGGACGGCAGGCTCGTCATCCGCGCGACCGCCGTCGGCGCGCACACCCAGCTGGCCCAGATGACCGCGCTGGCGGAACGCGCGCAGGCCCGCAAGGCCGCGGTACAACGTCTGGTCGACCGGATCTGCGCGGTGTTCGTCCCCGCCGTGCTCGGCGTGGCCGCCCTGACGCTCGCGGTCTGGCTGCTCGGCGGGGCATCCGCCCGCGAAGGTTTCGCGGCGGCGGTCGCCGTCCTCATCATCGCCTGCCCGTGCGCGCTCGGGCTCGCGACACCGACCGCGCTGATGGCCGGCGTCGGTCGCGGCGCTCAGCTCGGCATCCTCATCAAGGGACCGGACGCGCTCGAGGCGAGCCGCACGGTGGACACCGTCGTGCTGGACAAGACCGGCACCGTCACCACCGGGAAGATGACCGTCACCGCGTGCCGTCCCGCCGACGGGTTCACCATCGGCGAGCTGCTGCGGTTCGCCGGGGCCGTGGAGGCCGGTTCGGAGCACGCCATCGCGGCGGCCGTGGTGACCGCGGCGCGGGCCGAACTGCCGGACCTGCCCCCGGTCGAACGCTTCGGCGCGCTGCCCGGCCTTGGCGCGAAGGGCGAAGTCGAGTGGCACGAGGTCCTCGTCGGCAACGCGCGGTTGTTCGCCGATCACGGGATCGCCGCCCCCGACGACTTCATGGCAGCGGGCGGTGCGACGGCGATCCTCGTCGCGGTGGACGGCCGGATCGCCGGGCACCTGGCGGTCCGGGACGTCGTGAAGCCGTCGGCGCGGGCCGCCGTCGACGCTCTGCACGAGCTCGGCCTGCGGACCGTGCTCCTGACCGGCGACAACGAAGCCGCCGCCCGCGTGGTCGCGGACGAGATCGGCGTCTCCGACGTGCGCGCCGGAGTGTTGCCCGCGGAGAAAGCCGCGGTCATCGAAGAACTGCGGGCCGGGGGAGCGCGGGTCGCGATGGTCGGCGACGGGATCAACGACGGCCCGGCGCTGGCCACCGCGGATCTCGGCATGGCGATGGCCCAGGGCAGCGACATCGCGGTGCGCTCCGCCGACATGGTGCTGGTCCGCGAAGACCTGCGAGTGGTCCCCGACGCCATCCGGCTCGCCGATCGGACGCTGAGGATCATCCGGGGGAACCTGGTCTGGGCGTTCGGGTACAACGTCGCAGCGATCCCGCTGGCCGCGCTGGGGCTGCTGAACCCGCTGATCGCCGGGGCGGCGATGTCGCTGTCCTCCGTGCTCGTCGTGTCCAACAGCCTCCGGCTCAAGGACTTCGGCCGGGCGGACCGACGCGCTGCGTGACACTTCAGGGTGGTTTTGTACCATCGCCCCTCGGGACAAGGGGGCCTTCGTGAAGCCGTTGAACACCGGCGAACCCACCGGCGTGGGGCGCTACCGGGTGTTCGCCGCGCTCGGCGAGGGCGGGATGGGCCGGGTGCTGCTCGGGACCTCCTCCGACGGGCGCCTGGTCGCGATCAAGCAGGTCCATCCGGGTTTCGCGCACGACCCCGGCTTCCGCGAGCGGTTCCGCCGGGAGGTCGAAACCTCCCGTCTGGTGTCCGGCGCGTACACCGCGCCGGTGATGGACGCCGACCCGAACGCGCCGACACCGTGGCTGGCCTCGGTGTTCGTTCCGGGACCGGCGCTGTCCGACGCGGTCTCCGCCGGCGGCCCGCTGCCTCCGATGTCGATCCGGCATCTGGCCGCGGGGCTCGCGCTGGCACTGCGCGACATCCACCGGGCCGGACTGATCCACCGTGACCTGAAGCCGAGCAACGTCATCCTCACCGGCGACGGCCCCCGGGTGATCGACTTCGGCATCGCCCGCGCCGTCGAAGGCGACTCCGAGCTCACGCACACCGGCGCCGTCATCGGCTCGCCCGGGTTCATGTCGCCGGAACAGGCCGAGGGCAAACCGCTGACCCCGGCGAGCGACATGTTCTCGTTCGGCGCGCTGCTGGTGATGGCCGCGACCGGGTCGAACCCGTTCACCGGGACGTCCACCCCGCACACCCTGTACAACGTCGTGCACGTCCACCCCGACCTGCGGCAGCTGGCACCGGAGCTGCGGCAGATCGTCGAACCGTGCCTGGCGAAGAACCCGGCGGATCGGCCGTCACCCGCCTGGGTGCTGGAGCGGATCGGCCCGATCCCGCCGATGAGCAGCCCGTGGCCGCCGGTGGTGTCGCATCTCATCGAGACCCAGCAGGCCGAGGTCGGGCGGCTGCTGAACCCGCCGCCTCCGAAGCGATCCCGTCGTGGCCTGTACGCGGGGCTCGCCGCGGCCGCGGTCGTGCTGCTCGTCGGCGGTGTCGTCGCGGCGGTGTCGCTGTCCGGGGACGATCCGCCGCCTGCGGCCGTCGCGCCGAGTTCGCCGCCGCAACCGGACGAGCCGGTCGCCACCCCGGTCAACCAGGACCCGCTCGGCCCGGACAACCTGCGCCGGGTCGACCTGTGCAAGGTCCTGAAAGGTCGTGACGTGCCCGGCTTCGGCAAGCTGAGCATCGAGATCGACATCCATTTCGACTCGTGCACGTTCTCTTCGCCCGCGGGCAAATGGCTGGAGCTGGGGGTCGGCGGCGACCTGGTCGACGGCCAAGCCGACGGCGAGCTGGAAGGGCTTCCGTTACGCGTCAAGGGCTCCGACGACGCGTGCGCGGTCGCCGTGCCGGTCTCCGGTCTGCCGATCACCAAACTCAAAGCCGACGTGAACTCGATGTCCACAAAGGACGAGGCGTGTTCGGTGGTGAAGGCCGCCCTCGCCGACGCGGTCAAACGGATCCGTGCAGGCGGGCAGGAACGCGAGCTTCCCGCCGGGACCTTGGCGCCGCTGGACCCGTGCGCGCTGGTCGGCCCCGCGACCACGGACCGGCTGATCGGCCCGGTCGTCGAAACGATCCGCGAACATCTGCACACCTGCCGGTACGACGCGGCGGGCAGCGTCCGGGTGAGCTTCGTGCGGGCGTATCCGCCGGTCCAATCGAAGGACTCGTACTACACGGAGACCGCCACCCTGGATCTCGGCGGTGCCAAGGTGTACCTGGGGAAGAAGGATGACGGCGTCGCCCGCTCCAGCTGCTCGCTGACCTGGCAGCACCGGTCCGTCAGCGACCGCGACGGCGAGAACGTCGAGCTCACCGTCGGGACCAGCGGTACCAAGATGACCGCCGACCAAGCCTGCGAGAAGGCCAAGGGCTTCGCCGGGGCGCTGTTGCCGAAACTTCCGAAACCCTAGGGCTGACCAGTGAAACCGTTGAACCCCGGGGAACCCCGGCAGATCGGCCCGTACCGGATCATCGCCGAGCTCGGTGAAGGCGGGATGGGCCGCGTCGTCCTCGGCCTGGCCCCGGACGGCAGGCTCGTCGCGGTCAAACAACTGCATGCCCAGTTCGCGCACGACCCACGCTTCCGTGAGCGGTTCCGGCGGGAGGTCGCCACGTCGCGGCTGGTTTCCGGCGCCTACACGGCCGCGGTCATGGACGCCGACGCCGAAGCGGAAACCCCTTGGCTCGCCTCGGTCTTCGTCACCGGGCCGTCCTTGAAGGAAGCCGTGGACGCCGCCGGGCCCCTGCCCGCCGGGTCGGTGCGGCTGCTGGCGTCCGGGCTCGCCGCGGCGCTGACCGAGATCCACCGTGCCGGGCTGATCCACCGAGACCTCAAGCCCAGCAACATCATTCTGACGAGTGACGGCCCCAGGGTGATCGACTTCGGCATCGCACGGGTGGCGGAGGACGCGCAGGACCTCACCGGGACGGGCGCGATCATCGGCTCGCCCGCGTTCATGTCGCCGGAACAAGCGGGCAGCGGGCAGGTCACCGGCGCGAGCGACGTCTTCTCCCTCGGCGCGATCCTGGTCATGGCCGCGACCGGCCGCGGCCCGTTCACCGGACCGACCGCGCCGCAAACGCTGTATAACGTCGTGCACGCCACCGCGGATTTCAGCGACGTCCCGGACGAGATCCGGCGGCTCGCCGAACCCTGCCTGGCCAAGGATCCCGCGCGGCGGCCGACTCCGGAACAGATCCTGGACTTCCTCGGCCCCGTGCCGCCTGGTGTGGCGCCCTGGCCGCCCGCCGTGAACGCCCGGATCCGGCAGCAGGACACCGAAGTGCGCTCGGTGCTGGCTTTGCCGCTGCCGATCTGGCGTCCGCCGCCCAAGAAGATGGCGCCGCGGACGAAGAAGATCCTGTTCGGCGCGCTCGCCGCGGTCGTCCTGCTCCTGGTGTCAGGCGTGGTCGCGCTCGGCTTCACCATCGCCGACTATGCCAAGCCGGAGAACCCCGGAACGACGTCGCTGTCCGCGACCGACGCGCTCGGTGCGGAACGCCTGCGCCTGGTGGATCCGTGCAAGGTGCTAGCCGGCCGGTTCGTGCAGGAGTTCGGCACCCTGAAACCGGACACGGGCCTGACCTACCCCGCCCGCTGCAAGTACACCGGACTCGACGGCGTCAGCTTCGAGCTGCGGCTCGGCGAAGGCGTGTCCACGAGCAGCCTCGAGCGGACCGATCGCACCGCGGAGGGACTTCCGTTGCTGCGCAGCACGATCAGCGGCGGCTGCGATTCGGTCGTCCAGCTGCCGACGGAACGGCGGCTCGGTGTCGTCGTCTCCCATCCGGGCCGGGAAGGCGATCCCTGCAAGGCCGCCGACGACATGCTCACCGCCGCCCTCACCCGGCTGCGCACCCACGAGGTCGACCGCGCCGGCGACCCGGCGAGCATCCTCCCGCTCGACCCGTGCGCGACCGCTGATCCGGGGGTGCTCGGCAAGGCCATGCCCAACGCGCAGCCGGCCCCGCGGACGTTGCGGATCTGCGAGTGGGATGGCGGCCAGGACACGCTGACCGTCGAGTTCCAGCGAAGTGCGTACGCGCCCGAAGGTTCGCCGGTGGACCTCGGCAGTGGAGTCACCGGCGGCGTCCGGGAGTTCGGCGGCTCGAACTGCGCCGTCACCTGGCAGCATCGTCCGGCGCCGGACCGCGAGGCCGAACACGTCGCCGTGCGCCTGATCGCGCGCGAGGGGAGCGGCAGCCCCTGCGACCGGGCGAAGGAGATCGCGGTCTCGGTGGCCTCGAAGCTGCCGAAACCCTGAGCGTCGCGGATGGGGGGAACCCCTGTGAAGGCCCCGGAAACCGGTCCGCTAAGCTAGCTTCAGTACGAACAACTTCACCACGCGCGTTTAGCTCAGCGGGAGAGCGCTTCCCTGACACGGAAGAGGTCACTGGTTCAATCCCAGTATCGCGCACCAGGTCCGCTTCCTCCGGTGGACCGATGTTCGTACCGCGGGCGATTAGCTCAGGGGGAGAGCGCTTCGTTCACACCGAAGAGGTCACTGGTTCGATCCCAGTATCGCCCACCGCAGTGAAGGCCCCATCCGGCTCGGGTGGGGCCTTTCGCGTTGCGGGTGGTGGGGGGGGGGGGGGGGGGGGGGGGGGGGGGGGGGTGCGGACCGCACCCCACCCCAC
>NZ_JBIWKX010000090.1:12002-24023 GCF_044765885.1 Amycolatopsis sp. NPDC102389
TTTTTGTTCACTATTACCCCCAACGCCTTGTGCGCCCCTTGCGGGGTGGGGGGGGATTTGGGTGGGTGGGGGGGTGGTTTGGTGTGTTTTGTTTATAAACCCCAACCCCCCACCCACGACCAAAGCGACCGCGGCCAAAAGGAACACTCCACAAGCGACGGCCGCCGACACCTGTAACCCAGTCGTGCAAGCGATCCGGGCGGCGTCGAGCAGTTCGCCGGCCAAACGCGACGGCAGGCCCGAGACGGCCGCTTCGGCCTGTGCCGGGCCCGACAGGGCGAGCAGCCGCGCCGGTTCGGGCACGCCGGCAGGGACGATCAGGTGCCCCGCGTATACCGCGGCGGCCAGGGAACCGAACACCGTAGTCCCGAAACCGGCGCCCAGTTCGTAGCCGGTCTTCTCCACCGCCGCGGCGCCGCCCGCCTGGTCCGCCGACGTCGCCGAAAGCAGGGTGTCGGTGCTCGATGTGAGCGCGAGCGCCATCCCCAGGCCCAGCCCGGTCAGCCCGCAGCCGAGCAGTAACGGCGAGGTCAGCGCGGCCGAACCCGCCGAGGGGACCAGCAACGACACCGCCGCCACCGCGAACCCGACTGTGCGGACCCGCGCGTTGCCGAACCGTCCCAGCAGTGAAGGCGTCACGACACTGCCGACGGCCGACGCGCCGAGTACCAGAAGCAGCCAGCCCGCCGCCGCCGTGGGCGAAAGTCCGAGCACCACCTGAAGGTATTGGGCGAACAGCAGGCCGAGCCCGACGAGCGTGCTCATCACCAGCAGGACCCCGCAGACCGCGGCGCGCACACCCGGCCGCCGGAACAGGGCGAGGTCCAGCAGCGGCGGATCGGTCCGGCGCTGGCGGCGCAGGAACAGTCCGATGAGGACACACCCGGTGACGCCCGAAGCGACGGCCGTGGTCCAGGAGCCCGGATGCCCGACGGCGAAAGCGATCCCGAGGACACCGCCCGCGGCGAGGACGGCGCCGATCGCGTCCCACGGTCCCCGGCCCGGCGGATTCCGGGGGAGCCACCGCAGCGCGAGGACCACCGCCGCCAGGATCACCGGCGGATTCAGCAGGAACGTGGCCCGCCAGCCCCAGGACTCCACGAGCACTCCACCGAGGATCGGCCCGAACACCGAGCCGGTGCCCGCGATCCCGCTGCACACCGCGATCGCCGTGCGGCGACGCCGCTGGTCCGGGAAAAGTTCGCGGAGCAGCGACATCGTCACCGGCATGATCATCGCGCCGCCGCAGCCGAGCAGCGCGCGAAAGCCCAGCAGCACCGGGACGTTCGGCGCGAACGCGCAGCCGAGCGACGCGATCCCGAACACGACGTACCCGGCGACCAGTACGCGCCGCCGCCCGTACCGGTCGCCGAGGGTGCCGAACGGCAGCAGCAGCGGCGCGGCGGTCAGCGGGTAGATCGCCACGATCCACACCTGCGCCGCCGCGCCCGGCCGCAGCTGCCGGACGAGGTCGGGCAACGCGACGTGCAGCACGGTCGCGTCGACCGCCACGAGGAAGAGCCCGGCGCCGAGTACCGCCAGCAGCGGCCAGGCGCGGTCGACCGCTCGCTCGGCCCGGGCCGTGGTCACAGGAGTCCCGTCAGATGCCTCGCCACGACATCGACGTGCGGCGGATCGACCACCGACAGGTGATGCGCCTCGACCGGCACGATCTCCAGCGCCGGGCACAACTCCGCCCAGCCCGCCGCGAGATCCGTGCGCGAATACCGGGGCTCCATCGCCAGCCCGGCCGCGTACTGCTCGGTCGCCCGGTAGAGCACGACCCGGCCGTCGTAACGGCGGGGCGTACCGCGTTCGGCCGCCAGCGTGTCCAAAAAGGACTGACGCTGGTGCCGGAGCACGCCGGGGCTGAGCAAGCCCGCTTCGGCGACCCGCCGCATGGTCAGCTCGATCTGCTCCTCTTCGGACAGCGGTGCGAGCTCCTCGTGGCCGAGCCGAACTTCGCGGCCATAGGTCCCTTCGACGTAGCCGGTGAAGCGCAGGAACCGCCGGGCGGACGACGCCCTCGCATCGAGGTCCGGTTCCGGAAGCGGGAGCATCGTGTCGATCAGCGCGACGAACTCGACCTCCTCGCCTTCTTCGGCGAGCCGGGCGGCGACGCCGTAGGCCAGCGCCCCGCCGAAGGACCAGCCCGCCAGCCGGTACGGCCGTTCGCGACGTTGCTCCCATACCAGCGGCAGCAACTGCTCGACCCGTTCCTCGATGCTGACGCCGGGAACGCGTTCGAACCCGACGCACGGCACCGACGCGGGCAGCCGCTCCAGCAGCGGCCGGTACACGGTGCAGGTGCTGCCACCAGGGTGGAACAGCAGCAGCGGCGCGACTCCGGCCTCGCCCGGAGCGAGGACGTGCACCGGCCCCCGCTCCTCCCGCGTGTCGAGGATCGCGCGGGCGACGTCGGCGATGGCCGCGAGCGAATCGTGCCGTCGGAGTTCGGCGGCGTCGACAGGAGTGTCGAGCTCGGCGCCGAGGCCCTCGGCGAGCAGTTCGGCGAGGCGGTCCGGGGTGCCGGTCTCGGTGAGCCTGACGTGCGTGCCGGTCGCTTCGATGCCGGTGTGCTCCTGCCACAGGCGCAGCACCAGGCGGTCCGCCGCGTCCCAGGCACGACCGCGGGACGGCAGCGGTTCCTCGTTCTCGCGGGGCGAGAGATCCCGGCTGAGGTCGGCGAGGGTGGCGCCCCGGAGCACGCTGACGGCGTCGGGTTCGGTGCCGAACTCCCGGCGGACGGCCTCGCGGACCCGGTTCGCCATCAGGGAATCCAGGCCGAGTTCGACCAGCGGGACGTCGGCGTCGAGGCGGTCGGGACGCAGCCCCATCACGGCGGCGACGATCTCGGTGAGCCGGTCGCCTCCGCAGCTCCGCGCGGATTCCGGCGCCGGGGTGCGTGCCGCGAACGACGGCGGTTCTTCGGCGGTGGTGTACCAATGCCGTTCGTGCCGCCACGGCATCGGCGGGACGTCGACCAGCCGGGCGCCGTCGCCCGGATCGGCGGTGGTGATCCGGGTGCCCGCGCAGTACAGCGCGGCCGCGGCGGCGCCCAGCGCGCGGACCTCGTCCTGGCCCCGGCGCAAGGTTCCGCTGACGAGCGCGTCGTGGATCCCCTCGGCTTCGAGCGTCCTCGCCACCGAACCCCGCAGGATCGGATGCGGCGACACTTCGAGGAAGACGCGGTGCCCGTCCGCGGCGGCGGCCGCGACGGCCTGCCGGAACCGCACGGGGCGACGCAGGTGCGCGGCCCAGTACCCGGCGTCGAAGTCCGGCAGCTCTCGCGGATCGGCCAGAACCGTGTCGTACCAAGGCACCGTCGGACGACGGCCGCCCAGTTCGACGAGTGCCTCTCGGAGCGCGGGAAGCACCGGGTCGACGCGGGCGGAATGCCCGGCGACCTCGACCGGCAGCCGCCGCGCCCGCAGCCCGGCGGCTTCGAGTTCCGCGACCAGGAGGTCGAGCACGGTCGCGTCGCCGGCCACGGTCAGCTGCCCCGGCGCGGATTCGACGGCGAGTTCGATGTCCGGATACAGGTCCAGTTCCTCCGGCGCCAGTTCGACCGCCGCCATCGCGCCGCCGGGCCCGATGGTGCCGAGCAGCTGGGCGCGGGTCGCGACCAGGTGGACGGCCTCGTCAGGGGTGAGCACACCGCTCACCACGGCGGCCGCCGCGGAGCCGAGGGAGTGCCCGACGACGGCCGCGGGCCGGACCCCGAGCGCCTCCCACTGGGCGGCGAGCGCGATCTGCGTCCCGAAGATGGCCGTCTGGATTTCGGGCAGGGACAAGGGATCCCCGCCGGTGAGCAGCGCGCGCAGCGAGCGGCCGGTGTGCTCGGTGAACAGGTCGTGGAGCTTGTCGACCTGGGCGGCGAACGCGGGCTCGTCGGCCAGCAGTCCCTGTCCCATGCCCGGCCACTGGGAGCCGTGACCGGAGAACACGAACACCGGGCCGTCGGTGCTCCGGGCGGTGCCGGTGACCGCGCCCGCGGGCAGTGGATCGGCGCCGGAGCCGACGGCACGCAGCAACCCCGCCAGTTCGTCGGTGTCCCCGGCCACGAGAGCGGTGCGGTGCGGACCGCCGTTGTCGCGCCGGGAGAGCGTGTGGGTGACGTCGGCGAGGGACACCGACGGCGTCGAGTCCAGCCAGTTCGCCAGCTGCGTCGCGCGTTCGGTGAGGCGGTCGTGGGTACGGGCGGACAATAGTCCGATCCGGACGTCGGCACGATCCGGGACCGGTTCCGGCGACGGCGCCTGTTCGAGGACGACGTGCGCGTTGGTCCCGCCGAAGCCGAACGCGGACACCCCCGCCGTGGCGCGGCCGGAGCGGCGTGGCCACGGCGTCGGTTCGGTCACCACCTTCAGGCGCAGGTCGTCGAACGGGATGTGCGGATTGGGGGCGGTGAAATGCAGCTGTGGCGGCAGTTCGTCCCGGGTCATCGCGAGGACGACCTTGATCAGCCCGGCGATCCCCGCGGCCGCCTCCGCGTGCGCGATGTTGGTCTTCACCGAGCCGATCAGCAACGGAGCGTCGGCCGGGCGGTCCTTGCCGAGCACCGCGCCGAGCGAACGCGCCTCGATCGGGTCGCCCAGCAACGTGCCGGTGCCGTGCGCCTCGACGTAGTCCACAGTGGACGGATCAAGCCGGGCGCCGTGGTACGCCGTGCGCAGCATGTCCTGCTGGGCGACGGGGTTCGGCGCCGCCATGCCCTGGGACCGGCCGTCGGAGTTGACCGCGGTGGAGCGGATCACCGCCAGCACCCGGTCGCCGTCGTACTCGGCGTCCGCCAGCCGCTTGAGCACCACGACACCGCAGCCCTCGGCGCGCGCGATGCCGTCGGCGTCCGCGGCGAACGTCTTGCAGCGGCCGTCCCCGGCGAGCAGCCCCGCCGCGGCGAACGCGGCCGTCGGGCCGGGCAGCAGCATGAGGTTCACCCCGCCCGCCAAGGCCAGATCCGCCTCGCCGTCGCGCAGCGCGCGGACCGCGTGGTGCACCGCGACCAGGGACGAGGAGCAGGCGGTGTCCACCGCCATGCTCGGCCCGCGCAGATCGTAGAAGTAGGAGAGCCGGTTGGCCGAGATGCTCCCCGCCGCGCCGGTGGCGGTCCACAGATCCACCTCGCCGCCCGACATCGTGAGATGGCCGTAGTCGTGGGTGGAGATCCCGGTGAACACGCCGGTCCGGCTGCCGCGCAGGGAGGCCGGGGCGATCCCGGCGTGTTCGAGCGCGGTCCAGGCGACCTCCAGCAGCATCCGCTGCTGCGGGTCCATTGTGGACGCTTCACGCGGAGCGATCCCGAAATGGTCCGCGTCGAAACCGGCCACGTCGTCGAGGAAGCCGCCGACGATCGGTGCGGCATCGGCGTTCCACCGGCCCGGCGGCGCGGTCCGGACGGCGTCCCGTCCGCTGCGCAGGAGTTCCCAGAACTCGTCGAGGCCGTCCGCGCCCGGCCAGCGACAGCCGAGGCCGACGACGGCGATCGGGTCGGTCCGGCGACGGTCCGTGCTCGTCTGCTCGGGCTCGGGTTCGGTGCCGCCGGTGAGCGATCGGGCCAGGTGCTCGATGGTCGGGCTTTCCCACAGCAAGGTGGCCGGCAACGGGGTGCCGAGCAGGTCTTCGAGATCGGCGGCGATACCGACGGCCTGACGGGAGGACAGGCCGTAGTCGCTGAGCGGGCGGTCGGCTTCGAGCCGGACCGCGTCGACGCCGAGGTGCCCGGCGACGGTGTCCAGCAACCAGCGGCGCACTGTGGGGGTGTCGAATGACGGGTTTCTCATCGCGCCAAGGCCTTTCCGTAATCGCCTGCGAGGTAACGGTCGCGGCAGGCGCTCCGCGCGATCTTGCCGCTGGAAGTCCGCGGGACCAGGCCCGCCGGGACGAGCACGACGTCACGCAACGCGAGGCCGTGCGCGTCGGAAACGAGCCGGCGGATCACCACGGCGAGCGCCCGCTCGTCCTCCGTGGTCAGCGCCGTGTGGCCGCGGTGCTCGGCGACGACGACCGCGGCTTCGGTGTCGGTGCCTTCGACGGCGAACGCGGCGACACTGCCGGGGCGGATGTCGCGGTCGGCCGAGGCCGCCGTCGCTTCGACGTCCTGCGGGTAATGATTACGGCCGTCGACGATGAGCAGGTCCTTGATCCGGCCCGCGATGTAGACCTCGCCGTCGTACCGGACACCGAGGTCGCCGGTGCGCAGCCAGGGACCGGCCGGCAGCCGGTCATGGTCGCCGGTCAGCCGGGCGCCGAAGGTTTCGGTGCTCTCCAAGGGTTTCTGCCAGTAACCCGTGCCGACGTTGGGGCCGTGGACCCAGATCTCGCCGACCGAACCGTCCTCCAGCGCGACGCCGGTTTCCGGGTCGACCAGCGCGACGTGCTGCCCCACCGGGACACCGCAGGCGACCAGCCGGAGACCGTCGTCCGCGGGCCGTGCCGTTCCGGCTCCCAGCGCGGCGCGGTCGAACGTGGTGACCCGCGGGGGAGCGCCGGGGCCGGTGGTGACGAAGACGGTCGCCTCGGCCAGCCCGTACGCGGGCCGGGTCTTGTCCGGGGTGTATCCGGCCTCGGCGAAGGTGTCGTGGAAGCGGTCGAGCACGCCGGGGTTGATCGGCTCCGCGCCGTTGACGATCGCGGCGACGCGGTCGAGACGGAGCTTGGCGCGGTCTTCGTCGCGCACGCGGCTCGCGGCGTAGTGGAACGCGAAATTCGGCGCGGCGCTCCAGCTCGCGTTGTGGTCGCCGAGCAGTTCCAGCCAGCGCACCGGGCGCTCGATGAAGGCCAGCGGATCCATCAGCACCGACCGCATGCCCATCGCCAGCGGCGTGATCAAGCCGAGCACGAGACCCATGTCATGGAACAGCGGCAGCCACGACACCGTGGTCCCCGCCGGTTCGATGCCGAGCCCGTGCGCCGCCTGGCTGACGTTGGCGAGCACGTTCTCGTGGGTCAGCACCACGCCGGCCGGGCTGCGCGTCGAACCGGAGGTGTACTGCAGGTACGCCACGTCGTCCGGCGCCGGGGCCGGGGCGGGCCAAGCGCGGACGGGGCCCGCCTTGTCGGCCGCGACGACCGTGACGTGCTCGCCGCCGGGCAGGCCCGCCAGGAACTCGCGGACCGCGTCCTCGGCCGCGGCGGTGGTGATCACCGCGGTGGGGGAGCAGTCGGTCAGCACCGCGGCGAGCCGTCCGGCGTGCCCGGGCAGCCCGGGGTCGAACAGCGGCACGGCGATCGCCCCCGCGGCGATCGCGCCGAGGAAGGCGACGACGTAATCGGCGCTCTGCGGGCACAGGACCGCGACCCGATCACCGGGCTGCACGGGCAGCGCCCCGGCGACCGCGTCGACGCGCTCCTGGAGTTGTTTCCAGGTCAACGTCCGACGGCGCCCGGCACGATCGGTCGCGAAGTCGGCGAAGGTCACCGCGGGCCGGTCGCCGTCGGCGTCCGCCCAATGCCGGAGGCAGTCGGGGAGGGTGGGGCCGGCCGTGGCGGGCAGGTTTTCGGGGGCCAGGGACATGGCGTCTCCTCGGGGTGTTTCGGGGTGCGGGGGAATCAGCGGCCGAGCGGACCGGCGGCGTGCCGCCAGGCGGCGACGGCGAACGCGTCGAGATCGAGGCCGGTCGTTCCGGCGTCACGAAGCACGACCAGCACGTCGTCGGCGGCGATGGCGACGGTGCGCAGACGTAGCCCCGGCAGCTCGGGGGGCTGGCCGGGTAACGTCAGGAGTTGTTCGTAGGAAAGGGTTTTCGCGCCCGGGACGGCGGGAGCGGGGTGGACGGTGACGGTCGACACCGCGGTACCGGCCACGTCGTCGACCGTCACCTTCGAGCACCGCCCGGCCTGTGCGGCCCACGCCGTCAGATCGGGCGGGTTCGTCATACGGGCGACCAGTTCGGACACCTGGCCGCCGGGTACCGCGGACTGGAAACCCTGGCCGGTGGCGCCGGTGCCGACCAGCCTGCCGTGGACGACGTCGTCGCAGCCTCCGACGTCCGTCCTGCTCTCCGCGCGGTCCGAAGTGGACAATGCCGCCGCCAGGTCGAAACCGTCACGCACGGACGCGTGTGGGACGGTTTCCGGTGGCAGCAGGGCGGCGTCCGGAACAGTGGGGGAGGGCGGTGCCGGCGCGGCCTGAATCGATTCTCCGGGAGTGCCGGAAATGGTCGCGACCGCGGCGGCGGAAACGACGAGTGCGCGAATTCGGGCAGCCATGAATAGCCCTTTCGGAAGGGTCCGTGGGGAGGTCGTGGTCCCTTCGGTGGGACGCGGGCGCCGGGGTCGCGTCAGGGAACGCCGAACCCGGGCGGCATGACGAAGGCTACGACGGGAAATCGAATACCGGAAGGCATCAAGAGAACGTAAAAGTCCTTCGTGTACAGGGTGTGACCTGCGACTTCCAGGCTTTTCGCTGGTGCGCGGGCCAGTCTGGTACTGCCGTGCCACAGTCGCTCACCGTCCGTGAGTGACGGGTCACCCTGATGGGGGAGGCCGAACGATTTCTTGTTTCCCTTGTATTCATATTGTCCTCCCGGATTGTGGGCAGGAAAATTGCCTGGACGGCTCACTTCTGCTTAATGTGGCGACACCGCCGAGCGTCTTTCTCGGGTAATCGCCGTCACATTTTCGAATTCTGTCGAACGACCGGGGCAAAGGATCACGTATGCGCATTACTTCAAGGCAGCTGCGGGTCGTCGCGTCGCTGATGGCCGCAACCTGCTTGCTGCCGGGCGTCGCCGCGGCCCCGGCGCGAGCCGACAGCGGTGTCCCGGATGCCAGGGCCGACGACGGCACGCACGTCGTCGCCCAGACCACTGTGGACGGTGACCCGCGGATGCTGGACCTCACCGTGCGCTCGGTCGGTGTCGGGAGTTATGCGATGGTCCGGCTGATCCTGCCGTCGGGGTGGCACGCCGAACCGGACCGGAAGTGGCCGGCGGTGTACCTGCTCGCCGGCGAGACACGGTTGCAGGACTATCGCGGCTGGACCGCCAACACCGACATCCGGAAACTCGCCGACGACTCCGGGGCGCTGGTGGTGATGCCGGGCTCCGGTTCCGCCGGGTTCTTTTCCGACTGGTGGAATTACGGCAAGAACGTCGTGCTCAACCAGTGGGAGACGTTCACCGCGGTCGAAATCCCGCAGCTGATCGACCGCGGCTATCGCGGCGACGGGCGCCGGGTGGCGGCGGGGCTCTCGCTCGGCGGATACGGCGCGGTGGAACTCGCCGCCCGGCGGCCGGGGGTCTTCCGGTTCGCCGGGTCGTTCAGCGGCAACCTCAACCCCACGGGCCCGTACGGCGAACTGCTGACCAGCGCGATCGTCGCCTCGGCCCGGCAGGACCCCGAAGCGCTCTGGGGCGACCGCCGGCGCGAGGCATCCCGCTGGGACGCGCACGATCCGCTGGTGAACGCCGACCGCCTGCGCGGCACCGAGCTGTACCTGTCGACGGGCAACGGCCTGCCGGGGCCGTTCGACGGGAAGCTCCCGGTCGACGTGCTGCCCGGCGCGATGCTGCTCGAATTCCTCTGCTCCGGCCAGACCACCGCGATGGCCGACCGGCTGAACCGGCTCGGCGTGCCGGTCGTGACGGATTTCTACGGGCCGGGCACGCACCACTGGGCGTACTGGCAGGACCAGCTGCACAAGACGTGGCCGCGGATGATGCGCGCCCTTTCCGCGCCGGTGAAGGCGGGGGAGGCGTCGTGACTCGTCCGTCCTTTGTGGTCACCGGGGCGTCGAGCGGGATCGGCCGGGCGTGCGTGGCCGAACTCGTCCGGCGGGACGCCCACGTGTGGGCCAGTGTGCGCACCGACGCGGATGAACGGGAACTTGTTCGTGCGCACGGCGAAGCGGTCACCGTACTGCGGATGGATCTCCGGGATCCGGCGTCGATCGCGGCTTGCGGTGAACAGGTCGCGGCGGCGGGTCCGTTGCAGGGACTGGTGAACAACGCCGGGACGGCCCGGCCGGGACCGCTGGAACACGTCCCGCTCGACGATTTCCGGCAGCAGCTGGAGGTCAACGTCACCGGTCAGCTCGCCGTCACGCAGGCGATGCTGCCCGCGCTGCGCGCCGCGTCCGGTGCCAGGGTCGTGACGGTCGGATCGATGGGCGGGCGGATCGCGGGCCCGATGGTCGGGCCGTATCACACGTCGAAGTTCGCGCTGGTCGGCTTGACCGACAGCCTGCGCGCCGAACTGGCCCCGTCGGGGATCGGCGTCGTCCTCGTCGAGCCGGGCGCCGTCGCCACCTCGATCTGGCCGCGCGCCCGCGCCGCCGCCGAACAGGTGCGCGCCGCCTTGCCGGAGGCCGCGCGGGAAAGGTATGCGGTGCAACTGGAAGAGGCCGAACGGAGTGCGGAACGTTCCGCGCGGAACGGTGTACCGCCCGAGCGGGCGGCACGGGTCGTGGTCCACGCGCTGACCGCACGCCGTTTCGCGCCGAGGTGTCTGGTCGGCCGGGACGCGCGGATCGCCGCGGTGCTGGCGAACCTGCCTTTCCGCCTCCGTTACCGGCTGACGGCGGCGAGGCGATGAGCCGGCTCGTCGTGATCGTCGCTCCGGGTTCGCGGGGCGACGTCCAGCCGTGCATCGCCTTGGGGCGTGGGCTCGACGGCGATCGGGTGCGGGTGCTGGCGGCCGAGCGGTTCCGGACTCTGGTGACCGCGCATGGCCTGGAGTTCGCGCCGCTCTCGGCCGATCCCGGCGAGATCCTCGGTTCGGACGGCGGACGCGAATGGACGGAGGGGCGCACCTTCCTGCGCGGGTTGCGCGGCGCGCTGGCCCCGGTGATGGAGCGGCTGCTGGCGGACGTCCACCGGGGAGCGGCGGGGACGGACCTCGTGCTCGCCCCGACACTGGGGTTCGTCGGCGCGCACCTGGGCGCTTCGCTCGGCGTTCCCGATGTCGAACTGCACTATCAGCCGAGCGTGCCGACGGGGGCCTTCGCGCATCCGCTGGTGCCTTGGGCGGCCAAGGCCGGGCCGTATGGCAGGCGGCTGAGCTTCCGCGCCGTCGACACCGTCGCGTGGCAGGTGCTGCGGCCGGAGGTGGACCGGTGGCGCCAGCGGTCGCTCGGCCTGCCCGCGGCCGGTCTACGCGGGCCTCGGCGGACGGAAACCCCGGTGCTGTGCGGGTTTTCCGACGCCGTGGTGCCTCGGCCGAAGGATTGGCCCGCGAGGGTCCACGTCACCGGATACTGGTTCCTCGAGGCGCCCGCCGGGTGGCGGCCGGACCCGCGTCTGCGGGATTTCCTCGCGTCCGGACCGCCCCCGGTGTACGTCGGTTTCGGCAGTATGCGGCCGTCGGCGGCGGAGCGGACGTTCACGGCCGTCCGCACGGCGTTGCGCCGGGCGGGGTTGCGCGGGCTGCTCGGGACCGATGCCGGATCCGGCGACGACGATCTGCTGACGGTCGGGGACGTTCCGCACGCGTGGCTGTTCCCGCGCACCGCGGCGGTCGTGCACCACGGTGGCGCCGGCACGACCGCGGCCGCGTTGCGCGCGGGCGTTCCTTCTCTGGTCTGCCCGATCTTCTCCGACCAGCCCTACTGGGGCGAGCGGGTCCACCGGCTCGGCGCCGGGCCGCGCCCGCTGCCGCTACAGGAGCTCACCGCGGAGTCGTTGACCGCGCGGCTGCTGGAGCTGTCCGGCAACCTCCTGTTCCGCCGCGGCGCGCAGTACGTCGCGGGGCGGCTGCGTGAGGAGGACGGGGTGGCGCGGGCACGGCAGGTGCTGCGGGAGGTGGGGTGAGGGCGCGAGTGGCGGTCTGGTTCTCGGACCGGCCCTTGGGGGTAGGCGGTACGCGGAGTGTCCACAAGGGACACTTTCCGGCTATGTGGTGTCCGAGTTGTATCTATATGTGCGGTTCTGGCCGGCGTCGTGCAGGGCCGAAGGCTCCTTTCACCGCATTAGACGCGGCGAAGGGAGGGCGGATTCATGCGGTCGTTGCAACATGCTCCATTTAGGACAGTAGCATGTTGAGTTTTTCTTGGGGTGTAAGCCAGTCCAGTGTTTTGCGGGG
>NZ_JBIWKX010000091.1:0-23347 GCF_044765885.1 Amycolatopsis sp. NPDC102389
GTAGGACACCGCCGGACTAACATTAGAAAAGAAGGGTCCAGGCCCCGGTCGAGAACCACGAGTTCTCCCGGGACCTGGACCCTTTTCTCATACCCGAAACCCGTCACACCCGTGATTGAACCCGTCACACGCGTGTCCAGAGACGTAACTCGCGTGATCAGACGAGTTACGCCTCTGGACACGCGAATGACGTCTCTGATCACGCGAGTGACGTGGAGGTCAGGGGTGGGTGGGGCGTCGTAGGTGGTAGATGTCCATGATCCAGCCCTTGCGGGAGCGGGCGGAGGCGCGGGCGGAGCGGATTTCCGCGGCCAGGCCGGCGGTGAGGGGGCCCGAGAGCAGGAGCTCGTCGGGCGTCCCGAGGTACGCGCCCCAGTAGATCTCCAGACCGGTGTCGGTGAACTGTGAGAACGTGCAGTTCGCGTCGAGCATCACGAAGACGTCGTCCACGTCCTCGGGCCAGCCGGCTTCGAGGCGGCGGCCGGTGGTGACGAGGACCGGGCGGCCGATCTGGTTCATCGTGGTCCGGTGCCGGGACGTCAGGGCGGCCACGCTGCTGACCCCGGGGATGACGTCGTACTCGAACTCCACCTTCCCCCGGTCGAGCACCGCGTCCAGCAGGGTCAGGGTCGAGTCGTAGAGCGCGGGGTCGCCCCAGACCAGGAACGCGCCCCGCTCGTCGGGACCCAGGGAAGCGATCATGCTCTCGTAGACGTCGGTCCGGAGCCGGTGCCAGTCGGCGACGGCCTTCCGGTAGTCGTCCGGTGTACGGTCGCGTTCGGGGTCCGGTGCGCGAACGACCCGGTAGCCGGGCCGTTCGACGAACCGGTCGAGGATCTCCTGGCGCAATGCCACCAGGTCCTGCTTTTCCGAGCCCTTCTCGAGGACGAAGAACACATCGGTCTCGTTGAGCCGCCGGATCGCCTGGACGGTCAGGTGGTCCGGGTCGCCGGCGCCGATGCCGATGGCGGAGATCTTCCTCATTTCCGCAGTGTCCCCGCACCCTCTGTGCACACCCCTACCCCCACGGGGTATAAAGGGAAGTGATCGCTTCGCCTGTCCTGTAGAGGAGTTCGCACCGATGGCCGAAACCACCTACATCGTCAAGGGCATGTCCTGCGGGCACTGCGCCTCCTCCGTCACCGAGGAGGTCAGCGGGATCGCGGGCGTCAGCGCCGTGAACGTGGACGTCGCCAGCGGCCAGGTCACCGTCACCAGTGAGGCGCCCCTGGACGTCCAAGCCGTCGACGCGGCCGTGACCGAGGCCGGTTACCAGCTCGTCTCGTGAGCACCGCCGTCAAGGTGTCGGCGTTCGCCGCGGCTCTGGTCGCGGTGTTCGCCGCCGCCTGGGCGATCGGCTCAGCCGTCGGGCCACTGGACGAAGCGCCCACGCCGCCGCCGACCAGCGAACACCACGGGCACCATCCGGGAGGTGTGCCGTGAGTGCCGGGACATCCCAGCGGGTCGAACTGGCCATCGGTGGGATGACCTGCGCGTCCTGCGCCGCGCGGGTCGAACGCAAACTCAACAAGGTCGACGGCGTCTCCGCCACGGTCAATTACGCCACCGAGAAGGCGCAGGTCGATTTCCCCGCCGCGCTCTCGGTCGAAGACCTCGTCGGCGTCGTCGAGTCCGCCGGCTACACGGCGCAGCCGCCCAAGCCCGACGAAGACGAGGACCCAACGGGCTCCCTGAGAACCCGTCTCGTGGTTTCCGCGGTGCTCGCCGTCCCGGTGATCGTGCTGGCGATGGTCCCGGCCTGGCAGTTCACCTACTGGCAGTGGGTCTCGCTGGCCTTGGCCGCACCGGTCGTCACCTGGGGTGCGTGGCCGTTCCACCGCCCGGCCTGGACGAACCTCCGCCACGGCGCCGCCACCATGGACACCCTGATCTCACTCGGCGTCGTCGCCGCGACGCTCTGGTCGCTGTACGCGCTGCTGTTCGGCACCGCGGGGACACCCGGGATGCGGCACGGGTTCGAGCTGACCATGGAGCGCGGGTCCGGCGCGGGCAACGTCTATCTCGAGGTCGCCGCCGGCGTGACCACGTTCCTCCTCGCGGGACGCTACTTCGAGGCCCGGTCCAAGCGCCGCTCCGGCGCCGCGCTGCGGGCGCTGCTCGAGCTCGGCGCAAAGGACGTCGCGCTCCTGAAAGACGGCACCGAGAGCCGGGTCCCGATCGGCGAGCTGAAGGCGGGCGACGAGTTCATCGTGCGGCCGGGGGAGAAGATCGCCACCGACGGCGTCGTGACCGACGGTGGATCGGCCGTCGACCTGAGCATGCTGACGGGTGAAGCCGTCCCGGTCGAGGTGAGCGCCGGGGACGCCGTCGTCGGCGGGACGATCAACGCGGGCGGACGGCTCATCGTCCGTGCCACCCGGATCGGCGCGGACACGCGGCTCGCGCAGATGGCGCGGCTGGTCGAGGACGCGCAGAACGGCAAGGCGCGGGTCCAGCGGCTCGCCGACCGCGTGTCGGCCGTGTTCGTCCCGGTGGTGATCGCCCTCGCGGTCGGCACGCTCGGCTTCTGGCTCGGCGCGGGCAGCGGGGCGGACGCCGCCTTCACCGCCGCCGTCGCGGTCCTGATCATCGCCTGCCCGTGCGCGCTCGGGCTGGCCACGCCGACGGCGTTGCTGGTCGGCACCGGTCGCGGCGCGCAGCTGGGGATCCTCATCAAGGGGCCCGAGGTGCTCGAGTCCACTCGCGCGGTCGACACCGTCGTCCTGGACAAGACCGGCACGGTGACCGCGGGGAAGATGAGCCTCACCGACCTGTTCGGTGACGACGAGACCGAGGTCCTGCGGCTGGCCGCGGCGGTCGAGCACGCTTCCGAGCATCCGATCGCCCGCGCGATCGTCGAGGCTGCCGAAGAGCGGTTGGGTGGGCTGCCGCCGGTCGGCGGGTTCCGCAACGTCGAGGGCTTGGGCGTCTCCGGTGAGGTCGAGGGCAAGACCGTCCTGGCGGGCCGCGCCGCTCTCCTCGACCGGCACGGCATCGCCGTCGGCGACGAGTTCGACCAGGTCAAGACGGCCGCCGAGGATCGTGGCGCCACCGCGGTCGTCGTCGCTTGGGACGGCGAGGCGCGCGGTGTGGTCGTCGTCGCCGACACGGTCAAGCCGACTTCGGCCGAGGCCGTGGCGGAACTGAAAGCGCTCGGGCTCCGGCCTGTCCTGCTGACCGGCGACAACACCGGTTCGGCGCACGCCGTCGCCGCCGAAGTGGGGATCGACGAGGTCGTCGCGGAGGTGCTGCCCGCCGACAAGGTCGACGTCGTCAAGCGGCTGCAAGCCGAAGGCCGCGTGGTCGCCATGGTCGGCGACGGCGTCAACGACGCGGCCGCTCTCGCGCAGGCCGACCTCGGCCTCTCGATGGGGACCGGGACGGACGCCGCGATCGAGGCCGGTGACCTGACCCTGGTGCGCGGCGACCTGCGCGCGGCCGTGGACGCCATCCGGCTTTCGCGCCGCACGCTGGGCACGATCAAGGGCAACCTGTTCTGGGCGTTCGCCTACAACGTCGCCGCCCTGCCACTGGCCGCGCTCGGCCTGCTCAACCCCATGATCGCCGGGGCCGCGATGGCGTTCTCCTCGGTCTTCGTCGTCACCAACAGCCTGCGGTTGCGACGGTTCCGCGGCAGCGCTTGATCAGGACCGGACCAGCCGGGCGATGGCGTCGGACGCCTCCCGGACCTTGAGGTCGGCCTCTTCACCGCCCGCGGCGGCGGCGTGGACCACGCAGGTGGCGAGGTGCTCGTCCAGCAGTTCGAGGGAGAACGACTGCAGCGCCTTCGTGGCCGCGGACACCTGGGTCAGGATGTCGATGCAGTACTTGTCCTCTTCCACCATCCGCTGCAAACCGCGGATCTGCCCCTCGATCCGGCGCAAGCGCTTGAGGTAGGCCTCCCGCTCGTTGCCGTAGCCCGTCATTCCGCACCCGTTCTCTCGTCGTCCGCCTGTGGGGACCACTATACCCACCCAGCGTATATGCCCGGGGCGCCCGAAATTCGCGGGTGCCAGGATGTCGAGGACGTTCCGGCGGCTCCGACTCCTGCGTGAGTGGCCGGGCACCGGCCGGATGACCAGGAGGAACACCGATGAAGTACATGATCATGATCACGATGAACCCCACCGCCTGGGACGCCCTCCCCGAGGAGGAACGCAACGAGGTGGTCGCCCGCATCGACCCTTTCATGAAGAAGCTCACCGAGAGCGGCGAACTGCTGGGGACGCAGGCGCTGGGGGAGCCGAAGGAGAGCACGGTGGTCCGGGTGCGTGACGGCGTCCCGGTGGTCACCGACGGCCCGTTCGCGGAGTCGAAGGAGTACCTGGCCGGCTTCTACCTGGTCGAATGCGACAGCAAGGAGCGGGCGATCGAGATCGCGGGCCAGATCCCGGACGCGCATGTCAACGCGATGGAGATCCGCCCGGTGGTGTTTTCTTCGGGTGACCCCGCCTAGGTGGCGGCCGCTTCGGTGCCGGTGCGGGCTTCGGGCCTGCTCCGGCGCTGAACGGGCACTTCCGGCTTCGGTGAGTCGGGCACGGCCAGCACCACGCCGGCTTCGGTGAGCAGTTCGCGGCAGCCGACCAGTTGTTTCAGCACGTCGTCGCGCAGGCGGAGGGCCACATCGGCCTTCTGCCGCGCCTCGGTGACCAGGCGCTCGCCCTCTTCGGCGGCGTCGTCGAGCAGTTTCCGCGCCTTCGCCTGCGCGGCCTCGTCCCGCGCTGCGAGCGCGCGCATCGCCTCCGCGCGGCGCAGTGTCATGGCGCGCTCGAAGTCTTCGGCGACCCGCTTTCGTTCCGCTTCGGCCTTGGCGGCTTCTTCGGCGGCCCGGGCGGTGATGTCGTCGGCTTCCTCGCGGGTGAGTTCGAGCATCCGGCGCGATCGCTCCTGCAACGCGTCCGGGGCGATCGGCACGCGGCTGATCCGGTCGACGCTCGCTTTCAGTTCGCGATTTTCCTCTTGTGCGGCGGTGAGCTTGTCGGCGAGAGCTTCCCCGCGGCGGATCGCTTCGTCGCGTTCGGCTTCCACTCGTCGTAGTTCGGCTTCCACCTCGCGGACGAATTCCCGGACCTGCGCGCGATTGAAACCACGCCACGCCAGATCGAAGCCGGGCATCTCCATTGGTCACCTCCACAGTGGTCGATGTGTCACCGTTGGGCGCTTTTCTTTGCCACACGGGGCTTTCACTGACCAGTGTGCCTGAAGCCGCGACGACACGCGCCACGGGTGGGTGGTCTTTGCGGTGAACGGTCCACCGCAAGCGGGAAGAAGGGTGAAGCTTCCCCGCGATGGGAGAATGGACGACCATCGCTTACTCCTACTGGAGGTGGCCGCGTGACGAGTAGCCGAATTCGGGTCCCTGGCTGGAATACGGCGACAGCGGCCGAAGGATATCGGCAGGTCAGAGAGAACATCGTGATCTTGCTCGGTGATCACGCGGGGGCGGACGGGCGCGTCGTCCCGGCCTGTCCACAGTGGACCGTCCGGGAGCTGATCGCGCATCTGACCGAGATCTGCGACCGGGTGATCACCCGGTTCGGTGGCGAGGCCTGCCCGATTCCGGAGACGGCGTCCGTCGTCGAATTGCTGAAGCTCTGGACCGAACGCGGCCCCGAGGCCGACACCCTCCTCGCCGCCGACGGCGACGGGAAGAGCCGTGGCGACATCATGGTGATGGACGCCTTCACCCACGAACTCGATCTCCGGTACGCGCTCGGCGCTCCGCCGCCCGAAGCGCACGCGGCCTGGCTGCGGGGATTCGAAGTGCTCGTCAGCGGGCTCGGTTCCTCGCTGGGCAGGCACGGACTGCCGGGAATGCGGATCGAGACCGAAGGCGCGACCTGGATCGCGGGCACCGAACCGGTCGCCGCGGTGCTCTCTGGTGCGCCCGTGGACCTGTACCGGGCGCTCGCCGGGCGCCGGAGCCCGGCCCAGATCGCCGCCATGGACTGGCTGGGTGATCCCGAGCCGTGGCTCCGGGCCTTCACCTGGGGACCGTTCACCCCGCCGGCCGAGGAGATCGAGCGGTGATCAGCCGGTCGGGGACATCGACGACAACGCGGCGGCCAGCGCGAGCACCACGGCCACGATCAGCACCTCGGCCCCGACGCTGACCCGCAGTTTCCGCAGGTCGGCGGTCACCACGCCGGTACCGCCGCGGCCGGAGACCCCGCGGCGCACCGCGGCACGGCTCAGGTTCGCCACCAGCAGCAACGCGGCGAACCCGGTCAGCTTCAGCACGAAGACGATGCCGTAGGCCGACGTCCAGAGCGCCTCCACCGAAGGGACGAGCCGGAAGCCCAGATACGCCCCGCTGACCACCATGATCACGATCGACCAGGTGGCGATCGGATGGAACCGCGCCAGCGCCGGCTCGGCCTCGGCCGCCGAGTACCGGCCGCGCAGGAGCACGGCCAGCTGGATCAGCCCGCCGACCCAGACGGCCATCGCGCCGAAATGCGCGAGGTCCGCGCCGACCGAGAGGAACATGATCTTGTCGGCCACCGCGTGCCCGGTCGCGGAGAAGCTCAGCATCACGATGAACCCGGCCGCGATGCCGAGGTTCTCGTGACGCGAGCGCAGCCGGTCCGGCAGATCGCCCGCCAGCAGCCGCCGCGCGATCACGGCGAGCGCGACGATCGCGGCCAGGCGCAGGAGCAGGAGCTTCCCGTACGCCACGCGCAGGGTCGCCTCGATCAGGGCCGGATCGAAGATCGCGCCCGCCCCACGGCCCGCGACGTACGGGCCTTGCAGCAGGAACCCGGCCACGGCCGTGACGCCCGAGAGCCACAGGCCCGCGGTGATCAGCTTCCGCGCCGCCGGGTCGGTCCGGCCGCCCGGACGGCAGACCAGCACGAACACCAGTCCGCCGAGCAGCGCGACACCGCCGAAGGAACCCCAGCGGAAGGTCGTGAACAGCGCGTCGGTCACCGGGTCGGTCCCGGTGGAGGCGGACACCGCGCCCGCCGAGGTGATCAGGGGGCCGGTGCCGATCACGAAGGCGATCGTGCCGCGCACCGGATGTGAATCGACCGAGACGAAGGCGTACTCGACGAGATAGCTGCCGTCGGGAAGGCCGGGCTCCAGTTCGACGGCGACCTCTTCGGCGACCTCGCCCGGCTGGAACACCGGACCGGACACCACGTCGACGCCCTGTTGGTCGACGACCTTGATCGAGTTCGGCTGGATGCCGATGTTCTCCGACAGGGTGATCGAGACCTGCGCGGGCGCCGAGGTGAGCCGGGCGCCGTCGGCGGGGTTCGAGGAGAGGAGTTCGACGTGGGCCGAAGCCGGGGCCGCGGCGAGCACCGCGACCCCGAACCACGCCGCCACGAGGGCCAGGAGCGCGAAGAGCCTCCCGGTCACGATGCCGCTGTCGCCAGCTCACGCCGGCTGACGGGCGAGCACGTGCAGCCGGTCAGCTCCCGCTCGGCGGCGGCGGCCTTCCGGTGCACGATCATCGCGATGATCATCGGGATGGTGACGATCGTGTTGTAGAACAGGTGCAGTTCCACGCGCGGGATGAACAGCTGGATGATGCTGCTCGGCGCGGTGCCGCCGCCGAGCCGCCAGCCGCTCTGCGCCTGGACCAGCAGGAGCAGATGTTCGATGTGGTGCCAGAACTGCAGGCCGAGCGCCAGGTTCCACCACTGCCGCGAGCGGCCGGCGAAACCCTTGCGCAGGGCGAACAGGAAGATCAGCATGACGATGGCGTAGCCGTAGTGCAGCCATTCGGAGCTGATCAATTTCGGGAAGGGAATGCCGAGCACACCGCGGGCGTCCGAGGTCTTCCAGCCGAGGGCGTAGATCTGGAACGCCTGCACGAGGTGTTCCGCCCAGTGGGCCACCACGACCACCGCGAAGGTGAGGAGCGCCGCGCGGTGGTATTTCCCGTTGAGCGAGGCGAGCAGACCAGGGCGACGCGAATCGAGTGCGGCCATGAAAGAGCTCCTAGGGCGAAAGACCGACCGGTGACGGATGTCGACGATATCCCGCGTTTCGAAGGTTTCCGTTACTCCGGATTGCTGATCCGGACGGCGGTGTTACGCCGGATGGATCAGCGGACGACGATTCCGTCGGACATTTTCGGAGCGGCGGGAATGTGGAACAATTCCGTGAACAGCTCCAAATGCTCGAAGGCGCCCTCGATGCGGATCTTTCCGGTGCGGGTCGCGTCGGCGGCGGAGAGATCGCCGCTCAGCAGATCCTTGATGAACGGGCCGAGCGGTTCGATGACCGCGTCCGCGCCGGGGTGCGCTCCCTCCGCGACCTTGAGCGCGCCGTCCTCGACGATCGCGTGCAGGACCATCTCACCCGGATAGCGCAGTTCGTAGGTGACCTGGACGCCCTTGGCCTTTTCACTCCGGAAGGTCGTGTACAGCGAGAGGATCGCCGAATCCAGGGTGAAGACGTCCTCGGCACCGGGCTGCCCGAGCGAGCGCGCGCCCCAAAGCCCGAGGTCCAGCACGATCTGGTCGAGTTCGCTGCCGTATTCGGTGAGCTCGTAGACCACCGCGGCGTCGAGCTGGGGGAGCAGGCGGCGGCGGAGCACACCGGACTGCTCGAGTTCGTTGAGCCGCGCGGACAGCGTGCTCGCCGGGATCTTGGGCAGGCCCGCCTGCAGTTCGGTGAACCGCTTCGGGCCGAGGACGAGGTCACGGACGATCAGCAGCGACCAGCGCTCGCCGATGATCTCCAGCGCGCGGGCCAGCCCGCAGAACTGTCCATAGGTACGACTGCTCATCCGTCGATCCTCACTTTCGTTTCCGTGGCGGGAGCGGGGTTCACGCGGGTTCACCTTCGGACAGCAGATCGTGGTGCAGGACCTGCAGTTCGTCACAGGGTTCCACGCCCAGTTCGTTGTTGAGCCTCGTTCGCACCTGACGGTACGTGGCGAGGGCGTCGGAGCGCCGCCCGCTGCGGCCGAGCACGCGGATCAGCTGCCCGTGCAGGGCCTCGTCGAGCGGGTTCGCGGTGACGAGGGAACGCAGCTCGCCGATCAGCTCGTGCCGCATCCCGGCCGCGATGTCCGCCTCGATCCGCAGGTGCAGGGTGCTGCGCCGCTGTTCGACGAGGTCGACCGCGTACGCCGACAGCACCGGTCCACAGTGGACGTTCGCGAGCGGCGGCCCGGACCACAGGTCGAGCGCGGACCGGAAGGCCTTGGCCGCTTCGGTGTGCTCGCCGCGCAGTTGCAGCTCGCGGCCCTTGTGCTGCAGCGCCTGGAACTCGAAGACGTCCACCTGCTCCGGGGCGATCCGGAACACGTAACCGGGCGGTTTCGTCGCCAGCATGGTCTCGCCGTACGGGGCGAGCTCGTTCTCGTCGATGCACTTGCGCAGCTGGTAGACGTAGGTGTGCATGGTGGTGCGGACGCTGCGCGGCGGGTCGTTGGCCCACAGTTCCTGCACGATCGTGTCGATGTGCACGATCTTCCCCGGGCTCATGACCAGCATGGCGAGCACCTGCAACAGCTTCGGCGTCGTCGGCGCGTAGTCGATCCCGTCCCGCACGAGTTCGAGTGGGCCGAGGAGGCTGAAACGGACGGGGCTTGCGGGCGGAGCCGGAATCGGGTTGGGTGCCGAGCCGTGGTGCTTGTCCGCTACTCGTGATCCGGTGTACATCGCAAGCGCCCTCCAGCTCGATACGCGTCGTGACCTGATTCCCAGCTCTTCGACAGTGACAGAGCGGCCGGTCGCGGGGCCAGTGAGCCGTCCACCAGGCCCCGCATGCGTGTCTCCCGGAAGAACATGGGTTTTTCACATCCGACGTGTGAAGCGAACACTGGCCGGTCGGGGCTCCACACAGCAGGATTCGAGAATCGAACCGACCTACTGGGGGTCATCATGCGCGAGGCATCGTCCACGCCCACCTCGATCGGCGGACTGGGATTCAAGCGGCATCTGCGAGCGGAGATCAGCGAGGGCAACGGCGCCTACCTGTTCTCCGAACAGGGGGTCATCGCGATCCGGGGCGCGCAGGTCGCTTCGGTGGCGGCGCTGCTCGACGGCACGCGTGACCTCGACGGGCTCCTGTCCGCGTGCCCGGAGGGGATGAACGCCGAGCAGGTCACCGGCGTGGTGGCCCGGCTGGTCGAGGCCGGTCTGGTCACCGTCCGCGTCCCGGACGAGTTCAGCGGGGACGAGCGCGCGCTCGCGTACTGGGACGCGTGCGGTCTCGACGCGTCCGCGGTGGCCTGCCGTCAGAAGCCGGCGACGGCGAGCCTGACCGCGATCGGGCGCGGCGTCGACACCTCGCAGGTGGCGAACGCGCTGGCCGCGAGCGGTATCGAAGTGGTCGAGACGGCTTCCGAGCTGGCCATCGTGCTGTGCGACGACTATCTCGACCCGAGGCTGGCCGAGATCGACGCCGAGCACCGGCGGACCGGGCGGCCCTGGCTGATGGCCCGTCCTTCGGGTTCGCAGGTGTGGATCGGTCCGATCATGCAGCCCGGCCGGTCCGGCTGCTGGCACTGCCTGACGAACCGGTTGTGGGGGCACCGGCACGCCGAGGCCTGTGTGCAGGAGGTACTGGGGCACGACGGTCCCGCGGCGTTCCCGATGCCGGCCGTGCCGCCGCTGACCGCGGCCGCGTCGCACCTGATCTCCCTCGAAGCGTCCAAATGGCTGGCGGGACACCGCTATCCGGGGCAGCAGGCCGTGTGGATCCTGGACACCCTCGACCTGCAGGGGCGGCTGCACGAACTGCGGCGCCGTCCGCAATGCCCCGAATGCGGCGACGAAGGGATCGTTTCCGCGCGGACGGCCGAGCCGATCGTGCTGCGGGAGGCCAAGAAGGCGACGTCGGGCGGTGGCGGGCACCGGACGCTCACCCCGGTCGAGGTGCTCGACCGCTACGGCCACCTGGTCAGCCCGGTCACCGGCATCGTCAAGGAGATCGCCCGCGACCCGAGGTCACCGGCGTTCGTGAACGCGTACCGCTCCGGGCTGAACGTCGCGCGCCGCGTGCGCGGCGAGGCGGGGCTGCAGGCCGGGCTGCGCGGGGACAACGGCGGGAAGGGCGCGAGCCCGCTCGACGCCGAGGTCGGCGCGCTGTGCGAGGCGATCGAACGGTTCTCGGCGAACTACCAGGGTGACGAACTGCGGATCCGCGACACCTTCCGCGCGCTCGGCGACGACGCCGTCCACCCGAACTCGTGCATGCTCTTCGACGAGCGCCAGTACGACACGCGTGTCGAGTGGAACGCCAAGCACGCGAACTTCCAGCACGTCCCCGACCGGTTCGACACCGAGGCCGCCATCGACTGGACACCGCTTTGGTCGCTCTCGCAGCAGCGGCGGAAGCTGATGCCGACGGCGTACCTCTACTACGGGGTGCCGCCGGAGTGCGGGCTCACCGGGATGCGCGCGGACTCCAACGGCTGCGCGGCCGGAAGCAGCATCGAGGACGCGGTCCTGCAGGGCCTGCTCGAACTCGTCGAACGCGACGCCGTCGCGATGTGGTGGTACAACCGGCTTCCCGTGCCCGGCGTCGACATCGCCTCGTTCGACGACCCGTGGGCAGAGGAGATGGTCGGCCAGTACGCGCGGGCGGGCCGGGAACTGTGGGTGCTCGACCTGACCGCGGACCTCGGTGTGCCGGTGATGGTCGCGCTGTCCAGGAGTATCGCCGGGCCGCGCGAGAACGTCATGATGGGCTTCGGCGCCCACCTGGACCCCAGGACGGCGTTGCGGAGGGCGGTCAGCGAGCTCAACCAGATGATCCCGGCGGTGCTCGCGAACGACGTCGAACTCGACGATCCCGACGCGTCGCAGTGGCTCCGGTACGCGACCGTCGGGAACCAGCCGTATCTGCTGCCGGCGCCGGGGCGGTCGGCGAAACGCGCGGCGGATTTCAAGTTCGTCCGGCGGGCCGATGTCCGTGACGACGTGGAGTCCTTGGTGCGCAAGCTTTCCGCGCTGGGAATGGAGACACTCGTGCTGGACCAGACCAGACCCGACATCGACCTCCCGGTGGTCCGCGTGGTGGTTCCGGGGCTGCGCCCGTTCTGGAGCCGGTTCGCCCCCGGGCGGCTGTTCGACGTACCGGTGCGGCTGGGAAGGCTCGCCGAGCCGACTCCTTATGACCGGCTGAACCCCTTCCCCATGTTCTTGTAGATCAAGCTGGAGCAACCGTTGACGACAGATCCCCCCGGCGGAGTGGCCGAAACGATCCCCTTGTGGTCGCTCACCGACGACAGCCTTGTCGAGATCGGTGAGGACGGCTCGCTGGTGGTCGTCACCCGCTGGGGCGAGTACGAGTTCGACCGCCCGGAACCGCTGGTGCTGGAATCGTTGCGGCGTATGGCCTTGGGGCCGGTCTCACTGGCGAACGTGACGTCTTCGTGGGAGCCCGTCGAACGGGAGCCCGATCTCGAAGGCGAGCTGAGCTGGACGGCCGAAGGCGCCGACGCGCTGCGGCAGGCGCTGAAGGAACTCGGCGGTTCCGTGGTGCGCTCGCTCGGGCTGGCCGATGGCAGGGGACCGCTGCTGTCGGTGATCCCGGTCGTGCTCGCGCCGGTGTTCACGCCGGTGGAGATCCCGCCCACGCGCGCGATCCGGTTGTCCCGCTTCAGTTCCCTGCGCTCCGACGCCGAAGGGATGGCGTTGGAGTCGCCGTCCGCGCGCTATCGGGTCGTGCTGTCCCAGCCGTGGGCGGTGCACGTCGCGGCGACACTGGCGACGGCGAAATCGGTCGGGGAAATCGTGTCCACGACCGGGATCGACGCCGCCGTGGTCGGCGCGATCGTGTCCTATCTGGTCGCCGCGGGCGTCGTCCAGGTCGCCGGGGAACACGGCCGGTTCGCCGAGGACGACGATCCCGAACTGGGCGTGTGGTCCCCGGACGAACTGTCGTTCCACACCACCAGCCGGACCTGGCGGCCTGGTGGCCCGGCGGACCTGCCCGGCCTCGGGAGGCCGCCGGTGGTGAAGGCCGCGACCGGCGAGGGGCCGGCGCATCCGCTGTACCGGCCGGATCTGACCGACCGCGCGGAGACCGATCCGACGCTGACGGCGTTGCTGGAGAACGACCACACCTGCCCCGAATTCAGCGAGGGCGTGCTGACCGCCGAGCAGATCGGCGAGTTCCTGTTCCGCGGCGCGCGGATCCGGTCGATCGGTCCCGCGCACCTGCCGAACGGGCCGGCCCACAGTGCTTCGCAGCGGCCGTATTTCAGCGTCGCCTGCCTGTACGAACTCGAGTTGTACGTCTCGGTCAACCGCTGCTCGGGGCTGGATCGCGGGATCTACCACTACGACCCGCTGGAGCATCGGCTCGTCCTGGTCAACGCCGACGGGGCCGATCTCGACGCGATGCTGGACATGGCGATGATCGGCGGTGGTAACCACCAACGGCCTTCGGCGCTGATCACCGTGACCGCGCGGATGCCGCGGATGGCGTCCGTCCTCGGTGGTGGCGCGTACGCCACCACGCTGGCGCACGTCGGTGCGCTGCAACAGACGCTGTACCTCGTCGCCCGCGCCATGGGGCTGGCCGCGCACGCCGTCCCGGTGGACGCCGGTGACCGCGTCGACCGCGCGCTCAAGCTCGACTGGCCCGCCGAGGTCAGCGTCGGCGAGTGCGTGCTCGACCTCCCGGTCTGAGTGGCCTGGGTCTCGATCGCTCGTCGAGCACGCTGAAATCGCCGCCGCGTTTGCTGTCAGCAGAGGAAAAGCGACAGCGAATCCGAGGTTGGTCTGATGCAGCTACGAACAGTCGCCATGGCGGCGAACGAGAAAGGCGTCACCGAACCCGGTCGGCTCCCCGAGCCGGCGTCCCCCTTGCAACCTGCGGTGTTGCAGGCCATCTCATCGATGCACGCGAGGTACTTCGACCCGATCACCTTGGGCGACCTGGCATCGGAAGTCTTCGTCAGCCCGTTCCACTTCTCGCGGATCTTCACCAAGGCGACCGGTGTCACCCCCGGCCGGTACCTCACCGCGATCCGGCTCTTCGAAGCGAAACGACTGCTGCTGACGACATCGCTGACGGTGTCGGACATCGTGTGCAGCGTCGGCTACAGCAGCGTCGGCACGTTCACCAGCCGCTTCACCCGTGCGGTCGGGATGACCCCGACCCAGTATCGCGACCCCGAGGTCGGCGAGCTGCTCGTCGCGCTGGCCCCCCATTTCCAGCGTCTTCCGACCCTGGAAGCGTTGCACAGCGCCGGAATGGGCAGCGCCACGATGCGCAGCGGCACCGGCACGATCAGCGTGCGGGTCGAAACCCCGCGCGGGGCGGGCCCGGCGAGTGTCCTCATCGGACTGTTCGCCGAGTCGATCCCGCAGTGCGGCCCGGTCGCCTTCGGTGGCAGGGCGAACGTCCTGTCCGCGGACATCGAGATCCAGAACGTCCCCGAGGGACGGTGGACCGTCATCGGGGTGGCCGAGCACGCCGCCGGGACCGCGGCCTCCTCGTTCTCCGTGGGCACGCTGCCCGGCCGCGTCGACATCACCCGGTACGGCCGGGTCCACCTGCGGATGCCGATGCGCGCCCCGCGGCCGACCGACGCGCCGATGGCGATCACCCTCGCCGGCGGCCCGACCTCCGCCGGTAACCGGATGACCATGCCCTCTCCCGAGTACCTCCGCGCGGTGGCCTGAGGAAGGTTATTCCCGCGTTCTCCCGGTTCCGCAAACCGGGAGAACCGCGGGCGCAACCGTGAGGTAGCCGCGTTATCGGCACCCATGTGAGCCTTTAAGCAAATTCGAATCCACCCGTTAGGGGGAGAGTGCGTTGGGCAATGGTTGGCGCACGATCAGACGTCGCATGATCACGCCGGACGTCTCCGAGACGTCACTGGACAAGCGCGGTTTCCACAAGAAGAGCCCGGCCGCTCAAGAATTGCTGGAGACCGTCGGTGAGAAATTCCTGCTCGGCTACGCTCACGCGGTCGAAGCGCGTTCCGTCGGCCAGGCGGAAGAATGGCTCGAAGATATTCCGGTGAAATACCGCGGCTTCGCCTACGAGGGCGCGGGAATGGGTTACGGAATGCTGGACGGGCTGCCCGGCGGCGGCCGTCGCCACATCGAGCGGTTCCTCGACGGCCCCGGCGAGAAGCACGACTACATCATCTACGTCGGCGTCGGCTGGGCGATGGCGCGGCTGCCGCGGTTCCGCTGGCCGTCCGCCGAGGACTTCGACCCGCTGCTGCGCTGGCTGGTACTCGACGGCTACGGCTTCCACCAGGCCTACTTCAAGACGGCGAAGTACGTCGACGGGCAGTTCCAAGACCCGGACTTCTCCTGGCCGCCCGGAAACGACGGCTACGCGCTGCGGGCGATCGACCAGGGCATCGGGCGGGCGCTGTGGTTCATCTGCGGTACCGACGTCGACCTGGTCGCCGACACGGTCGCGCGCTTCCCCGAACGGCGGCACGGAGACCTCTACGCCGGCATCGGGCTCGCCTCGACCTACGCGTGCGGTGTCACCGGTGACGAGCTGCGGAAGCTGGCCGAGTTCGCCGGTGAGCACCGGGGGAACCTCGCCCAGGGCAGTGCTTTCGCCGCCGAAGCCCGCGTCCGCGCCGGGCTGCTGATCCCCGAGACCGAGGTCGCCACGCAGGCGATCTGCGGGCTGCCGGCCGAGCGGGCCGCGGCCATCACCCAGGAGGTGCGCCCCGCGATCGTGGTCGACGGCGAACTCCCGGCTTTCGAAACCTGGCGACAGCGCATCGCCGCCGAGGTACTCACTTCTGGAGGTGCAGGGAAATGACCGCGACCTTGGGCTGGCTCCGCAAGCAGCTTGCGGGCATCGTGGCGCTGGTGCTGATGGCGGGACTGTTCGTGGTGGCGCAGCTGCCCACCGTCTCGACCGCCGAGGCCGACACCATGGCTTCGAAGTACGCGTTCGAACCGCTGACGATCGCCTTGCCGGAAGCGGCGAAGAGCCAGTCGATCCGGACGGTGAACAAGGAGTACGAGCATATCCGCGCCTGGATCTCGTCGGTCGGCGCCGCGATCGCGGTCAACGACCTCGACGGAGACAAGCTCGCGAACGACCTGTGCTTCGTGGACCCGCGCAGCGACCAGCTGGTGATCACCCCGACACCGGGCAAGGGCGGGGACCGCTACGCGCCGTTCGCGCTCGACGCGGCGCCGCTGCCGATGGGCAAGTACATCGCGCCCATGGGCTGCGTTCCCGCGGACTACAACGAGGACGGCCGGGTCGACCTGTTGGCCTACTACTGGGGCCGCACGCCGATCCTGTTCCTCTCGAAGCCGGGCGCCACGAAGCTGGAGCCCAAGGCCTACGAGCCGGTGGAACTGGTGCCGGGCAACAACTCCAAGAACGGTGAATACTCCGGTCCACTGTGGAACACCAACGCCGCCTCGGTCGGTGACTTCGACGGCGACGGCCACCAGGACATCTTCATCGGCAACTACTTCCCCGACAGCGCGGTGCTGGACGACCGCGTCGACGGCGGGGTCGAGATGAACAAGTCGATGTCGCATGCCGACAACAGCGGCGGCAAGTACATCCTGCGGTTCACCGGCGCCACCCAGGGCGCGAAGCCGAACGCGACGTTCGCCCTCGACGACAAGGCCATCCCGGCCGACGCCCGCGGCGGCTGGTCGCTCGCGGCCAGCGCCACCGACGTCGACGGGGACAACCTGCCGGAGCTCTACATCGGCAACGACTTCGGCCACGACCGCCTGCTGTACAACAAGTCCCGCCCCGGCCACGTCGAATTCGCCGAGGTCAAGGGGATTCGCGGGCCCAACGAGCCGAAGTCGAAGGTGATCGGCAACGACTCCTTCAAGGGCATGGGCGTGGACTTCGCCGACCTCGACCACGACGGTCTCTACGACCTGTACGTCAGCAACATCACGACGTCCTGGGGTATCGAGGAAAGCCACTTCCAGTTCATGAACACCGCCAAGGACACCGCGGATCTGCGCGGCCGTCTGCAGGGCGGCGAAGCGCCGTGGGTCGACCGCAGCGCGCAGGCCGGCACCGCGTGGTCCGGCTGGGGCTGGGACGTGAAGATCGCGGACTACAACAACAGCGGCGAATCGGTGATCACGCAGGCGACCGGGTTCGTCAAGGGCGACGTCAACCGCTGGCCGCAGCTGCAGGAACTGGCGACGTCCAACGACGAACTGCTGAAGCACCCGTACTTCTGGCCGAACATGGTCGCCGGTGACGACGTCGGTGGCGACCACACCCTGCACTTCTGGGCGAAGAGCCCGGACGGCCGCTACACCGACCTGGCCCCGCGCCTCGGTCTCGCGGTCCCGGTGCCCACCCGCGGTATCGCCACCGGTGACGCCGACGGTGACGGCAAGCTCGACTTCGCCGTGGCCCGCCAGTGGGAACAGCCGATCTTCTACCACAACGTCAGCCCCGATTCCGGGTCGTACCTGAACCTGAAGCTGGTGCACGACAAGGCTTCGGCCGACGGTCCGCTGCAGGCTGCGGGCACCGCGGCGATCGGCGCGCAGGTCACCGTCGTCACCCCCGACGGCAAGAAGTACATGGACCGCGTCGACGGCGGCAGCGGCCACTCCGGCAAGCGCAGCCACGAGATCCAGATCGGGCTCGGCAAGGTCACCGGGCCGGTGAAGGTCCACCTGCAGTGGCGTGACCTCACCGGGCAGATCCGCACGCAGGAAGTCCAGCTGACCCCGGGCAGCCACACGTTCCAGCTCGGCGCTCAGGCGAAGGAGAAATGACCGTCATGGCTGAGCAGACACTCACGGCACCGAAGAGCAACAAGACGATCACGGCCCTTCGCCGGTTCGCGATCTCGATCACCATCTTCAACATCATCGGCTACACCGTGCTCGGTTTCGAGCAGCCCTACACCTATCCGTTCATCGCGCTGGCGACGGCGTACACCACCGAGATCCTGCTGGAGATCATCGGCGCGCGGGCACAGGGCCGCCCGGTCCGCTTCCGGGGCAACGGTTTCAAAGGCCTGGTGGAGTTCC
Source organism: Amycolatopsis sp. NPDC102389 (assembly GCF_044765885.1). Classification (NCBI taxonomy): domain Bacteria; kingdom Bacillati; phylum Actinomycetota; class Actinomycetes; order Pseudonocardiales; family Pseudonocardiaceae; genus Amycolatopsis; species Amycolatopsis sp. NPDC102389. The sequence continues at coordinate 17,934 of NZ_JBIWKX010000091.1, forward strand.
TCTTCCCCGCGCACATCACCGGTCTCGCGCTGAACATGCTCACCTACGTCAACGACCAGGTGCTGGTCATGATGTTCGGCGTCGTGGTCGCCGTCGGCGCCAAATGGGTCCTGCAGGCGCCGGTGCGCGGCAGGCTCCGCCACTACATGAACCCGTCGAACTTCGGCATCACGATCATCCTGCTGGTGTTCCCCTGGGCGAGCATCGCGCCGCCGTATCACTTCACCGAGCAGGTCGACTCGTGGGTCGGCTGGCTGATCGTCGGCATCATCATGGTGTCGGGCACCGTGCTCAACGCGATGCTGACCCAGCGCATGTGGCTGATCGGCGCCTGGCTGATCACCTTCGCGCTGCAGGCGATCATCCGTGGCCTGGTGTTCGACACCGCGATCCCCGGCGCGCTCGGGATGATGACCGGCGTGGCGTTCGTGCTCTACACGAACTACATGGTCACCGACCCCGGCACGACCCCGTCGAAGCCCGCGTCGCAGATCCTGTTCGGTTCGGGGGTGGCGCTGGCGTACGGGTTCTTCATGATCGTGCACGTGGCCTACGGCCTGTTCCTCGCCACCGCGCTGGTCTGCCTCATCCGCGGGATGTTCCTGTGGGGCCTGCACTTCTCCAAGAAGGCCACCGAGAAGTGGGAGGCCGAGCAGGCGAAGTCGGCCGAGATCACGTCCCTGCCCAAGCCGGCCGAGAAGCCGGAGACGGAAACCGGGGCCGTGGCGGCATGACCTCCGGTGCGGAATCCACCCGGGGGGCGCGTCTCGCGCCCCCCGGGCCGCCGCGCAGAGCGACCTTCGGTCTGCTGAAGAAGCTTTTCACCGACCGGCTGGCGCTCATGTCGGACTCGGCGGAGGCACACGGGGACGTCGTCCGGATCGCCATCGGTCCGAAGACGATGTACCTGGTGAACCACCCCGAACTGGCGAAACACGTGCTCGCGGACAACGCGGCCAACTACCACAAGGGAATCGGCCTTCAGGAGGCGAGGCGGGCGCTCGGCGACGGGCTGCTCACCAGCGACGGCGACGTCTGGCGGAAGCAGCGCCGGACCATCCAGCCGGTGTTCCAGCCCAAGCGGATCGCGCGGCAGGCCTCGGTCGTCGCGAACGAGGTCGAAGGACTCGTGAAACGCTTGCGGGACACCGAAGGACCGATCGAGATCCTGCACGAGATGACCGGGCTGACCCTCGGCGTGCTCGGCAAGACGCTGCTCGACGCGGATCTCGGCGGGTTCACCTCGCTGGGACATTCGTTCGAGGCCGTGCAGGACCAGGCGATGTTCGAAGCGGTGACCTTGAGCATGGTCCCGCAGTGGGCTCCGCTGAAGAAACAGGTGCGGTTCCGGGAATCGCGGGACGACCTCCGCCGCATCGCCGACGAACTCGTCGCGCAGCGGCTGGCGAACCCGGTCGAGAACGGCGAGGACGTGCTTTCGCGCCTCATCGCGACCGACGGGACCCGCGAGCAGATGCGGGACGAGCTGATCACGCTGCTGCTGGCCGGGCACGAGACGACGGCGAGCACGCTGGGCTGGGCGTTCCATCTGCTCGACGAGCATCCGGAGATCGCGGCGAAACTGCGTGCCGAGGCCGATGCGGTCCTGGGCGATCAGCTGCCGACGCACGAGGATCTGCACCGGTTGCCGTACACGGCGAGGGTCGTCGAAGAGGTCATGCGGCTGTACCCGCCGGTGTGGCTGCTGCCGAGGGTGGCGCAGGCCGACGACGAGATCGGCGGCTATCACATTCCCGCCGGGTCCGACGTCGTCGTCGTGCCCTTCACGCTGCACCGGCATCCGGCGTTCTGGCCGGAACCGGAGAAATTCGACCCGGACCGGTTCGATCCGGACCGGCCCAGCGGGCGGCCCCGCTACGCCTACATCCCGTTCGGCGCCGGGCCGCGATTCTGCATCGGCAACAGCCTCGGCGTGATGGAGGCCGTTTTCGTGCTGACGATGGTCCTGCGGGACCTCGAACTCAGGAAGCTCCCGGGCTACGACGTGGTTCCCGAGGCGATGCTCTCGCTCCGGGTGCGCGGCGGGCTGCCGATGACCGTGCACACCAGGAACAGGAGGTAGGTTCCGTGGATTCGGACGAACAGGTCGAGGTGTCCACTTTGGAGGCCTACGCGGACACGATCGTGCCGGGGGAGAAGCGATTCCCCGGCGACCACGCCATCGCCGGCGCTTCGCCGGGGCCGGGCGCGGTCGTCGCGGGCGCGCTCGAACTGCTGCACACCGAGGCGACCGGGGTGACCGTCGGACTGCCCTATCTGGCGCAGTCCCTCAACGACCACGCGAAGGTCTACGCCAAGGAGCACGATCTCACGCTGGACGAGTCGCTGCCGCCGTTCGTCGCACTGTCCTTCGTGGACAGGACGGCGCTCGTGCGGTCACTGACCGCGCCGGGACATCCGGAGAAGGACGGCTGGGTCAGCCTCGCCTTGTTCTGCAACATGTCCTTCGACAGCGCGGCGCACAAGCACACGGCCGAAGCCATCGCCGAGGGCCACCCCGGCCTGCTGGCGATGGGGTACACCGCGCCGGACGAAGACGGTCTGTGGCGGTTCCCGAAGTTCTCCTACCGCCGCGAGCTGGCCCGAGTCCACCCTGACACCACGCCTTCCGGGAGCCCCGCATGACCGCCTACGACAAGACCGACGTCGTCATCGTCGGCAGCGGGTTCGGCGGCTCCATCCCCGCCTACCACTTGGCCGCGGGCGGGGCGAAGGTCACCGTGCTGGAACGGGGACCGTGGCTGGAGACGAAGGAGTTCGAGCACGACTACCTGCTCGGCTCGTCCTACACCCGGGCCTTCGATTTCGTCGTCGGCGACGGGATGAGCGTGCTCGGCGGGAACTGTGTCGGCGGCGGCAGCGTGGTGTACTTCGCCGCGATGCCGCGCGCGCCGAAGTTCGTGTTCGAACGGCATGGCAGCATCGGCCGTCGCATGTGGCCTTCGGTGCTGACGCGCGACACCCTGGAGCCTTGGTACGACAGGGTCTCGGAGTCGCTTCCGGTGTCCACACAGGACTGGAACGACGTCTCGTACGCGGGCGGCCTGTGGGCCGCGCTGTGCGACCACTCCGGCCGGACGGCCAACCCCGCGCCGGTCGCGGTGGACAACGACCGCTGTGTGAACTGCAACTTCATGATGGCGGGTTGCCGGTTCGACGCGAAACGCTCGCTGCTGACCAACTATCTGCCCGCGGCGCTCGCGCACGGCGCGAAGATCCGGCCGCTGCACGAGGTCCAGCGGATCGAGCGGATCGACGGCGGCGACTACCGCGTGCACTTCACCGTCGTGGACGACGAGGACTACCGGCAGCAGTCCGGCAGCGGGACGATCGACGCGAAGGTCGTCATCATCGCCGCGGGTGCCGGCGCGACCCCGGTGATCCTGCAGCGTTCGGAGGCGGCGCTGGGCACCATGCCGCACGCGGTCGGCCGGTACTTCTCGGGCAACGGGGAGCGGCTCAACACCGCGATCATCAACGAGGAGCGGGTCCGCGAGGTGCTCGGACTGTCGCGTGAGGACGGGAAGGTCTACGAGGCCAACCACATCGGCAAGGGCCCGACTGTCGCGAACTGGGACAAGCTCGACGGCTCGCTGCCGGAGTACGAGCGGTATTCGCTGGAGCAGCTGTACTTCCCGCCCGGGCTCGGCACCATCCTCGCGCAGGTGCCGGATGGGGACGAGCCGCGCTGGTTCGGGGTGCAGAAGAAGGAGATCCTCAAGAAGTGGGCCTCCTGGCTGACCATCTTCCTGATGACCGAGGACGACAACGAGGGCGTCTTCGGCGCGCCGCCGCCCACCGGCAACGCCTACCGCATCTCGCAGCAGATGCTCGGCCGCGGCCCGCTGAAGTACGACCCGACGCCGAACACCCGGCACGGCTGGGCGCTGGCCGACGCGGAGTGCAAGGAGATCGTCGAGAAGGACGGCCTGGCGAAGGTGGCGCCGTGGACCAACGACGTCGTCGGCGCGTACACCGTGCACCCGCTGGCGTCGTGCCGGATCGGTGACGACCCGGCGACCTCGGCACTGCATCCGAACCACGAACTCCGTGACCACCCCGGGATCTTCGTGACCGACAGCGCTTCCGTGCCGGGCGCGCTGACGGTGAACCCGGCGATGACGATCGCGGCGCTGGCTGAGCGTTCGGTGCCGGGCATCGTGCGGGCGTTGCAGGCACGCGGTGTCGAGGTCACGTACGGCGCCCCGGCCCCGGACGGCTCCATCACCGGGCGGCGGGCGGTCGGCAAGCTGTCGCTGGTGGCCGGGAGCTGAGCCATGGCACCCGCGCTGGTGAGACTCGCGCTGCGGCGCGCGGTGCGCGAAGTCCGGTACGTCCGGCCGGTTCCCTACGGCCGGGCGACCGGGCTCGTGCGCGACGTCTACGGTCGGCTGGAACGCGACTTCGGGATGCTGGCCCCGCCGGTCGCGCTGCATTCGCCGTCCCCGGCGGTGCTCGCGGCGAGCTGGGTGATGCTGCGGGAATCGCTGGTGGCGGCGGGGGAAACGAGCCGGGCGGACCGGGAGATCGTCGCGACGCTGGTGTCGCGGGGGAACTCTTGTCCCTACTGTGTCGAGGTCCATGGGATGGCACTGGACTCGCTCGGGCGCTCCTCGGAGGCCGAGGCGATCGCCGAGGGGCGTTCCGTGGCGGATCCCCTCGCGGGGGCTTTGACGCCCGGCGCCAGGGCGGAGCTGACCGCGGTCGCGTTCACGTTCCACTACCTGAACCGGATGGTGAGCGTCTTCCTCGGACCTTCGCCGCTCCCGTCGTCCGTGCCGGATTCGGCGCGAGCGAAGGCGAAGGCCGTCTTGGGGCGGTTCCTTCGACCGGTGACGGGGGCTTCGCCGGGAGCGTCGTTGGACCTCCTGCCGGCGGGCTCCCGGGATTTCGGCTGGGCCGCGGGCAATCCTGTGGTCGAGGACGCGTTCTCCCGAGCCGCGTCGGCGTTCGCCGCCTTGGCGGTGCCTTCGGTCGTACGGGACGTCGTGGAGCGAGAACTGTCCACTTGGGATGGTCTGCCGCCCGGGTTGAGTCGATCGTGGGTGGACGCCTTCGACGATCCCGCGGTCCGGTTGGCCTTGGTGGTCGCGAAGGCGCCTTATCAGGTCGACGACGCTTTGGTGACGGCGGCGGGGCTGGGTGACCGGGAGCTGATCGAACTGGTGGGGTGGGCGAGTTTCACCGCCGCGGCCCGCGCTGTCGCGGTCGCCCCGCTTCGTGGTTAGCGAGCACGCCACCTTTGCCTTGCCTCCGGTTATTTTGAGCCGAAGGTCAAACGTGGCTTGTTCTCGGGCAGGCCGATGGTGGGATGAAGGCTCCCTTCGCCGCGTCTAACCTGGATCCACCGGTGGGTTTTGTTGGTGATCTTGGTGGGGTTTGTTGATCTTGTT
>NZ_JBIWKX010000092.1:0-23275 GCF_044765885.1 Amycolatopsis sp. NPDC102389
GGACCAGCCAGCACACCCCAGCACGCCCACGCCCACCAACAAGATCAACAAACCCCACCAAGATCACCAACAAAACCCACCGGTGGATCCAGGTCGGACGCGGTGAAGGGAGCCTTCAGCCCACCACCGGCCCACCCACGAACAAGACACCTTTGCCTTACCCCTCAAGGGAACCGTACGAGGTCAGGGCCGCCAGGTGTCGTTCAGCGCCAACGTGCAGCCACTCGAAGCGGTACCCACGCGATTGGCACCCGATTCCCAGGTGACGGTGCCGCCCTCCTTGCGGATGTACTTGTACTGGAAGGCTGCCCCCTTCGGCAGAGAGACCTTCGCTGTCCACAAAGGATAGGCGGCGGACGACAGCGGGACGGCGTTCGCCGGGTTCCACGCGCCGAGTTCGGCGCGGTCGCCGACGACGAAGATGTTCTGGCCCCACGAAGTCGTGGCGTTCACCGTGAACTCGGCCGAAACGCCGGAGCACGCCGCGCTGTACCGCTGTTTGACCACCGACGGCGTCTCGACGGGCGCACCGGCGTCGATCGAATGCGCCAGCCGGACGAACTGCGCCATCGACCAGGCCAGCGGTGTCGCCGCACCGGTGCCTTCGCCGAAGGTGAAGCCCCCGGCACTGGGCCGGTCCCAGACCTGTTCCGGGATCAGGAAACCGGAGTTCGCCGAGGCGGCCATGGTGGACAGGTGCGTCGTCGCCGGGCGGCCGTTGGCCAGTTCGTATTCTCCGCGTTCACCGGTGAGCAGCGGCCACAGCCGTCCGACGCCGGCACCGGTGTAGGGACCTCCGGACGCGGTCTCACCGTAGCCGTCATGGTTGTATCGGTACCACATCGGGCCGTTCGGGGTGTCCACCTTGAGCGTGGAGTCCACCTCGGACAGTGAGGCGGCGACATCCGGATCGGCGGCCGGTTTCACCCCCAGCCGCACGAGATCGAGGAAGCCCGCGTCGATGATGGCGCGCTCGTCGTGGTTCCCGCCGCCGTTCTGCAGGAAGACGTTCTGGCCGTCGTTGGGATTGCCGTTTCCGTCGATACGGTGGAAGTACCGGCCGTCGCCGAGCGGGCCGGACGTGGTGAACGTCCAGGCGCTGACCTGCGCCTGCCATTGGTCGGCGGTCTGGCGATAGCGGGCGGCGCTCGTGGTGTCCCCGTTGCGTTCGGCGATGTCGGCGGCGCAGATCAGCCCGGCGATCTCCGCGGCGATGGTGGACGGCGAGTAGCCGCCGTTCTCCTCCCAGCGTTCCTGCGGCGTGGAGGGACCGCGTGCGAGCAGGAAGTCCGCGGACTTCTTCACCTTCGCCCACATCCCCGCGTCGAACCGGCTCAGCTGCCACGCGAGCACGATCGGGAAGGCGACCTCGTCCATCTGCAGGCTGGTCCAGCAGTTGGTGCCGTCGAGCCGGGTGTTCTGCGGGAAGGAACCGTCGGGTCGCTGCTGGACGGTGAACAGATAGTCGGCCGAACGGTTGGCCGCCGCCGAGTCGCCCGCCGCGATCTGCGCGGTCGAGACCTGGTAGAGGTCGCGAGCCCAGACGGCGTGGTAGCCGCAGTCCCCCGTGCTGTTCGCGTCTTTCGCCTCACCCCACGGATTGGTGAGCGAGGCGACGTTCGCACCCGGATAAGTCTTGTCCTCGTGGGCCTTCAGCGTCATCAGCGCGACGTTGTACTGCGTGGTCAGGCCGGCACCGCTGACCGACCGGGGCACTGCGGCCAGCGACGAGAGATAGCCGCTCCAGCCGGACCGGTACGCGGTGTCCGCCGCCGCGAAACCACCCGCGAGCGAGGCTGACGCGTTCGCCGACGCGGCGCCGCGATCACCTCCGAAACCGACCGCGAGCGTGAAGGTGGTGTCGGTCCCCACGGGGATCTGCCCCAGCTGCACCACGTTCCCCGGCGTCGAGGCCGAGTCGTATTGCGCGCCGAGAACGTGGTCTCCGCTCAGATCGACGTAACCGTCACTCGCGGTCCCGCTGTAGCCGCTGGTCGCCTTGACGAAGCCGGTGGAGGCGGCCAAAGCGCTGGACACCGGCCCGTCCGAAGCGACCAGCTGCCCGCCGGAGGTGGCGCCGGTGTCCCCCATGCCGCTGTTGTTCAGGGACGGGTTGTACAGCGCGTACAACTGCAGCGGGCCGCCGCTGAGCACCTCGAACCTGGTCTGGATCAGCACGGTGGACCGGGCCGGGTCGGCGGTGTGGGTCTTGGTGATGCGGTAGCGGCCGTCGGTGGCGGTGTTGATCTGCCGGTAGCTCAGCGAACGGGGATCGGTGAGCACCAGCTGTTTGGTGGTGTGATCGCGTTCCAGCTGCGTGAAACTCGCGCCGTCGGACACCACGTACTGCAGGTCCTGGACGTTGGCGACGTCCACGGTCGGGTAGTAGATCTCGTGGCTGATGCCCTGGCCGAGGGTGAACCACACCTTCGACGCCGCGCCGGTGGCGGTACCGAAACCTTCCTTGCCCCCGGTCGTCCAGGCCGATCCGGTGCCCGGTGCGCCAGGCGCGTCCGCCAGTGGCGCGGCGCTCACCGGCGTGGCCGCCAGGAGCGCTGCCGCGGTCAACAGCGCGACTGTCGCGCGACGCCGCTTCGGTGACTTCATGAGGGGTCCCTTCCCACAGGCTTCATCGACGGCAGGATTTGTTGTTAGCGGCAACTTATTACCTGACCGTCGCGCCCGGCAGGGCCGATCGGAGTAACCGGACCACTCAGACCGGTGGTCCGGTCGTCTCAACGACCGGCGCAGCGATCCGGCCCCGCCGCGAGAGGCGACGGGGCCGGATCGGGGATTCCGCGGGATCAGCCGACCGGACGCGGCTTGAGGTTCACCTCCACCGTGTTGCCGGGGCCGGAGGTGACACCGGTGATGATGTCGTTGAGGAACCCACAGCCCTGCAGCGGCGGCAGGGTGTAGGACCCGCTGAGCTTGCCACCGGCGAGCGGGTCGAAGCCGGCCTTCGACTGGAGCGGGATCTGCGCAGGCGTCTTCGTCTGGCATTTCGCGCTCGCCGAGACCGGGAAGCCGAAGACGCTGATCCGCGGCAGTTTGACCGTCACCGCCGAGGTCGACTTCAGCACCCCTCCCGCCAGCGTGCCGGTGGTCTTGCCCGCCGACACGAACTCGATCTTCGCGTTGACCGGGACGAAGCCCCAGAGCGTGAGGTTCGCGCTCGTCGGGTTCAGCGTGAGGTCGGCGTCGAAGGTCCCGTTCGACAGGCTGATCGCGGCGTTGATGCCACCGCGCAGGTCGATCGGGCCGGTGAGCTTCTTCAGCTGTGTCTTGCCGGTCAGGTCGTAGCTGTACTTGACGATCGGGGACGTGTTCGGCTGGGTCTTCGCCGTGACCGGCGCACTGGCCGCCGACTTGTTCCCCGCGGCGTCCTTGGCGACCACGGTGAAGGTGTACTCCGTGTCGGCCGTGAGGCCGTCCACCGTCGCGGAGGTTCCCGTCACCGACTTCACCAAGGTGCTGCCGTTGTAGACGTCGTATCCGGTGACGCCGACGTTGTCCGTCGCGGCTTCCCACGCGAGGCTCACGCTGGTCTGCGTGGTCCCGGTGGACCGCGGGTTGCCCGGCGCACCGGGCGCCTGCGTGTCGGGCGCGCCCTGCGTCCGGACGGTGATGGCGGCGCTGGGAACCGACGCGTTGCCCGCGGCGTCCTTCGCCACCACGGTGAACGAGTACTCCGTGTCCGGCGCGAGACCGTCCACAGTGGCCGAAGTCCCCGTCACCGACTTCACCAAGGTGGCGCCGTTGAAGACGTCATAGCCGGTGACACCGACGTTGTCCGTCGCCGCGTTCCATTCGAGGCTCACGCTGGACTGCGTGGTCCCGGTGGAGCGCGGGTTGCCCGGCGCACCGGGAGCCTGCGTGTCGGGCGCCGCCTGCGTCCGCGCCGTCGCCGCGGCACTCGCCGCCGACGCGTTGCCCGCCGCATCCTTCGCCACCACAGTGAACGAATACTCCGTGTCCGGTGCGAGACCGTCCACAGTGGCCGAAGTCCCCGTCACCGACTTCACCAGCGTCGCACCGTTGAATACGTCGTAGCCGACGACACCGACGTTGTCGCTCGACGCGTTCCAGGACAGCGCGACGCTGGACTGGGTCACGTCGGTCGTGGCGAGACCGGCCGGAACGCTGGGCGCTTCGGTGTCGGGGGCCGTGGCGGTCCGGGCGGTCACCGGCGCGCTGGGCTCCGACTTGTTCCCGGCCGCGTCCTTGGCCACCACGGTGAAGCTGTATTCGGTGTCGGCCGCGAGACCGTCGACGGTGGCGCTGGTTTCCGTCACCGACTTCACCAGGGTGGCGCCGTTGTAGACGTCGTACCCGGTGACACCGACGTTGTCGCTCGACGCGTCCCACGCCAGGCCGACGCTGGAGGCCGAGGTACCGGTCGAGCGCGGGTTGCCCGGCGCACCGGGAGCCTGCGTGTCGGGCGCCGCCTGCGTCCGCGCCGTGGCCGCGGCACTCGCCGCCGACGCGTTACCCGCCGCGTCCTTCGCGACGACGGTGAAGCTGTACTCGGTGTCCGCCGTCAAACCGTCGATCGTGGCCTGAAGTTCCGTGACCGACTTGACGACCTCGGTGCCCTTCAAGACGTCGTAGCCGGTGACGCCGACGTTGTCGCTCGAAGCGTCCCAGGCCAGCGTCACGCTGGTTTGGGTGGTGCCGGTCGAGTGCACGTTGGCCGGCGTCGTCGGCGCCTGCGTGTCCGGGGCCTTCGCGGTCCGAGCGGTGGCGGCCGCGGTGGCCGGCGAGACGTTGCCCGCCGCGTCCTTCGCCTTGACGGTGAAGGCGTACTCCGTGTCCGGGGTGAGCCCGTCGACCGTGGCCGACGTACCGGTCACGGACTTGACGACATTCGCGCCCTGGTAGACGTCGTACCCGGTCACGCCGACGTCGTCGGTGGCGGCGCCCCAGGACAGCGCGACGCTGTTCTGGGTGACGTCACCGACCGTCACGGCACCGGGGGCCGAAGGCGCGGTCGTGTCCGCGGCCGGGGTGACGGTGAAGGTGTGCAGCACGTTGGCCTGGCCGTTCGCGGGAGTGCAATCCGCGACGAACGTGCCGAGGCCGGTTTCCGCGCCGGAGGCCGTCAACGGCGTCATGGTCAGCACCAGGTCGTGCACCGACAGCGTGGCCGTCCCCGGCTTGTCGAACCGCAGCGACGGCGCGGAACCGGTCGCCTTGATCACCAGGTCGTTGCCCTTGGGCGGGATGGGTTGCTGCGGAACCGCGGTCGGCACGCCGACCGCGAGATGCCCCTGCGGGCTGGAGACCAGCGAAGTGGCCAGCGCCGATCCCTTGATGGTCTCGGCACCGACGAGCCGGAGCCCTTCGGTCGCGGTCGCGCCCGCGTTGGACACGGCCGTGATGTCGATCTTGGGCGTGAACTGCCCCACCGGGATCGAGTCGGGCAGCGTGGCGTTGATGTCGACCGTGACGTCCTGGTTGCCGATCAACGGGAACGGGCAGCTGTAGACCTGCCGCAGCGGCGGGTGGTTCCCGGTGCCGACAACGGCTTCCGGGGCGACCGGCGAACCGGTCACCGTGTAGGTCTGCAGGACGGTCTCGGCCCCCGCCGCCAGTTTGCAGTCCGAAGTGAAGGTGCCGAGGCCGGTTTCGGTGCCGTCGGCCTTGAGCGGGGTCATCACCAGCTGCAGGTTGTTCACGGCGAGCGTCGCGGTGCCCGGCTGATCGAACCTCAGCGCGGGCGCGCTGCCGGTGGCGTTCACGACGAGGTCGTTGCCCGCCGCCGGGATGGGCTGCTTCGGCACGTCGGAATCGACCTTCACCGTCATCGCGCCCTGGCTGCCGGGCATCGTCACGGTCGAGGTCGCCTTCGCGGTGCCCTTGATGGACTCGGCACCGACGAGACGCAAACCTTCCGTCGCCGTTTTGCCCGCGTTGGACACGGCGGTGATCGCGATGGCGGGAGTCATTTTCCCGGTCTCGATCGTCGAAGGTTGAGTGGTCTTGATGGTGACCGAGACGCTCTGATCACCGATCAACGGGAACGGGCACGAGTAATTCTGCGTGAGCTCACCCGGAGCCGCCGAACTGGTGCCCGAGCCGATCGCGAGACCCAGTGCCACCAAGGCCGCCGTGCTCACGACGGCGATGCCCCCGGCCAGTCTTCGACTACGTCTTCTGTGTTTCACAGGTCCCTCTCCAACACATAGACCACACCCGCCGCAACCATCGGACAAACGATTAATGCCCGCTTTCACGGGCTCTTCCCAGCGGGCGCGTGTGCACATTTACGGGTATGCCACAGGGAATTAACACACCCGCGAGGCTCGACAGGCAAGCAAAATCACAGAGGCCGCGCGACCATTCCCGGTCTTTGTCATACGCGGTCGATTCACCGTTCGCGAATCTGTCAGCCACGCCCCCAAAACGCCCGCCGTCACCCCCGGGCGGATGGTTACTGGCCAACAGGGCGGCGACCGGGTCAGCCCATCCGGTCGGAGAGGATCTCGCCCAAGACGCGGCGCGCGTTCACGGCTTCCTCGTCGGCGTGCCCCCTCGTCCGGGCGCAGGTGACCAACGTCTTCCAGAGCGCCCAGCCGCGACCGCGCGCCCACGTCCCAGCGTCGACCGCGAGCCGTCCGCGGAACGCCTCCCTGCCGTCGGCGGTCAGCAACGTCCAGGCGATCGCCAAGTCGCAGGACGGATCGCCGACGCCACAGGTGCCGAAATCGATGACGCCGGCCAGCCTTCCGCCCTCGATCAGGAGATTCCCCGGAGCCATGTCACCGTGGAACCAGCGATCCACTCCGTGCCAGGTGGCGTCGAGCGCGGTCTTCCAGATCTCGCGGGCCGCTCCGGCGTCGATGTCGCCGTCCAGCTTGGTGAGCGCGCGCTCGACCTGCGCGTCGTAGGTGCGCAGGGTGGCTCCCCGGAACCAGTTGTGCTTGCCCGGCTGAGGGCCGTCGACGGTATCGATGCTCTGCAACGCAACAAGGAAATCGGACAGGTCGAGAGCGAACCGGACCGGGTCGGAGATACGGTCGGCAGTCGCGGGTTCGCCGTCGAGCCATCGGTAGACGGACCACTCGAAGGGATAGCCCGCGCCAGGACGTCCCTTCGCCAGCGGGACCGGAACGGGCAGCGGCAGCCGGGGAGCGAGCAGCGGGAGCCAGCGCTGTTCCTTGTCCACCGCCAACGCGTACTCGGCGGCGCTCGGCAGCCGCACCACCATGTCCTCGCCGAGCCGGAAAGTCCTGTTGTCCCAACCGGACGCGGCCACCGGACGCACCGGAAGACCGGCCCACTCCGGGAACTGCGCGTCGACCAACAGGCGCACCTGCGTCACGTCGACGGTGATCCGCCGCGGCATCGGACCGAGATCAGGCGTTGTGCTCTTTGCTCGGGAGGAATCCACCCACCGAGTCTCGTCGTGCCGTCCAGCGATATTCGACGGACTTCCGGCCCGGAGTGGGGCAGGCTGAAGTCCGCGCGAAAAATTCGGCGCGAGGTCACCACTGCCGCGGGTTCGAAGGCGCTGGTCTGGATCGGGGCAACGCTCCACCACGTGTCACCGGACTCGACGATGTTCGGAGAGCGCCTCACCGACGGCTCCGAGCGACTTCTTCCATCCGCGCTTGGCCGCCTCGACGAGCGGTAGGTACTTGCTCAGTGCCGGCTGGGTCTGGCAGCCCAAGGGCTGGCTTCATCGTCGAAGACATCGTGATCAGCACGTCCACGGAGGAAAATGACCCGGACGGCCCCGACGGCCTCGCGCCCACCATGCTGGCCCGGTGGTCAGCCACCACCCGGACCTTCGTCTGGCGTCGTCGACTGGACAAGCCGGTCGGCGACGTCGTTCCGCTCTCAGGCAATTTCCTTGCCCTGTACGGCCACCCATGCCTCTACGACGGGGACACCGGAGACCTGCTCGGGGAATGGCCTGGCCTGACCTCCCGACAAGGTGCACCGGCCCCGGACCATGATCAACGGAGGATCAGGGACACTCAACGTCCCCGATCCTCCGTTGATCATGGTCATGCCGCCCAAGCCTGGCCGCAGACATGCCGAGTGGGGAGGATTCCGGACGTTGGACGTCCGGGATCCTCCCCTGTCACAGGTATCGGCCAAGAATCCAACGCGACGTGTCGCTAGCCGAGCGTCCAGTACACCGCGTGCGACTTTCCGGCCGAGTTGGCGGCGGTGCCGACGACCCGGCTGCTGTCCGTGATCCGGTATCCCTGGCTACGGGTGCCGCCGGGCAGCGTGCCGAGCTGCCTGCGTTCCCCGTCCCGGAACCAGACCGTGGCCTGGCTCCGGAAAGTGCCCACCGCCGTGCCCTGGGAGTCGACCGCTTCGGCGTCGGCGCCGAGACCGTCGTCGGGCAGCGCGATGACGTCGCCATCGAGGTCCCAGAGCAGGGCCGATCGGCGAGGCGGGTAGAGGTAGCCGGAGCCGACCACGTAACCGGTGGGGCCGATCCCGTAGATCCACACCGAGTGGGGGCTGGGCCAGTCCATGGGGTAAATCGCGCCGTCCCGATCCCATTTCGCCGGGATCGGAGGCCCGCTGCTGGTCTCGCGCAGGGATCCGGCGGCCACGCCGTCCTTGTTGATCCGGCCCGCACCGCTGCTCACGCCCTGTGGCGCCGTCTCGGTGATCGGCCCGCCGTTCACCCACCGCGCGGCCTGGTTCGCCGCGGACCGGACGGCGCTGCCGACGATGATGGTTCCGTCACCGGAGATGCCCTCGGTCATGCTCCAGGTCTCGCCGGGCAACGCACCCAGATCGGTGGCCACGCCGTCCGGGTCCCAGCGGAACCCGTGGAACTGATTGTCCGGCGTCAGCCAGTTCCCGACGACGACGTCGGTGTCGCTGATCGCCCACGCGGTGGCGTTGTGATAGCCGGGCGGAAGCTGCAGCAAGGTCACCTGGCCCGCGGCGTCCCAGCGAGCGGGCACGGCGGTGGTCGCGGTCAGCACGTAACCCGCGGACACGCCGAGTTCGTTGATGGCACGCACTTGCCCTTCGGTGCCGCCCGGCGTGGGCAGCGCCATGATCTGACCGTTGGCGTCCCAGCGAACCGGATGGCTGCGCTTCGGGGTCGGCCCCACGAGCGACAGCCCCACCATCTCCCCCGCCTCGTTGACCGCGAGGACCGTACTCTCGTCGTCCCCGGGCAACGTGCCGAGATCCACCGGCCCCGTCGTGGTGGCCCGCGCGGTCCCCGTCACCGCGCCGGTGACCACGGCGAGCGCCGCCACCAGCGTGAACATCCGTCTTCGCCCGACCGGCACACGATTCCTCGTCACGATGACTCCCCAATCCCGATCCAGTGGTGTGCGATATGCGGACCCCGGAGCGACACTAATGCACTCGCTTAACGAATCGCTCCGCCTCGATCGCGTTCACACGAACAGCCGACCGGGCCCGTCGCACGGCCGAACCTCTTGACGGACAACGAATTTGACCGCCGCGCGCACCTGTCGCCGAAAACCAGGCACATTCTTGACACAATAAGCACGGACGCCCCGGAAAATGCCGTCGGGAAATACAATCGGACGGCGGCATTCGTACGTTCGGCCGTGTCAGGCGGTATCCTTCGGCGATGCGTCTGTTCTTCTCCGCCGGAGCGGGTTACAGCCATATCGCCCCCTTGCTGCCGCTGGCCCTGGCGGCACAGGAGCGGGGCCACGACGTCGTGTTCGCGACCGGGGAGAGCGCGGTCGAGCACTCGCGCGTGCACGGCTTGCCGACGATCGGCGTGGACGGGCAGGGCGACGAGGCGGCCGCCCGCCGGGCCTGGAGCAGGTACTCGCCCGCCGAACTCGCCGAGATGTCACCGGACGAGAAGCTGACGTACGTGGTCACCGTGATGGCCGAGACCGGGGCCGGTTCGAGAGTCGGCGAAATGCTGACGTCGATCCGGGAGCGGCGGCCGGATCTGGTGATCGCGGGCGCCGCCGAATTCGCCGCACCCGCTGCGGCGGCCATCGCCGGTCTGCCCTATGTGGTGCACGGGATCGGGCCGCCGAAACCCGCCGCGATCATGGCGGGCGGCTGGCGGGCGCTCGACCCGATCGTCAACCGCTTCGGCCTCGACCGGTTCCCCGCGCACGACACCGTCCCGTATCTGGACATCTGGCCGGAACCCTTGCTGCCACCGGGAATCACCTGGGATCACCCGATCCGCCCGCCGGTGCGCCCGGAGGGGGTCCTT
The DNA here is from genome assembly GCF_044765885.1 of Amycolatopsis sp. NPDC102389. Classification (NCBI taxonomy): domain Bacteria; kingdom Bacillati; phylum Actinomycetota; class Actinomycetes; order Pseudonocardiales; family Pseudonocardiaceae; genus Amycolatopsis; species Amycolatopsis sp. NPDC102389. The sequence goes on from NZ_JBIWKX010000092.1 coordinate 10,196, forward strand.
CCGGCCGGGGGAAGCCGCCCGGACGTCCTCGACGGGCTGCCGTACGACAAGACCGTCTACGTCACGGCGGGAACCTCGCACAACACCCGGCCGGGTGTACTGGAGACCATGATCTCCGCGCTGCACGGCGAACGGGTCAACGTCGTCGCGACCATCGGCCGCGACGGTGACCGGACGCGATTCGGCGCTCAGCCCGACGGGGTGCGTATCGAGAACTTCCTTCCCCAGCAACGAATATTGCCGTATGTCGACGCGGTCGTCTGTCACGCGGGGGCGGGCACCGTGCTGGGCGCGCTCGCGCACGGCGTGCCGCTGGTGGTCTCCCCGCTGGCCACCGACCAGTTCGACATGGCCGCCCAGGTCGACGGCGCGGGCGCCGGCGTACTCACCGATCCGGGCTCCCCTACCCGGACCGGCATCCGCGACGCCGTCCGCACGGTGCTCGACGACCCCGCGTACCGCGCCTCGGCCGCGTCCCTGGCCGCGTGGATCGCCGCGATGCCGGCACCCGCCTCCGTCCTGGAACAGCTGCAGGAGTACGTGAACTGACGCCGTCAGGTGTTCGCGCCGAGCCGGTCCGTCCGCACGAGATCGGCGAGGAGCGCGGCCTGCTCCCGGCGGTAGGCCTCGACGTTCGCCAGTTTGACGTCCTCGTAGCCGCGAACCAGATCGGGCAGCTCGGCCAAGGCCAGAAGCCTGCCGCGATCGGCGTCCTCCGTGCCGAAAGCGGCGAGGATCGTCTCCCGGTACTGCCCGACGAGTTCCCGTTCCACCTTCCGGACGTGCGCCTTGCCAAACGGGTCCCAGCGCGTGCCACGCAGCTTCCGCGCGGCGCGCAGCGCGACGAACACCGGGCGGAACTTCGGGCCCAGCGCGATCTTCCGCTTCATCCCCAGCGCGCGGAGCACGGGCGGATGCAGGCGGTAGGCGTAGTGGCTCCCGACGCCGAACTCCGCCTCGATCCCGGCGAGCACGGCGGGATCGAGCGACAGCCGCGCGACCTCGTACTCGTCCTTGTACGCCATCAGTTTGTGCAGGTTGCGTGCCACCGCTTCGGTGACGGCGGTCGAATCCCCTTCCAGGATCCGGACGCGCTCGACGAACTCGGCGTACTCCCGCGCGTAGCGAACGTCCTGGTACTGAACGAGTTCGGGGACGCGGATGTCCAGCAGCCGCGCGAGCTCCGAACCCGGCTCGGCGTGCACGAGCGCGCGGGCACGCAGGGCGGCCGCCGACGGGGCGGGGGTCGCGGCGACGGCCGGCGGAGCGACCGCGGCGTGCAGCCCGTCCGGATCGGCGACGAGCTGCCTGCCGCGACGGAACGCCTGGAGGTTGCCCGCGACGGCGACCCCGTTGAGTTCGATCGCGCGTTCCAGGCTGGCCGCGTCCAGCGGGATGGCGCCGGTCTGATGCGCCGCGCCGAGCTGGAGGATATTGGCGAACTGGTCGTCGTCGAACAGGGTTTCCGCCAGCGCCCGCGCGTCGAGCGCCACGGTTCGCGCCGTGCTGTCGGAGATCGCGCCCCGCACCGCCGCCGCGTCGGGGAAGGACACCGTGGTGTCGACGACCATCCGGCCGGTCGGCACCTCGGTCGTGGAGACCACGGCCGTGGTCCGGCCGGGGTCCGCCACCGTCAGATGCGCCGGATCCGCGCCGACGAGGACGTCACAGGCCAGGTAGAGATCGCATTCCCCCGCCGCGAGTTTCGGGGCCTGCGGCGTTGGCTCGGCGGTGATCTTCAGATCCGAGACGACGGCGCCGCCCTTCTGCGCGAGCCCGGTCTGGTCCAGTGTCCGGACCTGCTTGCCCTCGATCACCGCGGCCGTGGCGAGGATCTGCGCGACGGTCACGACGCCCGTCCCGCCGACCCCGGTGATGCGCACGGTGAAGTCGGGACCAGCGGTCTCGGGCTCGGGCAGTTCGGCCGCTGTGAGCTCTGCGAGCCGCGCCCGGTGTTTGCGTCCGGTGGGCACCACCGTCATGAACGAGGGGCAGTCCCCCGCCAGGCACGAGTAGTCCACGTTGCACGACGACTGGTGGATCGCGGTCTTGCGGCCGAACTCGGTGCTGACCGGCTGCACGGACAGGCAGTTCGACTTCTCGCCGCAGTCGCCGCAGCCCTCACACACCCGCTCGTTGATCACGACCTTGGCGGCCGGGGTCTCCAGTTTGCCGCGACGGCGTTTGCGGCGCTTCTCGGCGGCGCATTCCTGGTCGTGGATGAGCACCGTCACGCCGGGAACGCGGGCCAATTCCTCTTGCGTGCTCAGCAATTCATCGCGGTGCCGGACCTCGACGCCGTCCGGCAGACGGACGCCGCGAAGCCGCTTCGGCTCGTCACTGGTGATGACCACCTTCGCGACGCCTTCGACCAGGAGCAACGACGCCAGCCGGTCCACCGAGAGCCCGCCGACGGCGTCCTGCCCGCCGGTCATCGCGACCGTCGCGTTGTACAGGATCTTGTAGGTGATGTTCACCCCCGCGGCCACCGCCGCCCGCACCGCGAGGCTGCCGGAATGGGTGAACGTGCCGTCGCCGATGTTCTGCACGAAATGCGAGGCGTCGACGAACGGCTCCATCCCCAGCCACTGCGCTCCCTCGCCACCCATCTGGGTCAGGCCGACCACGTCCCCGACCTGTTCCGGCTCCATGAACAGCGCCATGGCGTGGCAGCCGATGCCGCCGCCCACCACCGTGCCCTCGGGCACCTTGGTCGAGGAGTTGTGCGGGCAGCCGGAACAGAAGTACGGCGTCCTGGCCAGCAACGGCACCGAGATGCGCTCACGGCGGCGGCGCTGCCGCCACGCGGTCACCGACGGGATCTCGTGGTGCTCGCTCAGCCGGGCGGCCAGCACCCTCGCGACGGCGTCCGGGTCGAGTTCGCCGAGTTCGGTGCACAGGGTGCGGCCGTCCGGGCCGGTCTTGCCGTACACGGCGGGCGCGCCGGCGGTGCCGTACAGCACCTCCTTGATCGCCGACTCGACGAACGAGCGCTTCTCCTCCACCACGACGATCTCGCTCAGGCCGTCGGCGAACCGGCGGATGATCGACGGTTCGAGCGGATGGATGACGCCGAGTTTGAGGATCCGGATCCCATGCCGGGACAACGCTTCGGCGTCCAGGCCGAGCAGCCGCAGTGCCTGCATCAAGTCCAAATAGGACTTTCCGGCGGTGACGATGCCGACACGGTCCGCGGGGCCTTCCTGGACGATCCGGTTGATCCCGCTCGCGCGCACGTATTCGACGGCCAGCGGCACGCGTTCGGTGTACAGGCTGCGTTCGAGCGCCATCAACGTGGTCCCGAGCAGGCGGGAGCTGGGCTTGTGCCGATACGCGGGCAGCGCCAGCTCCGGCGCGGTCCACCGTGGCCGGACGTGGGCGGTGCTCGCGGCGTCGGCCACGTTCGCCACGAGTTTCATCGACGACCACAACCCGCTCGCCCTGGACAGCTCGACGGCGTGCAGCCCGAAGTCCAGCACGTCCTGCGAGTCGGACGGGAAGAACACCGGCATGGCCAGGTCGGCCAGCGCGAGCTCGGAGGCGCACGGCACCGAGGAGGACTTGGCGTTCGGATCGTCGCCGACGAGCGCCACCGCGCCGCCCGCCGGGTCGGTACCCGCGAGATTGGCGTGCCGCAGGGCGTCGGTCGCCCGGTCGAGGCCGGGTGCCTTGCCGTACCAGAACCCGGTGACCCCGCCACGCGACGAGCCGACCGACGCGGTCAGCTGGCTGCCCATGACCGCGGTCGCGGCGAGCTCCTCGTTCAGGCCGGGGCGGTGCACGACGTCGTGCTTCTCGAGCAGGACGGAGCGGCGGCCGAGTTCGAGGTCGTACCCGGCCAGCGGGGACCCTTCGTAGCCCGAGACGAACACGGCGGGGGACGCCCCGGCGGCGCGGTCGTGCCGCACCCGGTCGAACAGCATCCGGACCAGGGCCTGGACGCCGCTGAGGTAGACGGTGCCGTCCTCCCGCAGATACCGGTCCTCCAACGTGAACTGCTCCACCAGACCTGCCTCCTTCGGCACCCCCGTGCGACGTCACGACAGGAGACCCGACCGCGCGGGCCGTCGCAACAGGCGGCAGTCTATTGACCCCCGGCGCGCAAAAAATCCGGCCCATCTTCTCCTCTGGCCGATATCCGTTGCGTCTGCGTACCATCTGGCTCATGGCGGACCAGCTCATCGACGAGACCGATCGCGAGATCCTCGAACTCCTGCGGGAGGACGCCCGGCGCACCCTGGGCGACATCGGGGCCCGCGTCACGCTGTCCACCGCGGCGGTCAAGCGCCGGATCGACCGCATGCAGGAGAACGGCGTCATCGTCGGCTACACCGTCCAGATCGACCACGCCAAACTCGGCTGGGGCATCGAGGCGTTCACCGAACTGCGGTTCACCGGGACCACCAAGGTCGGCGAGATCGTCCGCACCACCACCCGGATGCCCGAGGCCCAGGCGGTGTTCACCATCGCGGGCGACCCCGACGCGCTCGTCTGGCTGCGGGTGCGGGACATGGGCCACCTGCAGCGCACCATCGACGAGATCCGGCGACATCACCAAGTGACCGGCACGAAGACTTTGATGGTGCTGGATTCCTGGACGCGAGGCCAGCAGTGGCCGTACCCCGGCGACGTCTGAGCGCTCACGCGAGTTCGCCCTCCAATCACGCGTGATCGCCCTCCAATCACACGTGTCCGCTTCCCCGCAGCAACCGCTCCCCCGTCCGCGCGAGGTACTCGCCGAATTCCGCCGGTTCCTCCACCGTGAACCCGATGTCGGTGAGCGTCAGGACGACCGCCAGCCACTCGAAGGAATCGACGTACGCGACATAGCGGCACCTGTCGTCAGCGAGGGCCTCGAAACTCCCGTCGATCCGATGAAGCCGGGCCGCGGCCTCCTCGGCACCGACCTCCAGGGTCAGCGTGATCCGGAGGGATTTCGGGCTGTGGAAGCGTTCCTGGAGATGAGCCGCGACGTCGTCGACAGGGAGCGCGCGCGGCTCGAACGCCACCTGGGTCATCAACGGCGTGGCGATCCGGTCGAGCCGGAAACTCCGCCAGTCCCGTCTGTCGAGGTCCCAGGCGTAGAGGTACCACCGCCTGCCGAGCTGCACGAGACGCATCGGCTCGACCGTCCGTGACGACGGGCCGTCCTTCCCCGTGTACGCGAACTCGAGGCACCGGCGAGCCGCGATCGCCGCGGCCAGGACGTTCAGGACGTCCTGGGCGACCCGCGGCTGTTCACCGCTCCCGAACTCGACCGCCGCGAGCATTTCGTCCGTCCGCCGTCGCAGCGCCGCCGGCAGGACGCGCCGGAGTTTCGCGGCCGCGCGGTCGGCCGATTCGGCGGTCAGGTCCACGCCGGTTCCGCCCGCCGCGGCGAGCCGCAGACCGAGCACGGTGGCGATCGCCTCGTCGTGTTCCAGCATGAGCGGCGGCAGCGCGGTGCCCGCGACCAGCCGGTAGTTGCCTCCCGGACCGCGGCTGCTCTCCACCGGATAGCCAAGGCCGCGAAGGTGGTCGATGTCGCGGCGGAGGGTGCGCGGCGGGACTTCCATGGCCGTCGCGAGTTCGGCGGCGGGCCACGCCCGGCCGGATTGCAGGAGCGACAGCAGCCGCAGCATCCGTTCCCGTGGTGCCGTCACAACGCCTCCCCGCTAGTTGTGGCCATAATCCGGCCACAACTCATCGTAGCCTCGATTCATGGCGAAAGTTCAAACTGACCGAGGCCGGTGGATCACGGTGGAAGGAGCGCGAACGCACAACCTTCGCGACATCTCGGTGCGGGTGCCGAAACACCGGCTCACGGTGTTCACCGGCGTGTCGGGATCCGGGAAATCGTCGCTGGCCTTCGACACCATCGCGGCCGAAGCCGAGCGCCTGGTCACCGGTACCTATCCCGCCTTCGTCCGGAACCGGCTCCCCCAGCATCCGCCCGCCGATGTCGACCGGATCGACGGGCTGGTCTTCACCACGATCGTCGATCAGCGGCGGTTCACCGGCAACGCGCGGTCCACCGTGGGCACGGCGAGCGATATCGCGCCGTTGCTGCGCCTGCTGTTCTCCCGCCTCGGAAAGCCGGGCGCCGGGTTCTCCCCCGCCTACTCGTTCAACGATCCGGCTGGCATGTGCCCGCAGTGCGAAGGGCTCGGCGTCGTCGACGACATCGACCTCGACCGGCTGCTCGACCGCTCACGAAGCCTGCGCGAGGGCGCCGTGCGGTTCCCGACGTTCGCCCCCGGGACCTACCGCTGGAAACGGCTCGTCCACTCCGGACTCGTCGACCCCGATGTCCCGTTAGGACGGTTACCTGCGGCGAAGGTCGAAACCTTGCTGCACGCCGAAGCACTCCCCCTCGACCAACCCGGCGCCGAATACCCCAAGCACGGCCGCTTCGACGGCATCGTCCCGCGCCTGCGGGATTCGTACCTGCGCAAGACGCCGTCGCGGCTCACGGCCGAGGAACAGGAAGGGCTCGCCGGAGTCGTCACCCGCGGCGTCTGCCCGGAGTGCGCGGGAACCCGCCTTTCCGAAGCAGCACGCGGAAGCCTGATCGACGGCCGGTCCATCGCGGACTGGTCGGCCATGCCGGTCGGCGAGCTGCGTGACGTCGTCGCGGCCGTGCGCGATCCGTCGGTGGCGCCGCTGCCGCAAGCGATCCGTGAACGGCTCGACGCGCTGGATTCCGTGGGGCTCGGCTACCTCAGCCTGTCCAGGGAGTCGAGGACGCTGTCCGGCGGCGAGGCGCAGCGCGTCAAGATCGTCCGCCATCTCGGCAGCGCGCTCAGCGACGTCTGTTACGTGTTCGACGAGCCCAGCACCGGCCTGCATCCGCACGACGTGCACCGCCTTCTCGAACTGCTGGCCAGGCTTCGCGACGCGCACAACACGATCCTCGTGGTCGAACACCATCCGGCGGTCATCGCGGCCGCCGACCACGTCATCGACCTCGGACCGGCCGGCGGTGACGGCGGCGGACGCGTCCAGTTCGAAGGCGGCCCCGGCGAACTCGTCACGGCCGGTACCGAGACCGGGCGGATCCTCGGTGCCCCGCTTCGCTTCCGAGAGCGGACCCGCGTCGCGCGAGGCGCCGTGACGATCTCCGGCGCCCGCAGCCACAACCTCCGTGACGTCACCGTCGACGTGCCGCTCGGCGTCCTGACCGTCGTTTCGGGTGTCGCGGGCTCCGGCAAGAGCACCCTGATCACCGGCGAACTCCCGCGGCAGCATCCCGATTTCGTCGTCGTCGAGCAGGCTCCGCTGCGCGGTGGCATCCGGTCCACGCCTGCCACGGTGCTCGGCATCGCCGAGCCCATTCGCGAAACCTTCGGAAAGGCCACCGGGAAACATCCGTCGTGGTTCAGCGCCAACGGCCGCGGCGCCTGCCCGGTCTGCAAGGGAAAGGGCGTCATCATCACCGATCTGGCGTTCCTCGACGACGTCCAGACAGGCTGTGACGCCTGTGGCGGCACCCGGTTCAACCCGGAGGCGCTCGCCGCGCGCCTGAACGGCCGGACCATCGCCGACGTCCTGGCGATGAACCCGGCGGACGCCGCCGCCCTGTTCGGCGAGCCGTCCGCCGTCGGACGACGGTTGCGCTGGCTGGACCGGGTCGGACTCGGCTACCTGACGATCGGGCAAAGTCTCGACACCTTGTCCGGTGGCGAAAGGCAACGGCTGCTGCTCGCCCGTCACCTCGCCGACGCCGGCCCCGCGGACGAGCTGCGTCTGGTCCTCGACGAACCCACGGCCGGACTGCACGGCAGCGACGTCGACCGGTTGCTCACTCTTTGCGACGAACTCGTCGACGCCGGCGCGACCCTCGTCCTGATCGAACACGACCAGCGGGTGATCGCGCACGCCGACCACGTCATCGACATCGGACCGGGCGCGGGTGCCGACGGTGGGACGGTCGTGTTCGAGGGGACGCCCGCGGCGCTGGCCGAGGACTCCGCGTCACTGACCGGGCGTCATCTGCGGACGCGTTCCCGGCGCCGGACGGCGCCGGGAACACCCACCCGCCCGGGAACAGTTCCCGGGCGAGCGCGATGATTCCCCATCGGGCTTTGCCCGACACGCCGGTACCGAACAGTTCTTCGCCCTGTTTCGCGTGATCTAGCCGACAAGTTCACATGCCTTGTCGGCCTTCATCGCCTTGTCGAGGCCTGGAACGTCGCCGGTCTTGATCTCGGGTGCGTGCGAAGCCAGATCGACTCCGCTCAGCATGAGGGCGGACTTGGCGTATTCGACGCCGCCTCGCGGCAGCAAGGTACGGAACTCGGTCACGTCCCCGTGCAGCTTCCGGTAGAACGCCAGCTCGCCCGCGGCCAGTTTGTTGGCGTCCTGAGCGGGCGGAGCGACCTGCGGGAGCTTCTCCAGCCCTGCTATCGCCGCGGTCAACGCGGTGTCCAGCTTCTTCAGCGAGTCCGCCGCCTTGGGCAGATCCGCCTCGGTCTTGATGTCGTACCCCTTCGCCATGGTGTAGACGATCAACCGCATGTCCTTGACCGCGCCGCAGTACCCGCTCGCCCAGGAGACCAGCGCGGGATCCGGGCCGGTCGGAGACGGCGGCGGCGGTGCGGGCGCGGGTTCCGGCGGGTTCGAGCCGCAGCCCGCGAGCAGGCAGCCGGCGGCGAGCGCCACGGTCACTCGAAGGCGCATCGCCGTCCGGCTCTTCATCCGGCAGAGCGTAAGGCCTTCGGACGGGACCGGTCCCGGTCGGTCAGCGACCGGCGTCCTCCTTCTCGACGACCTTGGTGAGGAAATGCTGCTGGCCCAACGTCCACACGTTGGTGGCCAGGAAGTACAGCAGCACCCCGATCGGCACCGGGAAGAACGCTCCCGAGACCAGCATGCCGACCGGCGCCAGGTACATCATCAGCTTGGTGATCCCGGCCGCCTCCGGAGCGGTCGCGGTCTGCCGCGCGAGTCCCGAACGCATCGAGAAGAACGTGGCCAGGCTCGCGATCAGCATCAGGGGCACCCCGACGGCGATCATGTGGACGTGGTCCGTGCCGAACGCGGCCAGTTCCGCCGCGGGTTGCGAGAGCCAGTTGCCGAGCTTCGCGCCGAACAGGTCAGCGTTCAAGAACGACTGCACACCGGCGTGGTCGAAAACGTGGTTCGAGGCGGCTCCCGGAGTGAAGTCGCGCAGGACCCAGTACAGCGATAGGAACACCGGAAGCTGGATCAGCGACGGAAGACAGCCGCCCAGCGGATTCGCGCCCGTTTCGGCGTGCAGTTTCTGCATCTCCTTCGCCATCCGCTGGCGATCTTTGCCGTACTTCTCCTTGAGCTCCCGCATCCGGGGAGCGAGCGCCTGCATGCGACGGCCCGCGCGCAGCGCGCTGAGAGCGGGTTTGACCAGCAGGAGACGCAGTGTGAAGACGAGGAACACAATGGACAGCACCCAGGCGACGCCCGAGTCGGGGCTCGACACGGCACCGAAGACCTTGTGCCAGAACCAGAGAATCGCGGAAACGGGGTACAGGAAGACATCGAACATGACCAGGTCACTCCGTCGGTCGAAGGTATGCGGGCAGGAGTGACTGCCTCACCTTCGAACGAGAAAGGTCAGGCAGTCGCGATGCCCTGTGACGGAGCCCTTGGCCGGACACGGCCACGCGCGTCGGGATCACGCAGGCTCAAGAACAGCTGCGCGCGTTCGCGCAGGCTGATGGCGCGCACCCGCATCGCGGCGGCCGCCGGTTCGAGGCGGAAATGCGCCGCGAGCGCGAGCAGGACGGCGGCGAGGGACGCGGTCAAGGCGGCGGCCAGCCCGAGCGGGTTGGCGACCGCCACCGACGCCGTCAGCGCGGTGGCCAGGCTCAGCGGGTTGATCCCGCCGACGACCGGGAGCACGACGAACAACTCGGGCAGGAACAGCGCAAGCATCAGCTTGAGCCGCACGCCGAAGTAGGTTCGCTCCACGTCACCGACACTACCGGAGATATTGCGTTGCGTGATTCCCGAGGGCGCGGGCAGTCTGTCGAAATGGGTCACGTGGAGGTCGCGCACGTCGAGTACCACCTGCCCGACGGGCGGCTGCTCCTCGACGATGTCTCGTTCCGGGTCGGGGAGGGCAGCGTCTGCGCGCTCGTCGGCGCCAACGGGGCGGGCAAGACGACCTTGCTGCGGCTGATCTCGGGGGAACTCTCCCCCAGCGAGGGCTCGGTGACCATCAGCGGCGGCCTCGGGGTGATGCCGCAGTTCGTCGGGTCGGTGCGTGACGAACGGACCGTCCGGGACCTGCTCGTCTCGGTGTCGCCGGAAGCGCTTCGCGCCGCCGCCCGCGCCGTCGACGAGACCGAACTCGCCTTGATGGAACGCGACGACGAGGCGAACCAGATGGCGTACGCCCAGGCGCTCGGCGACTGGGGCGACTCTCGCGGCTACGAAGCCGAAGTCGTGTGGGACAAGTGCACGACGGCGGCGCTCAACCTGCCGTACGAGAAAGCGCGCTGGCGCGAGGTGCGCACGCTGTCCGGCGGCGAACAGAAGCGGCTGGTGCTGGAGGCGCTGCTCCTCGGCGGATCCGGCGTCCTCCTGCTCGACGAGCCGGACAACTACCTCGACGTCCCCGGCAAGCAGTGGCTGGAAGAGCGGCTGCGCGACACCCAGAAGACCGTGCTGTTCGTTTCGCACGACCGGGAACTCCTCGCACGGGCGGCGAAGAAGATCATCAGCGTCGAGCCCGGTCCCGCCGGCGGCGACGTCTGGGTGCACGGCGGCGGCTTCGACACCTACCACCAGGCGCGCGCGGAACGGTTCGAACGCTTCGAGGAACTCCGCCGCCGCTGGGACGAAAAGCACGCCCAGCTCAAGAAACTCGTCGCCGACATGCGTCAGTACGCCGCGCGCAGCGACGAAATGGCCTCGCGCTACCACGCCGCGCAGACCAGGCTGCGGAAATTCGAGGAGGCGGGCGCGCCCGCCGCTCCCCCGCGCGAACAGAAGATCACCATGCGCCTGCGCGGCGGCCGGACCGGCGTCCGCGCCGTCACCTGTGAAGGGCTCGAACTCAGCGGCCTGATGAAACCCTTCGACCTGGAGGTCTTCTACGGCGAACGGGTCGCGGTGCTCGGCTCGAACGGCTCCGGCAAATCACATTTCCTGCGGCTGCTGGCGGGCGAAGACGTCGCGCACGAGGGCCGGTGGAAACTCGGCGCCCGCGTCGTCCCCGGCCACTTCGCGCAAACGCACGCCCACCCCGAACTGCTCGGGCACACGCTCGTCGATATCCTCTGGACCGGTTACGCGCGCAGCCGCGGGCCCGCGATGAACATCCTGCGCCGCTACGAACTCGACGGACAGGGCGACCAGCGATTCGAGAAGCTGTCCGGCGGCCAGCAGGCGCGGTTCCAGATCCTGCTGCTGGAGATCGGTGGCGCCACCATCCTGCTGCTCGACGAACCGACCGACAACCTCGACCTCGCTTCGGCGGAAGCGCTGCAGCAGGCGCTGGAAGCCTACGAAGGCACCACTGTCGCGGTGACGCACGACCGGTGGTTCGCGCGCTCCTTCGATCGGTACCTCGTGTTCGGCTCAGACGGGAAGGTGCGCGAAACCGCGGAACCGGTGTGGGACGAGCGGCCGGTGCAACGCGCGCGGTGACCCAGTCGGGCTAGGAACGGCGACACACCAACGGGAAGTGTCTTCGGCGGCTCCGTCGTGTGTTTGAATGCCGCCGCGTGCCCGCATCGTCCCAAGGCTGGAGTTTCCCGTGGAGGCCGCTGTCATCCCCTTCGCCATCGCGGCCTTGTGCTGCGCGGCGTTCCTGGTGAGTTTTCTTCGGGACCGCCGCAAGTTGCGGAACGGCTTCTACCTCTTCTTCGCGCTCCTCTTCCTCGGCGTGACGTTCATCGCGCTGCTCGCGTCGGTGTCGCCCGAGGCGGCGGGTTTCGTCGCGGTCGGCGTGATCCTGCTGATCATCCCGACGGTCCTCGCGCTGACGATCTTCCTGATCTGCAACGGCATCACCATGCTCCGCCGCGAAGGACGCAGGCTGGCCAACGTCCTTTCGCTGCTGACCGGGATCGGTGTCTGCGCGCTGATCGTCTTCAACGCCACCGTCACGCAGCTCGCTTGGGAACCCCTAGACATCGTGCGGGGCATCCTCAATGGACTCGTCGTCTACTTCTCGTTCCTTTTCGTCTGCTTCCTCCTTTACTCGATCTTCTACGGCCGCATCCGCACCGAGAAGGGTGTGGACTTCGTCGTGGTGCTGGGTTCGGGGCTGCTGGACGGTCACCGGGTCCCGCCGCTGCTGGCCGGACGGCTGAACCGCGCCCGGCGCGTGATCGACGCCGAAGCCCGCCGCGGCGGGGAACCGATGGTGGTCACCTCGGGCGGGCAGGGCCCCGACGAAGACCTGCCCGAGTCCCACGCCATGGCGGAGTATCTGGTCGAGAACGGTGTGCCGAGGGAGCGGATCCTGCTCGAGGACCGGTCTCGGACGACGTTCGAGAACCTCACCTTCAGCGCCGAGATCATGGAGGGACGGAAGGCGGACTACCGGTGCACGGTCGTCACGAACAACTTCCACGTGCTCCGCGCCGCCCTCATCGCCCGCCGCGCCGAGGTGAACGGCCAGGTCATCGGGTCACCGACGGCCTGGTACTTCTGGCCGAGCGCCACCATCCGCGAATTCGTCGCCATCGTGGTGGAGCACAAGTACAAGAACCTGGTGATCTGCGGGCTCATCGTGCTTTCGCAGGTGTCGCGCGCCTTCTCGTGAGTGGTGCCGACCGGGCTTCAGTGTCCACAAGGACACTTTCCGTCGATGGGATGTCCGATTGATGCCTTTGCGCACGTTTTCACGTGGGGTCGGTTATTGCGGGGCAAGGCAGGTGGCCCGGATTACATGAGCGAGCTTGTCGAAGAGGGGCAGCGCGATCCTGATCGTCCACAAAGGACACTGCCTCAGCCTAAAGTGACCGATTTGGGAACTTTGCGCATCTTCGCGCGGAGGTCGTGAGTGGCAAGTAGGGTTCTAACGACATGTCTGAGTTCAGGACATGTCGGACAGTTGATGTTTCAGGACCTCACGGACACTGACCGGCCTGTCGGCGTGGTGACCAGGGC
>NZ_JBIWKX010000093.1:0-12560 GCF_044765885.1 Amycolatopsis sp. NPDC102389
TGCAACCGAAGGGTTGTGGGAGAGTAGGACACCGCCGGACTAACATTAGAAAAGAAGGGTCCAGGCCCCGGTCGAGAACCACGAGTTCTCCCGGGGCCTGGACCCTTTTCTCATGCCCGAAACCCGTCACACCCGTGATTGAGCACGTCATTCGCGTGTCCAGAGACGTAACTCGCGTGATCAGACGAGTTACGCGTTCAAACACGCGAATGACGAGGCTGGACACGCGAGTTACGGGGTGGGGTTATGGGGTCAGGGCGGGGAGGGTTTCGGCGAGGGGGCCGCGGACGACGGCGGAAGCCATGGAGTCGTAGGGCGTCTCGGAGCCGTTGCAGATGACCACGGCGGCGCCGGCCCGGGAAGCGACGCTCACCAGTGAGGCGGCAGGCTGCACGCTCAGCGAAGACCCGGCCACCAGCAGCAGATCGCTGTCCGCGACGGCGGCCCGCGCGGCCCGGAGCAGGTCTTGGTCCAGGTGCTGGCCGAACGACACCGTGGCCGACTTCAGGATGCCGCCGCACACCAGGCAGGCTGGATCGGATTCGCCCGCCCGGACGCGCTCCAGCGTCGAGCGCATGTCCCGGTGATCGTCACAGGACAGGCACTCGGACTCGAACATCGTCCCGTGGAGTTCCAGCACCCGCTCGGGCGGAGAGCCCGCCTTCTGGTGCAGCCCGTCGATGTTCTGGGTGATGATCCGTGTCGGCGACAGGCGCTCGAGCGCGTAGTGCGCCGCGTTCGGCACGGCGTCCCAGCCGGGATGCACCAGCCGCGCCTGCCAAGTCCGTTCCCGGACCTCACGGCTGCCTTGATACGCCTTGAGGTTCGACATCTTCTCCGCGGCCGGATCGCGGGTCCACAGCCCCTGCGGGCCGCGGAAGTCGGGGATCCCCGAATCCGTGGAGATCCCGGCGCCGGTCAGTGCGACGACCCGGCCGGCGCCGGCCACGAGTGAGCGGGCCGTGCTCAGCGTGCTGGTCACCGGCCCATCATGCCTCTATTTGAGCGCGCTGCCCGCTTGCCAGTCCGCCCACGACTTCGACCAGTCGCCGTAGAGGTCCCACACCGGCAGCTGCGGGCCGCCGGAGTTGGTCACCTCGACGACGTCGCCGAGCCCCAGGTTCTGGTAGAACCACTGCGCGTTGGCGGCGTTGAGGTTGATGCAGCCGTGCGACACGTTCGAACTGCCCTGCGCGCCGACACTGTTCGGGTTCTCGTGGACGAACTCGCCGTCGTTGGAGATGCGCAGCGACCACTTCTCGTTCGACTTGTAGTACCCCGGCTGGCCCTGGCAGACGCCGTACGTGCACGAGTCCATCGTGTAATTCTCGTGCTTGTCCGAAATGACGTGTGCGCCCAAATGGGTGGGCGTGGCGTCCTTGCCCATGGAAATGGGCATCGATTTCGCGAGCTGGCCGTTGTGGAAGATCTGCATCTGCTCGGTGTTGCCGTCGGCCTTCGCGACCCAGGAATCGTGCACTTTGTACGTTTCGGTCCGGTCGGTCGCGCCGTACACGCCATTGCCGAAATCGACGCCGTAGATCATCGCCGACACCTTGAGCGTGGTCCCCGGCTGCCAATACACCTTGGGCCGGTAATGGACGTTCTTGTCGTCGATCCAGTACCAGGAGCCCTCCTGCTTCGGCGTGGACTCCACGGCCAGCTTCTTCTCCACATCGGCCTTGTTCTTCACCGGCTGGCCGAAGGAGAACACGATCGGCTGCCCGACGCCGACACCACCGGACGCGACCGCCGAGGGTGCCGGGATCAGGTTCGGGTTCGCCTGCTGCTTCGGGCTCAGCGTGGAAACCCTGCTCTGCTGCTCGACAGGCTTTCCGTCGGTGCCCTTGGCGTGCGCCACGATCTTGTAGGTGCTGCCGTAGCCGAGCGGTTCGGTGGTCTTCCAGCTGAGCCCGTCGCTCGCCAGTTCGCCCTTCACCTGGTTGCCCTTGTCGGCGTTGGAGACGGTGACGTCGATCAGTTTGCCGTGTTCGGCTTTGACCACCACGGGAGTCGCCGGATTGACGTTCGTGCCGCCCGCCGGATCGATGGTCACCGAAACCGGGCTTTCTGCCGACCCCGAGTCGGTGCCGGAGGAATTCGAAGTACCTGAGTCGCCGGAGGACGAGCATGCCGAGATCAGCAGTATCGCGGCGAGTATTCCGGCCGTCGAAAGTAATGTCTTCTTGGGGAACATATAGGTCTCTTTTTACGTCGCTCGAACAGCGGAAAGTTCTCTTTCAAAAGTACGCGACGAAGAAGACGTGATCGATGCCGGATGGTTGCCTGTCACGCCACGACAAGACCTGGGGCACCATAAAGACCGGGGCCATCCACGCTCAATTCACCCAAATAGGTCTTCGCGGCGTCGTAGGCTTCGGCGGTCAGCGTCGCGGTGTGGCTGAAGTCCAGCGGGCTGACCCGCACCGGCTTCGGCCCCGGCACGTAGATCACGGGCACTTCGGCCGCGGCGATCGGCGCCTCCAAGACCGCCTGGTTCCGCATGCTGATCATCGCGGTGAACATCATCACCTCGGCGAAGGTCTGCGGAGTGCCGGGCATCTTGCCGGGGAAGGCGCAGTCGAGGACGACGAGCGACTTCGCGCCCATGGCGAGCGCCTGGCGCATCGGCACGTTGGCGACCAGGCCGCCGTCGTAGAGCATGCGTTCTCCGAACGGCACCGGCGGATAGATCCCCGGGATCGCGCAGCTGGCCAGCAGGGGCGCCAGGACGGGCCCGGAACGGATCAGCAGCGGCTCGGCGGTGTCGACGTCCGTCGCGACGACGCCCAGCGGCAGCGCGAGATCTTCGAACCGGACGCCCTCGCCGATGTGCTCGTCGACGATCGCGGCGAGCCCGGTGTTGGGGAACAGGTTGGTCTTGCTGTGCCGCAGGGTCCGCACCTGGCTGAGCACGCCGCCGGGGAACGCCTCGTGCCGCGTCATCCGCGACCAGATCCGGTCGAGCCGGTCGCTCGATTCGTCCCCGAGGGCGAGGACGGCGGCGTTCAGCGAACCCACCGAGGTGCCGACGACGAGGTCGGGAGCGATACCCGCTTCCGTGAGGGCCCGCAGCATCCCGACCTGCATCGCCCCGAGACTGCCGCCTCCGCCGAGGACGAAACCGATCGGCTGGGGCAGGTTCAGGGCGGCCATGCCCGGAATCTAGTCGCCCGCGCCGATCTTCGCCGGGGTGGCTTCTTCGGCTGTGACGGCGAGCGCTTTCTTCTTCTTGTAGCGCAGCAGGAAGAACACGGCGGCACCGACGAGTACGCCGACGATGACCAGGCCGCCGGTGTTGAGCGCGCCTTCGACCTTCTTGGCGGCCTCGCCGAGCGCGGCGCCGATGCCGATGTGGATGGCCGACCAGCAGGCCGCGCCCGCCGCGGCGGCGGGCAGGAACTTGCGGAAGGGCAGGCCTGACGTGCCTGACGCGGCCGGGGTCAGCGTGCGGATCACCGGGAGGAACCGGGCGAAGAACACCGCCCACGCGCCGCGGCGTTCGAGCACGCCCGTCGCCTTGTCCCAGGCGTCGAGGCCGTACTTGCGGATCAGCTTCGTCTCGCGCAGACGCGGGCCGAAACGCTTGCCGATCGCGTAGCCGAGGGAGTCACCGAGTGCGGCGCAGACCGTCACGACCGCCCACAGGGTCAGAAAGCGCGAGACCGACGTCGCCGTCGTGGCCGCGACCAGCAGCCCCGATTCACCGGGAGCGATGAAGCCGAGCCCGATGGTGCATTCGGCGAACACCAGTCCGCCGGTCGCCGCGACCAGTCCCGGTTCCGGGAGTCCCTGCAGCCAGTTCAGAAGATCGGTTACCAACGCCACCAGGTCACTTTACTGATTCGTGACCTGGTGGGTGGCGATGTCGCGAAGAGGGTGACCGGAGTCACCGAGCCAGCAGCGAGCTGGCCTCCTGGGCCGCGGTCCCTTCGGCGGCGAGGTGCGCCAGGTTCTCCGACAGCGGTTCGCCGCGGCGGGCCTTGGTCTGCGCGAAGAGTCGTCCGGCACGGTAGGACGACCGGACCAGCGGCCCGGCCATGACGCCGGCGAAGCCCATGGCCTCGGCGGCGTTCGAGTGCTCGACGAACTCTTCGGGCTTGACCCAGCGGTCCACCGGATGATGCCTGGGCGAGGGCCGCAGGTACTGGGTGATCGTGAGGATCTCGCAGCCCGCGTCGACCAGGTCCTGCATCGCGGGCGCCACCTCTTCGGGTGTCTCGCCCATGCCGAGGATCAGGTTCGACTTCGTCACCAGACCGGCTTCGCGGGCCTTGGTGATGACCTCCAGCGACCGCGCGTAGCGGAAACCAGGACGGATGCGCTTGAAGATCCGCGGCACGGTCTCGACGTTGTGCGCGAGCACCTCGGGGCGGGAACCGAAGACCTCAGCGAGCTGGTCGGGGTCGGCGTTGAAGTCCGGGATCAGGAGCTCGACACCGGTTCCCGGGTTCAGTGCGTGGATCTGACGCACGGTTTCGGCGTACAGCCACGCGCCGCCGTCTTCGAGATCGTCACGCGCCACACCGGTGACTGTCGAGTAGCGCAAGCCCATGGCCTGCACGCTCTCGGCCACCTTGCGCGGCTCCGTGCGGTCCAGTTCGGCCGGCTTACCCGTGTCGATCTGGCAGAAATCGCAGCGCCGCGTGCACTGGTCCCCACCGATCAAGAACGTGGCCTCACGGTCTTCCCAGCACTCGTAGATGTTGGGACAACCGGCTTCTTCGCAGACGGTGTGGAGGCCTTCGCGGCGCACCAGGCCTTTGAGTTCGGTGAACTCCGGACCCATCCGCGCGCGGGTCTTGATCCACGACGGCTTCTTCTCGATGGGAGTCTGGGAATTCCGGACCTCGAGCCGCAACAGCTTGCGGCCATCTGGGGCAGCACTCACACAGCCACCCTACGCCCGCCGGAGTAGTGGCCGCCGCTCACGCGGGGTCGGGGGTGACGCCCGTCAACTTGGTGGTCACGTCCCACAACGCGACGCCGAGCGATTCGCTCCTCGCGGCGGCGAGCGGGCGCACCTTGACCGGTGCGCCGCGAAGCCCGCCGAGCCCGCGCGGGCCGATGTAGTCGCCGCCTTCGACCTCGGGAGCGGTCGCCGCGAACAGTTGCGGGAGCGTGCCCTGACGGGCGCTCTGCGCGATGAAGATCTCGCCGATCCGGTTGCCGCCGGCCACGAGCGCGCGCACCACCGGGTTGCGGTAGGAGCGGGCCATCCCCGAACCGAGCCCGGTCCACGTGTAGCCGGGGTGCGCGGCCACGCTGATGACGTCCTCGCCCGCGGCACGCAGCCTGCGGTCGAGTTCGAGCGCGAACACCTGATTGGCGAGTTTCGACTGGCCGTAGGCCGAACCCGGGTTGTACATCCGGCGTTCGAAGTTCGGGTCGGCGACGTCGATGCGCGCGCCCGTCGCCGCGACACTCGACAGGGTGACGACGCGCGCTCCCGAGCCGTTGCGCAGTGACGGCATCAGCAGCCAGGTCAGCACCGCGTGCCCGAGATGATTCGTGCCGAACTGGGTTTCGAAACCGTCCTTGGTGTGGCCGCGCGGGGTCGCCATCACGCCCGCGTTGTTGACCAGGACGTCGAGCTTGTCGTCCGTCAGTTCCTGGACCTTCTTCGCGGCTTCGCGGACCGAGCCGAGGTCGGCGAGATCCAGCCGGACGAGCTCGGGTGCTTCCCCGGTCGCGGCCGCGCGCACCTGCTCCAGCGCCTTGGCGCCACGCTCCGGCGACCGGCAGCCGAGCAGCACGCGGGCCCCCTTGCCCGCGAGCACCTCGGACATCCGCAACCCGAGCCCCGAGTTCGCGCCGGTGACGAACACCGTCCGGCCGGTCTGATCCGGGATGTCGGCCTCTGTCCAGCGCGTGTGAGCAGCCATGCGGGTCACCTAACTACATCGTCGGTCGTGCCGCTACGCCGGATCAGGCGCTCGGCGCGAGCAACCGGAGCAGGTGACCCATGGGGCTGCGGCGGCGGGCGGGTTTCGCGTGCCGCCCGTGCCGGAGCAGGGTGGCGAACGCGCTGCCGACCTGGGTGATCTCGTCGGCCGGTTCGTCGCCGTCGGCCAGCCCCGCCGTCAGCGCGAGAGTGCGCAGTTCGGCTTCGTGCGACGGGATCAGCGCGGGGCACCGCTCGAGGGCCGCGTCGAGAACGGCGCGGAGGGTCTCGTGTTCGGCGGTGGCGCTGTTCCAGGCGCGGGTGACGGCTTCGACCCTGTCGAGCGCGAGGTCCTGGTCGGCGTAGTCCGGATCGGTCATCTCGGCGCGGAGGTGACCGGCGAACACCTGGTTCCACTTGTACCGAAGCGCGACCAGAAGCTCCTCTTCGGTCGCGAAGTACTTGGTGGCGCCGGGGATTTCTTCGAGTGAGATCGCGTCGGACGGGTGGTGACCCGCCTGGCGCAGTGCGGCTTCGAGGATGTCGCGCCGCTGGTAGAAGTCGTTCCAGCTCATGATGTGGGCTCCCCTCCGTGACCCGGTTCATACCGCAGGTTTGCGGCATACTCCCGGTACGGACCTGACAGCAGCCAACATACCATGGGTATGGAGCGGGACCGGCGGCGTAAAGTTGTGAAGGTGGCGACAATGAGGTCAAGGCGGCTGGACTATTCCGAGTCCACCCGGTCGGCACTCGTCGAGAGTGCCGTGGAGCTGTTCACCAAACGCGGGTACGCCGGCACGTCTCTCGACGAGATCGCCAAGCGGGCCAGGGTGACGAAAGGCGCGCTCTACCACCATTTCAGTGGCAAGCAGGCGCTGTTCGAGGCTGCCTTCGACACCGTCGAAAGCCAGGTCTTCGACCGGCTCGAAAAGATCATGAACGGCCCGGCCTCGCCGTGGGAGCGGGCGCTGTCGGGGCTGCGAGGCTTCCTGCAGAGCTGCCTCGACCCGGCGTACCAGCGCATCGCGATCCACGAGGCGCCGGTGGTGATGGGCTGGGAGCGCTGGCGAGAGGCGGAGGAGCGGTGCAGCTTCGGCCTGGTCCGCACCGGGATCCAGTCGCTCATCGAGGTCGGCGAGGTCGACGACGTCCCGGTGGACGTCACCGCGCGGCTGCTGTTCGGCGCGCTGTCGAGCGCGGCGATCGAGATCGCGAGTTCGCCGGAGCCGAAGAAGGTCAGCGCCCAGGTCGAGGAGGTCCTGGTGCGGCTGCTCGTCGGGTTCCGCCGTGTTCCGCCCGCTGAGCAAGGGAAAGCGAGCTGATCGCCGCGTCTATAGGGTGGCGGCGTGGACCTCAGGATCTTTACCGAGCCCCAGCAGGGGGCCAGCTACGAAGACCTGCTCCGGGTGGCGAAGGCCACCGAGGACGCGGGTTACGACGCCTTCTTCCGCAGTGACCACTACCTGAAGATGGGTTCGGCGACCGGGCTGCCGGGGCCGACCGACGCGTGGATCACCCTCGCGGGACTCGCCCGCGAGACCCGCCGCGTCCGGCTGGGCACGCTCGTCACCGCCGCCACCTTCCGGCATCCGTCGGTGCTCGCGATCTCGGTCGCGCAGGTGGACCAGATGTCCGGCGGCCGGGTCGAACTCGGCCTCGGCTCGGGCTGGTACGACGACGAGCACACCGCCTACGGCCTCGATCTGCCGCCGATCAAGGAGCGTTTCGACCGCTACGCCGAGCAGCTCGCGGTCGTCACCGGCCTGTGGGAGACGCCGGAGGGGGAGACGTTCTCCTTCGACGGCGAGCACTACAAGCTCGCCGGCTCGCCCGGCCTGCCCAAGCCCGCGCAGCGGCCCCGGCCGCCGGTGATCATCGGCGGCGGCGGCAAGAAGCGCACCCCGGTACTCGCCGCTCGTTACGCGGACGAGTTCAACCTGCCGTTCGTCGGCCCGGAGTTCGCCGCCGAGCAGTTCGGCCGGGTCGACGACGCCGCGCGCGAAATCGGCCGCGACCCCAAGGAGATCATCCGGTCGGCCGCGCTCGTCGTCGCCGTGGGACGTGACGACGCCGAGGTCGCGAAGCGTGCTTCGGTGCTCGGGCGCGAGGTGTCCGAGCTGCGGGAGAACGGGCTCGCCGGGACGCCGTCGGAGGTCGTCGAGAAGGTCGGGCAGTGGCGCGAGAAGACCGGCATCACCCGGCTCTACCTGCAGCTGCTGGACCTCTCGGATCTGGACCAGATCGAGCTGATCGCTTCCGAGGTCGCCCCTCAGCTGGACTGAAGCTTTGCGCGTGAAGGCCCGGTCCGTGAAGGCCTCCTTGAGGGACTCTGGGTCCTTCAAGGAGGCCTTCACGGACAAACGGGCTCAGTTCTGCAGGGCGAAGGTGACACCGGGGGCGGCCGGCGCTTCGGGGCGCGGCAGCCAGCGCTCGTCGCTCACCGGCAGATCGCCTTCCAGCGCCGCGAGCACGGCTTCACGCGCCATCGGCAGCACCGAAGCCACGGTGACCTCGCGGTCGAGCTCGTAGGAAAGCGAAGTCACGCCCGCGTCCCGGATGCCGCACGGGACGATCTTGTCGAAGGCGCCCAGATCGGCGTTGCAGTTCAGTTCGAAACCGTGCATGGTCACGCCGCGCTGCACGCGGATGCCGATCGCGGCGATCTTCCGCTCCACGCCGCGGTCGTCGGCGGGGATCCAGACGCCGCTGCGGCCCTCGACCCGGCCGGTGTGCACGCCGAGCTGGTCGCAGACGGTGATCAGGGCCTCTTCGAGACGCCGCACGTAATGCACGACGTCGATCGGATCGGCGAGTTTGATGATCGGGTACCCGACCAGCTGGCCGGGCCCGTGCCAGGTGATCTTGCCGCCGCGGTCGACGTCGATCACCGGCGTGCCGTCGGTCGGCCTGTCCTCGGCTTCGGTGCGCTTGCCCGCCGTGTACACCGACGGGTGTTCCAGCAGCAGCATGGTGTCCGGGCCCTCGCCGTCGGCACGGGCTGTCACGTGCCGGCGCTGGAGTTCCCAGGCTTCGGTGTAGTCGATCGTCCCGATCTCGCGGACGTCGACGGGCTCGGTGGCGGCACGGCATGACGTGGTCGAAGAGCTCACGTCAGCGACACTACGCCGGGTCTTTCGGCAGGGGGAGCAGGCCCAGGGCGGCCGCCGAGATCAGGCCGACGCCGCCCACCGCGAGCACGGATCCCGCGGTGTCGGTCAGCCAGTGCACGCCCAGCACGATGCGGCAGAGCGCGCCGAGCACCGTCGCGGCGGCGGCGATCGTGATCGCCGGGCGCGCGAGGTGCGGACGGGCCCACGCGCACAGCAGCACCGCGACGAACCCGGTGCACGCGACGGCGACCACGTGTCCGCTCGGATAGCTTAGATCGGGGAATTCGCGAGGCCGCTCCCGGTAGAACACCGGTTTCGCGATCAGGCTGGTCATCCGGCACAGCAGGAGGACGACGGCCAGCTTGACGCACAACACGGTCAGGTCCCGGCGTCGCCAGGCGAGCACCACCAGCACCGCGCCCAGCGCGAACGGCAAGACCGGGCCGAGGACGTTCGTGATCACGCCCGCCACCTGTCCGGCGGCCTGGGTGTGCTGGCCGCGGAACATGTCGGCGAGGGCGACGTCCACCGGCGGCGGCCGCTCGTCGACGGACAGCCCGAGTGTGACGAAGCCGACCAACAGCAGGAATCCGGTGAGGGTGTACAGCCCGCGCTGCGCGGTCATGTCGCGGCGGCCAGCGCGTCCTCGAGGGTCGGATGGCGGAAGGCGTATCCCGCCTCCTCCAGCACACGCGGCAGGGCACGCTGCCCGAACAGCGCCATCTCCTCGGCCGCTTGCCCGAGGGCGATCTTCATGGCGAAACCGGGCACCTGCCAGATCGCCGGCCGGTGCACGGCGCGGCCCAGCGCCTTCGTAAAGGCGGCGTTCGTAGCGGGCTGCGGCCCCGACAGATTGACCGCACCCGACAGCGATTCGTTCTCCAGCGCGAAAACGATCGCGCCGACCTCGTCTTCGAGCGAGATCCAGGGCATGTACTGCTTGCCGTCGCCGAGTTTTCCGCCGAGCCCCAAGCGGAACAGCGGCCGCAGGACGTCCAGCAGCCCACCCTCGCGCGCGAGCACCAGCCCGGTGCGGACGCGCACGACCCGGGCGCCGGCGGTGGCCGCGGTCTCGGTGGCGCCTTCCCAAGCCGTGCAGAGCCCGGCGAGGAAACCACGTCCCGCCGGACTCGTTTCGTCCACAAGGGACGGACCGGGATCGCCGTAGTAGCCGACGGCGGAAGCGTTGACCAGCACGGGGATCCCGTGTTCGGCCACGGCTTCCGCGAGGACCTCCGTCGGTTCGACCCGGCTGTCGAGAAGGACCTGTTTGCGGGCCGCGCTCCAGCGTCCGGGCAACAGCGGCGCGCCCGCGAGGTTCACGACGGCGTCGACGCCGTCGAGCGCGCCGTCGGCGATCTCCCCGGCGGGAGGATCCCAGCGGCGCTCGTCGGCCGCCCGCTCCTCCCGGCGGACGAGGCGGACGACCTCGTGCCCGGAACGGCGTAACCGGGTCGTCAGGGAGGTGCCGATCAGTCCGCTCGCGCCCGCGATCAGAACTCGCATGATCCGATCGTGTCCTATCCGCGATCCGGTCGCACGCTCAGGTTCTTCAGTTGCCCGGCGACGTCCGACGCGGCGGTGAGCAGCACCAGCACCGGGATCGTCGCGGCGGGACGAAGCCGGTAGCTGCCGCGCTTGTCCTGCTCGACGATCCCGGCGCCGGTCAGCGCCTTGAGATGGTGGTACAGCTGGCCGGGCGACCCGAGTTCGGCGGCCTCCTGCAGGGCGGGCGCGGTCTGCGCGCCCTTCTCGGCCAGCGTCCGCACGAGCGCCACCCGCGCGGTGCTGGACAGGGCCGCGAGCACCTCGACCCGCGGCCCGTCCGCGAACCCCAGCATCGGACCGGGCGTGATGTTGATCGCCCAGCTCAGTTCGAGGGGCTCGGTCAGCTCGCCGTGGTAGCCGACCAGCCCGCCGGGGCTCGCCGGCGGTTCGGCCTGGTGCTGACTGTTCTGTTCTTCGAGCGCGGCGACCCGTGCTTCGAGAGCGGCGATCCGGCCGTCGAGCTCAGCGTCCATACCGGCTATCTATACCTTCGCCTCAGCAGAGCGCTCGTTCCAGGGCGGCGAAGCGCGCCGGATCGGACAGCGCCGCGATCAACGCGTCGAGGAGCGAGGAGGCGTTCGCGGTGTCCTGATCGGACACACCGGTGAGCAGGACGGCGGCGGTGCCCGAACGCCCGCCCGGCCAGCGGACGGAAAGCCCCATCGTCAGTGAGCGTGGCAGGTTCCCGCCCTTGTAGAGCACTTCGCTCGCGCCAGCGGGCACGCGGTCGGGGACCGTCCGCGCCAGGATCTCGCGCGCGGGTCGGTACAGCCCGTTCGCGATACTCCGGTGCAGCGCGAACAGATCCGTCGCCGAGCCTTGGCCGTGCCCCTTGAACCACCGCCACACCTCGTCGGGGTCGCTCGTCACGTCCGGCCAGCGTTCGAGCACTTCGGCGCGGAACGCCGGATCGCGGACGAACCGGCGTGCGACCGCGTCACCCATCGCCCGCCGGACGGCGACCGGGCTGCCGGGCGGTGGCGCGTACTCCGGCATGACCAGCATCAGGATCTCGCCGCCGAGCGAACGCGTGTCCGGCCGGAGCCAGCCGCCGCATGCCGCCGCGCGCTGAAGGGCGGGATCGCCGAGCCGGGTGCGGAGATAGTCCGTGGCGGCGTTGTCACTGAAGAGGATCATCGCTTCGGCGAGCCTGATCAGAGGGACACGCTGTTCGGGGTCCTTGGCGATGCCGTAGTCGTCGCAGGGGATGCCGAGCCACTTGAGCGCCTGGAGATGCGCGCGTCCGTCGCCCGCGAACGGGTGGTGGGCGTCCCAGTCGCCCACCCGGATCTGTTCCTTCGGGTCGAGCCCGCCCTCGGCGACCGCGACGGCGTACGCGCTCAGGTGCACGACCTTGATCGACGACGCCATCACCCGCCGGACGTCGGGGTTGCGCGCGGCGCGGCGGCCGGCGCCGTCGTCGATCAGGACGGAGACATCACGCCGGTGTGCGGCGATCCAATCGAGCCAGCCCTGTTCGGTCGTCGTGTCCGGCGCGGCCGCGCTCGCGGTTCCCGGCAGCAGCAGCGCGGCCGACCCCGCGGCGGCGCCCGCCAGCAGATGACGTCTCGTCAGCATGGTCAACACCCTCCCTCTTGTTTTCCGTAATTCCGGAATACTAGAGTCCGAGGCGGCTGTCAAACCCTCTCCGCATTCAGAGGACTAAATACGGAGGAGAAAGGCGAGCGAAGGGGGCTTCCCCGTATCCGCGCGGGGTGCAGACAGGGCTTCAGTGTCCACAAAGGACATCTTCCGGCGATTGGGTGTCCGATTGATTCCTTTGTGTACGGTTCTGCAGGGGGGCGTGAGTGCTAATGAGGGTTATTGAGCCGAAGGTCAAACGTGGCGTGTTCTCGGGCGGGCCGATGGTGGACTGAAGGCTCCCTTCGTCGCGTCTAATGCGGTGAAAGGAGCCTTCGGCCCTGGTCAAGCCCGGGTCGTGGGGGGGGGGGGGGGGGGGGTGGCGGGCCCCCCCCCCCCCCCCCCCCCCCCCCCCCCCACCCCCCCAACACCTG
>NZ_JBIWKX010000093.1:12570-23136 GCF_044765885.1 Amycolatopsis sp. NPDC102389
CCGCGCGGCGGTGCCCGGGGGGGGGTGTGGGGGGGTTTTGGATCACCCCCCCCCCCCCCCCCCCCACGACCCACCCGCACCGACCATGCCACGTTTGCCTTACCCCTCATTAGAACGCTCATTAGCACTCACGACCCTCTCGCGAAACCGCGCATATTACCTAAAACGGGCGCCATGATCGCGCAGAGCGTCCATTATGGACGGTCAAAGGTGGGCTGAGTGGCGCCGACCAGCAGCTATGCGACTTTGGACGCCGTGTCGGCTGCGTTGTGAGAGAAAGGCGAAGGCCCCCGCCCCGCCGAAGCGGGACGAGGGCCTTCACGGACCACCGGAGGATCAGAGACCGAGCTCGTCCTCGAAGTTGCCCTCTTCCAGACGCTGCTTGATCGTCGTGACGAAGCGGCCCGCGTCGGCCCCGTCCACCAGGCGGTGGTCGTAGGTCAGCGGCAGGAACGCCATCGACCGGACGGCGATCGTGTCGTTGCCGTCGGCGTCCGCGATCACGACCGGGCGCTTCACGACCGCGCCGGTACCGAGCATGCCGGACTGCGGCTGCACGATGATCGGCGTGTCGAACAGGGCGCCGTTGGAGCCGATGTTCGTGATCGTGAAGGTGCCGCCCGACAGCTCGTCCGGCTTGATCTGGCCCGAACGCGCGCGGCCCGCCAGGTCGGCGATGCGGTGCGCGAGACCGGCGAGGCTGAGCTCACCCGCGTCGTGGATGACCACCGACAGCAGACCCTTTTCGGTGTCCACCGCGATCCCCAGGTGCACCGCACCGTGGTAGGTGATCTCCTTCGTGTCCTCGTTGTAGGACGCGTTGACGTTCGGGTGCTGCTTGAGCGCCTCGACGGTGGCCTTCGCGAAGAACGGCAGGAACGTCAGGTTGACGCCCTCGCGCTCCTTGAAGGCCGCCTTCGCCCGCTGGCGGAGCTTGGCGATCTTCGTGACGTCCACCTCGTGGACCTGCGTGAGCTGTGCGGAAACCTGCAGCGACTCGCGGGTCTTCGTGGCGGTGATCTGCCGGATCCGGCTGGCCTTCTGCACGGTGCCGCGCAGCGCCGCGAGGTCCGGCGAAACCGCGGCCTTGCGCGGAGCCGACGGGGCGGCGGCGGCCGGTGCGGCGGCAGCGGGCTGCGCGGCGGGAGCCGGGGCGGCCTTCTGCTTGGCCTCGGCGGCCGCGAGCACGTCCTGCTTGCGGATACGGCCACCGACACCGCTGCCGGACAGCGACGACAGGTCGATGCCGTGCTCCGAAGCGAGCTTGCGGACCAGCGGCGTCACGTACGGCGCGTTGTCCGAGCCGTTGTCGCTGCTCGCCGCGGGCTTCGGTGCCTCGGCCTTGGGAGCCGGGGCGGCCTGAGGAGCCGGGGCGGGCTTCGGCGCGGGAACCGCTTCGGCCTTGGGCTCGGGCTTGGGTTCCGGCTTGGGCTCCGGCTTCGGCTCGGGCTTGGGTTCCGGCTTGGGCTCGGCCTTCGGCGCCGGGGCGGAACCGGCGGCACCGATCACCGCGAGCACACCGCCGACCTCGACGGTCTCGTCCTCACCGGCGCGGATCTCCAGCACGGTGCCGGCGACCGGGGACGGGACCTCGGTGTCGACCTTGTCCGTGGAGATCTCGAGCAGCGGCTCGTCGACCTCGACGCTCTCGCCGACCTGCTTGAGCCACCGGGTGACGGTGCCCTCGGTGACGCTCTCGCCCAGCTCGGGCAGCTTCACCTCGGTGCCTTCGCCGCCCGAAGCCGGCGCGGTGTCCGGCTGGGACGGCGCGGAGGCCTCTTCCCGCTGAGGCTCGGGCTCCGGCTCGGGCTGCGCCTCTTCGGCGGCCGGCTCGGCCGAACCGGAGGACTCCGGCACGCCGCCGGTCCCGTCGTCGATGACGGCGAGCTCGCCGCCGACCTCGACGGTCTCGTCTTCCTGGGCGCTGATCTTCACGACCTTGCCGGCGACCGGGGACGGGACCTCGGTGTCGACCTTGTCCGTGGAGATCTCGAGCAACGGCTCGTCGACCTCGACGGTGTCGCCCTCCTGCTTCAACCACCGGGTGACGGTGCCCTCGGTGACGCTCTCACCGAGCTCCGGCAACGTGACGGAGTAGGCCATCGTTCGCTGACTCCCTTGATATGTCTTGCTTGGTCTGGTTCTTCGACGGTGAGACGTCAGCTGTGTACGTGCAGCGGCTTGCCCGCCAGGGCGAGGAACGCTTCACCGAGGGCCTCGGTCTGGGTGGGGTGGGCGTGGATGAGCGGGGCGACGTCCTCGGGGAAAGCCTCCCAGCTGTAGATCAGCTGCGCTTCGCCGATCAGCTCGCCGACGCGGTCGCCCACCATGTGCACGCCCACGACCGGCCCGTCCGGAGCCTTGATCAGCTTGACCCCACCGGAGGTCTTGAGGATCTGGCTCTTGCCGTTGCCGCCGAGGTCGTAGGTGAAGGTGGTGACGTCGGAGCCGTACTTCTCCTTCGCCTGCGACTCGGTAAGGCCGACCGACGCGACCTCGGGGTGCGAGTAGGTGACGCGCGGGATGCCGCTCTCGTCGATCACGCGCGGCTCCTGGCCGGCGATCTCTTCCGCGACGAAGATGCCCTGCTGGAACCCGCGGTGCGCGAGCTGCAGGCCGGGGACGATGTCACCGACGGCGTAGACGTTCGGCAGGTTGGTGCGCAGGCGGTCGTCGGTGAGGACGAAGCCGCGCTCCATCTTGACGCCGGCCTCCTCGTACCCGTGCCCGGCCGAGTTCGGGCCACGGCCCACGGCGACCAGGAGCAGGTCGGCTTCGAGCGTCTCGCCGGACTCCAGCGACACGCTGACGCCGTTGTCGTCCTGCTTGGCGCCGGTGAACCGCACGCCGGTCTTGAAGGCGATCTTGCGACGGCGGAAAGCGCGCTCGAGCTGCTTGGACGCGTACTCGTCCTCGTTCGGGACCAGGCGGGGCAGCGCCTCCACGATGGTGACGTCGACGCCGAAGGACGCCCAGACGGACGCGAATTCGACACCGATGACACCACCGCCGAGGACGATGACCTTCTTCGGGATGTAGTCCAGCGAAAGCGCCTGCTCGCTCGCGATGACGCGCCCGCCCAGCTCCAGGCCCGGCAGCGTCTTCGAGTACGAACCGGTGGCGAGGATGACGTTCTTGCCGGTGTAGCGGGTGCCGTCGACCTCGACGGTCGTGCCGCCGACGAACGTCCCGGTGCCCTCGACGAGGTTCACCTTGTGCGCCTTGGCCAGGCCCTGGAGGCCCTTGTACAGGCGCGAGATGATCCCGTCCTTGTACTTGTTGACGCCGGCGATGTCGATGCCTTCCAGCACGGCCTTGACACCGAAGGTCTCGGCGTCGCGGGTCTCGTCGGCGACCTCCGCCGCGTGCAGGAGGGCCTTGGTCGGGATGCAGCCTCGGTGGAGGCACGTCCCGCCAAGCTTGTCCTTTTCGATCAGGGTGACGGAAAGGCCCAGCTCGGCCGCGCGGAACGCGGCGGCGTAGCCGCCCGATCCGCCACCCAGGATCACAAGGTCGGCGGAGGTGTCGGTCACTTCAATAACTCCTCGGCAAGCGGTAGGGGTGGTGCTCTGGCGCCGCTCCGCGCGGTATACGCGCGCGCGGACACTTGCCATCTTGTCACTACGCGCGGAAAGGCTGCGACCTAGGCCGCGTCGTGTGACCCACGGGACACGGCCCGTCCGGGTCGCCACGGGGAGCACACGCCCGAGTCGGGATAATGGACATCGGACGCGAATGGGAAGTGAGGTGGTCGGGGTGGGTCTGTTCGACTCGCTGCGCCGTCGCTCTAAAGGCGGGCAAAAGCCCGGTACGCTGCGGAAAGCCTCTTCGAACGACTTCAAGCATCTTGAGGAGTGGGCGTCTTCACGGACCGGTGTCGAGGCGTACGTGGAGCCGAAGACGAACGTCACCGAGACCACGGTCGTCCTCATCGCCCATGACGGGGAGTGGACCCGGCGCCGGATCGAGAGCCTGGACGCGGCGCAGCAGTTCGGTCACAAGAGGTCGATCCCCGTGTACGAGGTGGCGAGGGTCGGCTACCCGAAGCGGATGCGGGAGTACACCGAGCGGAAGAAGCGCGGAGAGGCCTGAGGCGGGGTCAGAGGTCGATCTCGCCGACGCGCTGTCCGTCGTGGACGGTGCCGGTGGAGCGGAAGCCGAGCCGCAGGTAGAAGGCCTCCGGACTGTGCTCGCCCGGCACCCAGAGCGTCGTGGCCCGCCGCCGGCCACGGCGCCGCGCCTCGTCGAGGACGGCCTCGACGGCGAATCGGCCATAGCCCTTGCCTTGCCGTCCGGCCGCGACGTTGAGCCGCCAGAGCCCGCAGCGGAAGTAGTCGATCGGGCAGTCCGGATCGAAAGCGCCCATCACGAAGCCGACCGGTTCGCCGTCGTCGAGGATCAGCCGCGGCCAGGCGACTTCGGGCCGCGCGTAGGCCTCGGCGAGTGACCGGGCCACAGGAGCCACATAGGACTCCTGATGCGGTTCGACGGCGATCGAACAGGCGGCGCCGACGTTGTCCTGGGTGATCTTCGCGAGCGTGAGAGCGGTCATGGTCGCGAAGCTAGCGACGCGCTTCCGCGGATTTCACGCGGATTGCGCCAAAAGGAGCAAGTGCCGCTCCAGCAGCGCACGGAACGTCGGATGCACCGTCGTGCCCAGCGCCGGGTCGATCTCGACCGTCCGCCACTGCTCGCCCGCCGCCGTCAGCAGCACGACGGCCGGATCCGCGATCACGACGACACCGCCTTCCGCGCGCAGTTCCGCCGTGCCGAGCAGGCGGGGGAAGACGACGTCGGCGGGCAGGCCGTCGCAGGTCAGGAGGAATTCGCGGTAGTCGTCGGGCAGCCGGAGGCCGAGCCGTGCCTCGGCCGCGCCGATGGTGCGAAGCGACGCCGCCGGGGGAGCGGTGCCGCCGCCGCGCAGCCGGAGGATGCCCCCGATCATCTCGCGCCAGGATCCGGTGTCGGGCGGGTAGCGCTCGTACAGCGCCGCGACCAGCGCCCCGGCGGCCAGTTCCGTCCAGCCGCCGAGCCCGAGCGGGTCGGCGCCGGCGATCAGGCGTGGGGCGAGCCGTCTCGACGCGGCGAGCACGGCGACGTCCGGGCGGCCCTGGCGCGACGCGATCTCCGCCCAGGCGTCCAGATCGCCTCGCGCGACGGCCTCGCGCAGCCGATCCGGCCGCGACGGCCCCAGGTGCGAGACGGCCTCGCCGATCGGAGAGCCGCCGAGCAGACCGTCGAGATCGGACACCCGCCGGGCGAGGTACTCGTCGTGAGCGCGCTCCTCGGCGTCGAGGTCGAGGGGAGTCATCGCCGCCGCCCAGTCCGGCCAGGTCCCTCGCGCTTCGAAGAGCATCGCCCACGCGCGGGCCTGCACGGCGCCGGGGATCAGCGCGGTGACGGGACGTTCGGTGAGCGCGTGCCAATGCGTGATCAGCCGGTCGGCTTCCGCCATCGCCCCGGACGCGGCGAACAGCAGCGCCGCGTGCGCGATCCGGTCGTCGAGCGTCGCGTCGTCGCCGCTCAGCACGTCCTTGATCGCGGCTTCGAGATACGCGTCCCTGTCCACGGCATCGACCCTGCCACAGACAGCCGAAAGGGACTTTCCCCGTGCGGGGAAAGTCCCTTTCGGTTCAGGTCGGGATCAGCCGTTGGCGGCGATGTCCGCGAGGACCGCGGCGATGGTGCGGACCGGGACGCCGGTGCCGCCCTTGCCGGTGTAACCCCACGCGCCGGCGGTGTTGAACGACGGGCCCGCGATGTCGATGTGCGCCCAGGGCAGGCCCTCGGTGACGAACTCGCGCAGGAAGATACCCGCCGCGAGCATGCCGCCCCAGCGGTGCCCGGTGACGTTGGCCAGGTCGGCGAGACGCGAGTCGAGGTCGGCGCGCAGCTCTTCCGGCAGCGGCATGGCCCAGCCGCCCTCACCGGTCGCCTGCGCGATCGAAGCGATCCGGTCGCGGAACTCGTCCGAGCCCATGACACCCGCGGTGCGGTTGCCCAGCGCGACGACCTGCGCGCCGGTCAGGGTCGAGGTCTCGATCAGGTAGTCGGGGTTCTCCTCGCCCGCGCGCACGATCGCGTCGGCCAGCACGAGACGGCCTTCGGCGTCGGTGTTGAGCACCTCGACGGTCTTGCCGCCGTACATGCTGAGCACGTCGCCCGGCCGGTACGAGGTGGCCGAGGGGAGGTTCTCCGCCAGCGGGATGTGCGCGACGACCTCGAGCGGGTACTTCAGCTTCGCGGCCAGCACCACGGAGGCGAGCACGGCGGCCGCGCCCGACATGTCCGAGGTCATGTGGTCCATGTTCGCGGCGGGCTTGATCGAGATGCCGCCCGAGTCGAAGGTGATGCCCTTGCCGACCAGCGCGACCTTCTTCGACGCCTTCGCGGGTTTGTAGGCGATGCGCAGCAGGCGCGGCTGCCGCGACGAACCGCCGCCGACGCCGAGAATGCCGCCGAAGCCCTTGCGCTTCAGCGCCTTCTCGTCGAGGACCTCGAAGTCGAGGTTGTTCGCCTCGGCCAGGGTCTTCGCGCGGTCGGCGAAGGAGGCCGGGAACAGGTCGTTCGGCGGGGTGTTGATCAGGTCGCGGGCGATGATGACCGACTCGGCGATCAGGGTGGCGGCCTTCAGCGTCGCCTTGTGGTCCTTGGCGGTGCCCTCTTCGGGGCTCACGAAGTCGACCTTGGCGACCGGGCCGTCGCCCTTCTCGGAGCGGTACTCCGTGAAGTTGTAGGCACCGAGCGCGGTGCCCTCGACGGCGGCCTGCAGGTCGATCGCCGACAGCGTGACGAACGCGCGGTCGGTCCCGCTCAGCGCCCGCGCGGCGGCACCGGCGGCCCGGCGGACCTGCTCGGCGGTGACGCCGTCCGCGCCCGCCTTGCCGAGGCCGACGGCCAGCACGACACCGGCGGACAGCTTGCCCAGCGTCGGTACCTTGACGATCTCGTCGGCCTTGCCGGACGCGCCGAGGGTGCCGAGCACCTCGGCGAGCTTGCCGTCGAAGGCGGCGTCGGCGACGGAGGAGCCGGCGGCGAGCGCCAGGCCGTCCTCACCCTGCAGGGTTCCGATGACGACGACGTCGGCGCGCGTCTTCGCTAGCGCCGCTTCGGCGTTCTCGGTCAGGGCAAGCTTCGGCACGGTCACTTCTGGCTCCTCGCGCGTTCGCGGTGGTACCGGGCGGCCGCCCGGTTGGATCGTGAGCCATGCTAATGACAGTCGGACCTGGGGGAACAGCGGGGCCGACCGGGTCACTCGGTGTACTGGAAGGGAGACGGCGTGCGGCTGGCGGGCGGTCTGCTCATCGCGCTGGCGGCGGGCACCTCCGGAGCGGACTACTGGGTACTCGTCGCCGCCGTGGTCGCGGCCGTGCTCGCGGTCGCGGTCGAGGCGCTGCTTCCGCCGGTGGGCGACACCCGGCCCGAGCGGATCGCGAGCTCCGTTTCGCGGCTGGGCCTGGTCTTGGTCTTCGCGACGACGTTCGGGCAGTACCTCTTCCCGTCCTCGCCCGGAGTCGCCGCCGCGATGTTCGCCGTCGTGGTGACCGTCGCCGACCTGGCTGGGGTCCGCCTCGGCGACTACGCCGCCCGCTGGGTCACCGGTCTGCTGCTGGCCGCCGCCGCGTCCCTGATCGCGATCTGCGTCGGCATCCCGCCGCTGGCGCAGTTCATCGCGCCGGACCCGCCGTCCGTACCCGGTCTCGGCCTCGCTGTGCTGGTACTGCTGCCGTTTCTGCTGCCCCGCCACCCCGGCGCGGGCCGGGCCGCCGCCGTGGGAGCCGTGGCCGTCGCGATCACGGCCGTCGCGCTCTATCAGCTGGGACCGATCCGGCTGGGGCTTTCGGCGACGTCGTTCCGTGAGCTCCTCGCGGCGGCCGACGCGGTCTCGCTGCTGCCGGTGCTGACCGTGGTGGCCGCCGTGGCGACCGTGCCCGTCGCGGTGGACGCCTTCACCGAAGGCAGGGAACGGCTTTCCCCGGAACGTCCGAAGGCGACACTCGCTTGTGGACTGATCGTGGCCGTCGCCGCCGCCTTCGCTGGGCCGGTCGTGGCCCTCACGCTCGCGGGAGTGGGAACGCTCGCCGAACTGGTTCTGCGGGTCCGCGCCCGTCGGTACCGTGCAAGGCGTGCGTGATCCTCTCTGGACCCCGGGCGACACGGTCGTCGAACGCTTCCTGCGACCGGACGGCTCGATCGGCCAGCATCACCCGCTGCGCGTCATCACCGACGACGGCACGGTGCTGCTCGGCTGGCTGCCCGCGGACACCCCGATCGTCGGCAGCAGGCTCGCCGACGGACGCCTGTTCCGTGAGGCGCCCCTGGAGGAGCGCTTCCGGGTGCCGAGGGTGCGGGTGGCCGACTTCTGGCGCGACACCTCGACACTGCGGCGCATCGCCGACGACGAATGGTCGTCGGTCTGGTGGTTCTTCGACGCCGACGGCCACTTCCTGAACTGGTACGTCAACCTCGAGGTCCCGCTGGGGCGCACGCCGTCCGGACCCGACCGGATCGACGGCATCCTCGACGTCGCGGTCGAGCCCGGCGGACGCTGGCAGTGGAAGGACGAGGACGAGGCCGAGGAGGCCGTCCTCGCCGGCCGCATCACCGCCGGTCAGCTCGAACGACTGCGCGCCGAAGGGGAGCGGATCGGGGCACTCGCGGACGCCGGGCGGTTCCCCTTCGACGGGACGTGGACCGACTTCCGGCCGGAGCCGGACTGGCCCGCGCCCGGCCTGCCCGATGGGCTGCTCTAGGCGGTGACCTGTAAGTCTGTTCGATGGGCTTCGTGATCCAGGTGGTTCCTGGCGGTGCGGGCGGATCGGCCTCGTACCGGGTCGTACTCGGCCGCATCCGCCCGTGCCGTCAGGGGCCGCCTGGGCGCGAAGACCGCGAACAAGACTTGCAGGACAGCGCCTAGCCCGCGACGAGGAACAGCAGCAGCGCGAGCGCGATGTTGATCACCGCGAGGACGACCACCGACTTGGTGGACAGCTCGCGCGGGAACACCTTGCCGTGGATGTGGCGCCACCAGAAGATGCCGAAGACGCCGCCGACCAGGCCGAGGAACGCGCCGAAGCCACTGCTCAGCAGGGCCCAGCCGTCCATCATGAGCAGTCCGGTGCCGAAGGTGAGCAGCACGGCCGTCACGAAGGTCTTGACGTCGGCCCCCGCGCCGGGGGTGGCTGGCTGGGCCTGGCTGGCGGGCTGCATCTGGTTGTACGTCACGCCGCCATCCTAGGGGCGCGGCCCCTCGCGTGTTCGTCGTGACGGACAGATCGAGGGAGGTAAAGATATGCGGACGTCCGACTAACGTGGGTCCGACCAAGCGTTATCGTCTTAGTCATGACGACCTCGACGCAGTTCAGCCACCTCCCGCACCCGAGCCCCGCGAGCCCGGAACGCGTCGCGGACGTATTGGCCGCACCCGGTTTCGGGTTGCACTTCACCGACCACATGGTGACCGTGAAATGGAGCGCCGAGCAGGGCTGGCACGACGCGACCGTCGGGCCGTACGCGCCCTTCACCCTCGACCCGGCGACCTCCGTGCTGCACTACGGCCAGGCGATCTTCGAAGGCCTCAAAGCGTACCGCCAGCCCGACGGCACGATCGCGGCGTTCCGTCCCGACGCGAACGCGATCCGCTTCCGTAACTCGGCCGAGCGCCTCGCCATGCCGCAGCTGCCGGTGGAGACCTTCCTCGACTCGATCCGAGAGCTCATCGCGGTCGACGCCCGCTGGGTCCCGACGAAGCCGGGCGAGTCGCTGTACCTGCGGCCGTTCATGATCTCCACCGAGGCCGGGCTCGGCGTCAACCGGCCCGCGAACGAGTACCTCTACGCGCTGATCGGCTCGCCCGCGGGCTCCTACTTCTCCGGCGGCGTCAAGCCGGTGAGCGTGTGGCTCTCGACCGAGTACGTGCGCGCGGTCCCCGGCGGCACCGGTGAGGCGAAATGCGCCGGCAACTACGCGGCGTCGTTCGTCGCGCAGGCCCAGGCCGTGGAAAAGGGCTGCGACCAGGTCGTGTGGCTCGACGCGGTCGAGCGGCGCTGGGTCGAGGAGATGGGCGGGATGAACCTGTTCTTCGTCTTCGGCTCCGGTGACGAAGCCCGCGTCGTGACCCCGGAACTGACCGGTTCGCTGCTGCCGGGCGTGACCCGCAAATCGCTGCTGGAGCTGGCGAAGTCGTTCGGGCACCAGGTCGAGGAGCGGCGGATCTCCACCGACGAGTGGGAGAAGGCGGCGGCTTCCGGCGAGCTGACCGAGGTGTTCGCCTGCGGGACCGCGGCGGTCATCACGCCGGTCGGGCACGTGAAGCACGCGGGCGGCGAGTTCTCCGTCGCGGGTGGGCAGCCCGGCGAGCTGACGATGAAGCTGCGCGGCGCGCTGACCGGGATCCAGGAGGGCACCCGGCCTGCTCCGGAAGGCTGGATGTACCCGCTGGGCTGAGCCCTGGCGCCCTTATTGAGGGGTAAGGCAAACGTGGCATGGTCGGTGCGGGTGGGGGGGGGGGGGGGGGGGGGGGGGGGGGGGGGGGGGGGGCAGGCCGCCCCGCCCGCGGGCGCGCGG
>NZ_JBIWKX010000094.1:0-22823 GCF_044765885.1 Amycolatopsis sp. NPDC102389
AACCCGAAACGCCACTCACGACCCGCGCTTGACCAGGGCCGAAGGCTCCTTTCACCGCATTAGACGCGACGAAGGGAGCCTTCATCCCACCATCCGCCCGTCCGAGAACACCACGTTTGGCTTACTCCTCAATAAGACACCGGCGGACGGAAATGACGTCCACGCCGCCGAATGAGCGGCAGTTTGCCCTTTATGACTTCCCTGGCGTCCATCACGTCCGTACCGTCGCGCACTGGCCGATTCGCCGCATTCATGAAGAAAGGGAACGTCGTTGAGAAGACTGATGGTCGCATTATTCGGCGTGGCACTGACGTTGAGCAGCACTCTCTTCCTTGCCCCTGCCGCACAGGCCGCGACGGCACGGAACGGCGTCTGCGAGGACGGCGAGTTCTGCTTGTACTACAACAGTGATCAGCAGGGATCGGTCAGCGATTTCGACGCGTCGGTCGGTAACTACGGCACGGGCGCCGACTGCTATCACTTCCTCGGCGCGGGCGCGGGGAAAGGCCTGTGCGTGAAGGGCAACGCGGCCTCGGTGTGGAACCGGCGGGACGCGGTGGTCACCGTGTTCTTCAAGAACGGCTGGACGGGCCCGATCGACTCGTTCGCGCACGGCGTCAAAGGAAACCTGTCCTCGACGTACAACGAAAACGCCGGGCATCTGCTCGGCCTGGTGGAAAACGAATGGCTGGAAACCGGGCTGTACCATAGCGACTCCGGCCACATCAGCTCTTATTTCGACGGCTACGTGAGTACGTCGGGCAGGCACGAGGGGATCGACTTCGCCCGCGGCTTCGGCGTTTCCGTGTACTCGATGACCCAGGGCTCCGTCATCAGGAAGACCGAGGGCGGCAACGGCAGCGGCGGCCTGTCCACGTTGGCGATCTACAACCGGGATCAGGATTTCACCGTCATCTACCTGCATCTCAACCCGTCGAACGGGCTCGCGGTCGGTGAATTCGTCAGCCGGGGCCGGCAGATCGGCACCGAGGAGTATCGCGGCGCGAGCTCCGCGCACACGCATGTCGAGTACCGGCCGGGCAGGCACGAGAGCGCGTCGGACAGCACCGGCGATCCGGTTCTCGACAACCCGAGCCCGTCGTTGTTCTGGCGGAACCACGGCTACAACATCTGCTGCGGATGACGTCGTCAGCCCGCTCCGCTCGCCCGAGCCGAGCGGGCTGAACCGGCACTTCTTCGGTGAAGTTTCCGGTTGCCCCTCCCCTGCCGCCTGCCGACCATGGTGCGGCACCGGTGACGTGAGTCGCCGAGCGAAGCGGAGGACGCCAGTGACCCAAGGTGTTCAGCTCATCCTGCCCGGCAGGCAAGCGATCGTGTTGTCCGTGTTGCTGCGCAACGC
This sequence comes from Amycolatopsis sp. NPDC102389, assembly GCF_044765885.1. NCBI lineage: Bacteria > Bacillati > Actinomycetota > Actinomycetes > Pseudonocardiales > Pseudonocardiaceae > Amycolatopsis > Amycolatopsis sp. NPDC102389. The sequence continues at coordinate 1,361 of NZ_JBIWKX010000094.1, forward strand.
GAACCGGGTGGTCGGCATCGACCGGTTGGTCGACGCGGTCTGGGAGACCGAGCCGCCCGCCACCGCGCGCACCCAGGTGCGGATCTGCGTCTCGGCGCTGCGGGCGAACCTCGGCAGGGTCGGGCTGTCGTCGCCCATCGTCGCCGAGGAGCCCGGCTACCTCATACAGCTGGCCGACGCCGATCCCGCGCTGGAGGCGATGCTCCCGGCGGAGGAAGGTCCGGCCCGATTCGGCGAGTTGCTGCGGAGCCATCGGCGGAGCCTCGGCGCGACCCAGCGGCTTCTCGCCGCCCGCTCCGCGGTCAGCATCCGAGCGATCAGAGACCTCGAGCACGGCCGGGTCAGCAGGCCCCGCCGCGACACGGTCCGGCTCATCGCGGCCGGGCTCGGCCTGTCCGGCCAGGCTCTCGCCGACTTCGAACGCGCCGCGGCCCGCTAGCAGGCAGGACTCGCGCGGTCACTGTCCGGCGTTTTCGACCAATTTCGATCAAAATCGTCACCGAACCGCCGTTTTCCGGCGTCGCGCCCGCTCTACCATCCGCGAAATGGACCGTGGGCCGAGTTCGCTGCTGGGTGAGGCACGGCGGGACGCCGGGCTCACCCAGGAGGAGTTGGCGGAACGCACCGGGCTGACGGTGCGCAGCATCAGCAACATCGAGCGTGGCCGGGTCGCCCGGCCACGGCGACATTCGGTGGAGGCGCTGGCGCTGGGGCTGGGTCTCCAGGGCGAGCAGGCGAGCCGGTTCGTGCGGCACTACTGCCCGGACGCGGTGTCGCCCGCGAGAACGCCGGTCGTCGCGGTGCCCGCGCAACTGCCTTCGGGGATCACGTCGTTCATCGGGCGGCAGCGGGAGATCGACGCGCTCGACGCCCTCCACGGCGAGAGGGCCGGCGCCGGTGTCGTCGTGGCGGTGTTGGAGGGCATGGCCGGGGTCGGCAAGACCTCGTTGGCCGTGCAGTGGGCGCAACGGGTCAAACCGGACTTCCCGGACGGGCAGCTGTTCGCGAACCTGCGCGGCTACGGGCCGGGGGCGCCCGCCGACCCGGGCGAGGTGCTGCGGTCGTTCCTGCGGGCGCTCGGCGTGCCCGTGGCGGACGTGCCCGCCGACCTGGACGACCGGGCCGCGTCGCTGCGCAGTGTGCTGGACGGCCGTTCGGTGCTCATGGTGCTGGACAACGCCCGCTCGGCGGAGCAGGTCCGGCCGTTGCTGCCCGGCCACGCGGGCTGCGCGGTGGTGGTGACGAGCCGCGCGGCACTGCACGGGCTGACGATCAGCGCCGACGCGCACCGGGTACCCGTACCGCTGCTGACCGAACAGGAGTCCTTCTCCTTGCTCGACCGGTTGGCGGGCAACGGACGAAGATTCGCGGACCGCACCGCGCTCGCCGACATGGTGTCGGGGTGCGGCGGCCTGCCCCTCGCCCTGCGCATCGTCGGTGAACGGCTCGCGCACAACCGGAATCTGGCGAACGTGGCGTCCTCGATGCGTTCGACCGGGGACCGCCTCGCCGCACTGACCACCGAAGAGAAGACCACCTCGCTGCCCTCCGTGCTGTCCTGGTCCTACGACGCGCTGCCCGGCGACGTGGCCTCGGGCCTGCGTCTGCTCGGGCTCCATCCCGGCCCGCACTGGGACACCGCCGCCGCGGCGGCGCTGCTGGGCACGGATCCGCCGGAGACCCGCAGGCTTCTCGACGCGCTCGTCGACAGCCACCTGTTGCTCGCGCAGCGCGCGGACGGCCGGTTCGAATTCCACGACCTGGTCCGCGACTACGCGCGCGGCCGCGCCGGCGAAGAACCGGCGCAGCGACGATCGGCCGCCCTTCGCCGCCTCGCCGGGCACTATGTGGCCGGGGCGGCCGACGCGGCCGGGTCGATGACGGCGGGCGACCCCAACCGAAGACCCTTGCTCACCCCGATCGCCGAGAACGTCCGGTTCACCGGCGCCGAGGACGCCGCGACCTGGCTCGCGGCGGAACTGCCCACCTTGATCGCCATCGCGGAACAGTCGTCGGCCACCGGCGACACCTACGCCCGCGACCTCTCGACCGTGCTGTGGCAGGCGTTGCGGGTGCACGGTCACTACGGCGCCCTGCGCACGCTGCACCGTCTCGCGCTCACCGAGGCGCAGCGGGCGGGCGACGCCATCGGCACTCAGCAGGCGCTCGTCGACCTGGCCGCGATCTGCGCCAGGCTCGGCCATTTCGATGAGGCGGTCACGCACCTGACCCGCTGCCTCGACGTCGACGGGAGCCCGGTCGTCACCGGTCGCGCGTTGAACACGCTCGGCACCGTGTACGCGCAGCTGGGCCGGTACGCCGACGCGGCGGACCATTTGAGCAGGGCGGTCACGGTTTCCCGGGAGACCGGCGACCGCCTCAACGAGGGACGCTCGCTGTCCAACCTCGGCTTCGTCCACGAACGCCGGGGCGACCTCGACGCCGCTCTCGACTGCTATCGGCAGTGCCTGACCAACGCCCGGAGCATCGGTGACCGGCTCAGCGAGGCGATCTCGCTGCACAATCTCGGAGACGTGTACCGCGCGCTGGGCCGGTGGACGGAGGCCCACGACCACCTCCACCGGTCGCTGACGGTCAGCAGGGCCGAGGGCCACCGGGAGGCCGAAGGGTACGCGCTGGCCTACCTCGGGCTGGTGCACCTCCGGCAAGGCGACGCGGCGACGGCCCGCCTGCATCAGGAGGCGGCGCTCGACATCGCGGTGGCGACCGGCATCCGGCCGCTGGAGACCCTCGTGCACAACGGGCTCGCGGACAGCGCGCTGGCGTGCGGTGACCGGCCGGTCGCGATGGCGCATTACACGCGGGCCGCCGAACTCGCCCGGCTCACCCGCGAACCGCATGAGGAGGCCCGCGCGCTGACCGGTATCGCCGCGACCCACGACGACGTCGGCGCTCCGGAAAAGGCCAAGCCGTACCGCGAACGCGCGCAGTCGCTGTACGACGCGATGGGCATCGCGATGGCGTCGTCGTGACCGGAACTTGCCGTCCGCGCAGTTTCCGGTCGGGTTTCCTGGACCGGGCGCCGTCCCGGAAGTTCAATCTGCCGAGGTCGGGAACTCCGGCCGGGTCACGAGGGGGTTCAGCGGGTTGCGGGTAGATCTGGGTGGGTTCGACCGGGTACACGAGGCGTTCGAGGAGCAGGCGAGAAGGACACCCCACCGCTGTGCGCTCGTCGCGGGCGACGAGCGGCTGAGCTACGCCCGGCTGGACGAGGTCGCGAACACGGTCGCGCACACCCTGCTCGGTCGTGGAGTGGCACCCGGCGATCTCGTCGGCGTCTGCCTGCGCCGTGGCCGGTGGCTGGTGCCCACGCTGCTGGGGGTGTTGAAAGCGGGGTGCGCGTATGTCCCGCTGGACCCGTCCGCTCCCCCGGCGCACGGCGCGTCGGTCGTCGCGGACTCCGGGCTGTCGCTGGTGGTGGCGGACGAAGCGGGTCCGGCCGCGCTCGCGGACGCCGACGTGCCGGTGCTGGCCGTCGGGGACGTCGTCTCCGCGCCCACGACCGCCCCCGCCGTCCAGGGTTCCGGCACGGACCTCGCCTACGTGATCTACACGTCCGGCTCCACCGGGCGGCCGAAAGGTGTCCAGGTCGAGCATCGCAACGTGCTCGCGTTGCTGGCGTGGGCGGCCGCGACCTACGGCGACGACGAACTGCGCGGCGTGCTCGGCGCCGCGTCGGTCTGCTTCGACGCGTCCGTCGCCGAGATCTTCCCGCCCCTGGTGACCGGCGGGAGCCTGGTGCTCGCCGAGAACCTGCTCGCGCTGCCCGGGCTCGCCGCGCGGGACGAGGTGACGTTCGTGCAGGGCGTGCCGTCCGTACTGGCGGTGCTGGCGCGCACCCCGCTGCCGCGTTCGGTGCGGACCGTCGCGATCGCGGGCGAGGCACTGCACCGGTCGCTCGTGGATCGCCTTTACACCAACGAAGGCGTGCGGCGGATCGTGAACTGCTACGGCCCGACCGAGGTGACGGTGAACTGTTCGTGCCACGAGGTCGGCCGGGACGGGCTGGACGATCCGCCGATCGGCACGCCGCTGCCCGGCGCCGCGTTCTCGGTGCGCGACACCGACGGCCGCGCGCTCGGCGACGACGAGGTCGGTGAGCTGTGGGTCAGCGGAGCGCTCGTGACCCGCGGGTACCTGGGGCAGCCGGAACTGACCGCCGAGAAGTTCGTGGTCGACTCCCGCGGCATCCGGCACTACCGCACCGGTGACCTGGTCCGGCGCCGCGACGGCGTGCACCACTTCGTCGGCCGTGCCGACGACCAGGTGAAGGTGCGGGGCTTCCGGATCGAACCGGGACAGATCCAGGCGGCGCTCCTCACCCACCCGGCCGTCGGCAACGCGGTGGTGCTCGCGCCGGCCGACGAACACGGGGAGCGCAGGCTCGTCGGGTTCGCCGAACCGGCCGGTGATGGGGTTTCCGAGCCGGAACTGTTGCGGTGGCTGCGATCGCGGCTGCCCACGCATCTGGTGCCGTCGCGAATCGCCGTGCTCGACGCGATCCCGCTCGGCACGACCGGGAAGGCGGACCGGACCGCGCTGGCGGCGTGGGTGTTCGACCGCGAGGACACCGAGTACGCCGCCCCGCGCACCGACGCCGAACGGCTGGTCGCCGAGGCGGTCGCGGCCGCGTTCGGGCTGCCGGAAATCGGTGTGCACGACCGGTTCTCCGAGTCGGGCGGGCATTCCCTGGCCGCGGCGCGCGCGATCGCGCGGCTGCGGGAGCGCACCGGCCGGGTGGTGACGCTGGCGGAGTTCCTCTCCGACGGCACGGTGGCGGCGGTCGCGCGGCGGCTCGCGGGCGCCCCGGCCGCGGCGCCCTCGGTGGCGCTGGAGGAAAACCCGAGCCGTGAGACCTACCCCTTGACCGGCACGCAGCGGGAGCTGTGGACGCTCGCCCAGCTTGGCTCGACCGGTACCGCGACGACCGTCGCCTGGCGGCTGCGGCTGCGCGGCCGGGTGTCGGTGCCCGCGCTGCGGTCCGCCGCGGACAAAGTCGTGGCACGGCACGAGGTGCTGCGCGGCACGATCGCCGACCACGACGGCGAACCGGTCATGGTGGTGGGCCCGCCGGCGCCGGTCCCGCTGGACGTGCACGACCTGCGCGGTCTCGCCGACGCGGATCGCCGGGCCGGGGAGCTGGCCGCGACCGCCGCCCGGCACGCGTTCGACCTCACCGTGGACACGCCGCTCCTGCGGATCACGCTGCTCCGCCTCGCCGACGACGTGGCCGACCTGGTCGTCGTGTCCGACCACATCGCCACCGACGGCGTGTCCGTCGGCGTGCTCATGGCAGAGCTGGCCGGCACACCCGCCCCTGCTTTCGCGCAGGTCGGCGCGGTGGCGCTGCGGGAGCGCGCGCTCGCAGAGGTGCCCGGTGAGCGAGACCGGCTGACGGCGTACTGGTCGGGAGAGCTGGCCGGAGCGACCCCGCCGGACGCCCTGTTCGACCGCGTCGTGCACGGTCGGCGACGTTTCGCAGGGCAACGGATCAGCACGCCACTACCCGAATCGCTGGGGTCGGCCGTGCGCGCACTGGCCGAATCGACCGGCGTGACGCCGTTCGCGGTGTACCTGTCGGCGGTGGGCGTGCTGGTCGGTGAGCTGGTGCACGGTCAGGACGTGCTGCTGGGCATGGCGGCCGCGCACCGGGACCGGCCCGAACTCGAACACACCGTCGGGCCGCTGGTCGACGTCCTGCCGGTCCGGTTGCGGCTCGACGCGGACGCGTCGTTCCGCGATCTGCTGCGCGCGGCCATGACCACGGCGGCGCACGCCATCGACCATCGGGGCCTGCCCACCGGTGAACTCGCCGCGCTGTGGGGCGGCGACCGGCCCGCCGGGGTCCCGCTCACGCCCGTGTCGATCGCGGTGCAGCCCGACGGCGTCCCGCTGTCGGCGCACGGGCCGGGCACGCGGCTGGACCTCCTCGGCGAGCTGCCGACCGGCGGCAGCCACAACCCGCTGACGGTGTTCGTGAACACCCACGTCGGCGGCGCCGAGCTGATCGTCGAGCACGACCCGTCGTGGCTCACCCCCGACCGCGCTCGCTGGTTCACCCGTTCCCTGCTTCACCTTCTGCACACCGCGGTGTCCACACCGGACACCGCGCTGTCCGCACTGGCGCTGGCGGCGGACGGGGAACTCGCCGAGCTGACGTGGTGGGGCACCGGCCACGCGCTATCGGCCGACGACGCGGCCGGCGTGCCGGACGCGGTGTGGCGCAACGCGTCGAGGACACCGGATGCGATCGCGGTGTCGTCGGAGAGCGGGCAGCTGACGTACGCGGAACTGGCGGGCCACGCCGACCGGATCGCGCGCGTGCTCGCCGCGTCCGGGGTGACGGCCGGGGACACGGTCGGGGTGTGCCTGCCGCGCGACGAGTTCCTGCCCGCCGCGCTGCTCGCCGTGTGGCGGGCGGGTGCGGGGTATCTGCCGCTCGACACCGAGCAACCCGTCGCCAGGCTGGCCCAGCTCGCGGGTGAGGCCGGACTGCGGTTCGTGCTCACGCGTGGCAACGCCGAGCCGGTGGCATCGGAGGTCGCCGACGCCGTGCCGGGCTTGCGCGTGGTCAGTGCCGACCGGACCGACGGTGTGCCGTTCGAGGCCGTGCTGCCGGACGGCGACGCGCTCGCCTACGTGCTGTACACCTCGGGATCGACCGGGCGGCCCAAGGGGGTCGAGATCAGCCACGCGAACCTGCACGCGTTCGTCCGCTCCCGCGGGCTCTGCCCCGGTATGACGCGGGACGACGCGATGCTCGCGCTCGCGCCGCTCGCCTTCGACGTCTCCGCAGAGGAATTGTGGTGGCCGCTCACCACCGGCGCGCGCTGCGTCGTCGCCGGCCGCGACAGCGCCGTCGACGGCCACGAGCTCGCGCGGCGGATCGCCGAGAGCGGTGTCACGGTCGTCGACCTGACCCCCACGAGCCTGCGGATGCTGCTCGCCGCGGGCTGGGCGGGTGACCCCGCGCTGCGGCTGCTGCTCGGCGGCGAGGTGCTCGACGCGGACCTCGCCGCGCGGGCCCGGCCGCTGGTCGGCGAGCTGTGGAACGGCTACGGCCCGACGGAGACCACGGTCGCGGCGACCGCGCACCGGGTCACCGGGCACGACCGGGACCGGGTCCCGATCGGTTCGCCGACGCCGGGCGCCCGGCTGTACGTGGTGGACGAGGCGGGCAGGCTCGCGCCGCCCGGCGCGATCGGTGAACTGTGGATCGGTGGCGCCGGGGTGGCGACCGGCTATCGGGCGCGGCCCGAGCTGACCGCGTCCGCGTTCGTCACCGACCCGGTGCGGCCCGGCGAACGCTGCTACCGCACCGGTGACCTCGTCCGGTGGCGTCCCGACGCGACACTGGAGTTCCTCGGCCGCGGCGACGACCAGGTGAAGGTGCGCGGAAACCGGTTCGAGCTCGGCGAGATCGAGTGCGTCCTGCGTGGACTGTCCGATGTGGACGACGCGGCGGTGGCGGTGGCCGCGGACGGCGTGGACGCGCACGTGATCGGCTACCTCATTCCCGCGACCGTCGACGCGGCGGCCGTCGAGCGACAGGTGCGGCGGCTACTGCCCGCCTACATGGTGCCGAGTTCGTGGCACACCCTGGACGCACTCCCCTTGCTGCCCAACGGAAAGCTCGACCGGCGCGCGCTACCGACAGCGCCCGTCGACCGTCCGTCCGCGGCTATTCCGCTGTCGGAGGCCGAGGCGGTGGTCGCGCGGGTGTGGCGGGAATGTCTCGAACTCGACGCGGAAATCGGTCCGGACAGCGACTTCTTCACCCTCGGCGGCCGGTCGCTGGCAGCGACCCGGGTGGCCGGTCTCCTGCAGACCCGACTGAGACGCCGGATCACCGTCCGCACCTTGTTCGACCACCCGGTGCTCGCCGACTTCACCGCACGGATCGACGGAGAAGGTGCCTGCGACGACCGTCTGCTCACCGCCCGCGTGGACCCGGCCGCACCCGCATCGCTGTCTCCGGCGCAGCGCATGCTGTGGTTCGCGGCGAAGCTCGACCCGGACAGTGCTGCCTACAACTCCCCCACCGTGCTGCGGATCCAGGGCGCACTGGACGAGCCGCGGCTATACCGCGCGGTCCGTGCGCTCACGGCACGCCACCACGTGCTGCGCAGCCGGGTCACCGAGATCGACGGAGAGCCGGTCGCGCTCCTCGGACCGGCCGACGCCGTTCCGATGTCTACTGTGGACATCAGCGAACCGGACCTGGACACGGCGGTGGCGGCGGAGATCCGGCGGCCGTTCGCACTGGACGCCGCGCCACCGCTGCGCGTGGTCCTGTTCCGGATCGCACCGGACCACCACGTGTTGATCCTTACCTGCCACCACATCGCGACCGACGCTGTCTCTCAGCGGCTCCTGCTGTCCGAAGTGGACCAGGGGTATCGCACGGAACCCGACGACTGGCCGTCGCCACCGGCGCTCCAGTACGCCGATCACGCCGCGCGGGAGCGCGAGCAGGACCGGGGCGCGGGGCTCGACTGGTGGGAGCGACGGCTCGCGGACCTGCCCGCGTTGCGGTTGCCCGCCGACCGGCCCCGCCCCGCCATCGCGGACTGGACGGCGGACGAGGTCCCGGTCCGGCTGCCCTCGGACGTCACCAACCGGGTCCGCGCCATGGCGAGCGACGCCGGGACCACCCCGTTCACGGTCCTGCTCGCGGCCTGGCAGCTGTTGCTCGCGCGGCTGGCCGGGGTACGGGACCTCGCGGTCGCCGTGCCGCACAGTGGTCGCCGTTCCGCCGAACTGGCCGGAATGGTCGGCTTCTTCGTCAACACCGTGGCCGTCCGTGCCGATCTGGGGGCCGGCCTCCGGTCTGGCCGCGACCTCGTGGCCAGGGCACGCGACGCGGTGCTCGACGCGTTCGCGCACGCCGACGTGCCGTTCGACGAGGTCGTGCGACGACTCGCGCCGGAGCGGGACCCAGCGAGCACGCCGGTGTGCCAGGTGATGATGAACGTCGTCGACGACCAGGCGACCGCGACGCTCGGCGACCTGGCCGTGACGGTGCTGCCGCAACCGGTCGCCACCGCGCTGTACGACTTGAACCTCGACCTCGCCGAAACCGGCAACGGCTACACGGGCAGGCTCGTGTTCCGCGCCGACCTGTTCGACCGGGACACGATCGAACGCTGGGCCCGCTGGTACGGCGCCCTCCTGGACCGGCTCACGACCGATCCGGACTCCGCACTGTCCACACTAGACATACTGGACGCTGCGGACCGTGCCGCACTGCTCACTTGGGGCACCGGGAAACCGTTGCCTGCCACACGAACCGTGGTCGCCGACGTGCTCGCTCAACCACCCGGCGCGGTGGCGACGTCATCGCCCGCCGGACGACTGTCCTATGCGGACCTGGACAACTGGTCGGCGCAGGGCGCCCACGGCCTGCTCGCCGCGGGTGTCGACACCGGTGACGTGGTCGGCGTATGCCTGCCCCGCGACGAATACCTGCCCGCCGGGCTGCTCGCGGTGTGGCGGGCCGGCGGCGCGTACCTGCCGCTGGACCCCGGTCATCCCGCGGACCGGATCGCGGCGCTCGCCGCCGACGCCGGGATCCGGGTGGTCGCCGCCCGCGGCCAGGCGCTGGACGTGGCCCGCGCCGCGTTGCCGCACCTGACCGTCGTGGACCTCGACGCCCCCGTCGCGGACACCCGCACGCTGCGGGAGCCGGGCCAGGACGACCTCGCCTACGTCCTCTATACGTCCGGTTCGACCGGCAGGCCGAAGGGTGTCGCGGTCACACACGGGAACCTCGCCGCGCTGGTCCACACCTTCCGCGAAGTCACCGACGTGCAGCCATCCGACACATGGCTCGCGGTGGCGCCGCTCGTGTTCGACACGGCCACCGGCGAGATCTGGACGACACTGACCGCGGGCGCGCACTGCGCGATCGCCGACCGGGACTGCGCCGTCGACGGACACGCGCTGGTCCAGCGGCTCGTCGCGACCGGCTCGACCCGGTTCAACCCGACACCGACCACCTTGCGGATGCTCGTCGCCGCCGGACTTCCCGATCTGCCGGGACTGCACGTGTTCTCCGGCGGCGAAGCCCTCGACGTCGCGCTGGCGCGGCAGGTCACCGCCCGGGTCGCGAGCCTGCGCAACTGCTACGGACCCACGGAGACCACCATCACCGCGACCACGCACCTGGTGACCACCGCCGACCTGGCGGCCGACCGGCCGATACCGATCGGCGGGCCGCTCGGCGGCACCCTGCTCACGGTGGCCGACCCGTTCGGCCAGGCCGCGCTTCCCGGCGCGGTCGGCGAATTGTGCATCGGCGGCGCCGGCGTGACATCGGGCTATCGGGACCGTCCTAAGCAGACCGCGGCCGCCTTCGGCACCGATCCGTTGCACGGCGTCCGCTCCTACCGCACCGGCGACCTGGTCCGCTGGCGCGCCGACGGCGCACTGGAGTTCCACGGCCGCGCCGACCACCAGGTGAAGATCCGCGGAAACCGGGTGGAACTCGGCGAGGTGGAACACGTGCTGCGCACCGTCGCCGGGGTGACCGACGCGGCGGTCGTGGTGCGTGTCGGGGAGGGCGAACCACATCTCGTCGGCTATCTCACCCCGTCCACTGTGGACACAGATGCGGTGGCGGCCGTGCTGCGCGGCCGCTTGCCCGATTACGCGGTGCCTCACCGATGGGTACCGCTCGACGCGTTCCCCACCACCGCGACCGGAAAGGTGGACCGTGCCGCGCTGCCCGCACCGTCGGCATCCGCGCGGCCGGACAGCCCGCCGGCATCGCCGGTCGAGGAACTCGTCGCGATGACCTGGGCCGAGGTGCTAGGTCGAGAGCGGGTCGGCGCGCTGGACGACTTCTTCGGCCTCGGCGGACATTCGCTCGCGGCGACCAAGGTCGTCGGACGCCTCGGCGAGGCGCTCGGCTTCGCCATTCCGGTGCGGTGCCTGTTCGACCGGCCGGTGCTGCGGGAGTTCGCGGCGGAACTGGAACGGATCGCGATGACCGCACTGGCGGACGACGACGCCATCGATGTCCCGGCGGGGAGCACGGCATGACCGACTCAGTGGTCACCCCCGCGCAGGAACGACTGCGCGAGCTGCTCGCCCGCCGCGCCACCGCCGCCTTGCGTGGCGGCACCCCCGTCGCGGAGCCCGCCATCCCCCGGCTCCCCCGCGACGGGTCGCCGGTGCCGCTGTCGCCCGCGCAGGCGAGATTGTGGTTCCTGGCCCGCTTCGAACCCGGCGGCCATGCCTACAACCTTCCGCTTGTGCTCGAGCTGACGGGATCGGCCGACGAGACCGCGCTCCTCGCCGCGGTCCGTGACGTCGCCGACCGCCACGACGTGCTCCGCGGCGTGTACCGGGAGATCGACGGCGAGCCGATGCGGTGCGCGGGGCCTGACGTCCCGGTGTCCACTGTGGACATTGCCGCGGCGGAGCTGGACGCCGCGGTGGCCGCCGAGGCCACCCGTCCCTTCGTGCTCGAAGACATGCCGCCGATGCGGGCGGTACTGTTCCGGGTCGCCGCCGACCGGCGGGTGCTGGCGTTGACGTTCCACCACATCGCGATGGACGCCCCGTCGGCCGCGGTCGTGCTCGACGACCTCGCCGCCTGCTACGCGGCCCGCCTCGGCGTCCGCGACGTGCCGCCGCCCCCGGCACTCCAGTACGCGGATCTGGTGGCGTGGAACGGTTCCAGGCCGGACACCGCTGAGGCCGACCTGGACTGGTGGCACGAGCGGCTCGCCGGGCTGCCCCCGGTGCTGGAGCTGCCGACCGACCGGCCCCGTCCGGCCGTGGCCGGCGACGAGGGCGCCGAAGTCGAGGTCGAGGTACCCGCCGCGCTCACCGCGCGGCTGCGGGAGATCGGCCGCACCACCGGCGCCACCCCGTTCATGGTGTTCCTGGCGTGCTGGCAGACCCTGCTCGCCAGGCTGGCCGGGACGACCGACGTACCGGTGGGTGTGCCGGAGTCCGGCCGTCGCCACCCGGACGCGGAACGGGTGGTCGGCTGCTTCGTCAACACGCTCGTGCTGCGCACCGACCTGGCCGGGGCGGCCACCGGCCGCGAACTGCTCGCCGCCGCCAGGGACACGGTGCTCGACGCGTTCGCGCATACGGGCGTGGCGTTCGAGCGGATCGTGGAACGGGTCGCGCCACGACGCGGGCTCGACGCGTCGCCGATCTTCCAGGTCATGCTCAACGTGCTCGACGAACCCTCCCGGGCACCCGAGCTGCCGGGCCTGACCACCCGGGTCACCGAACCGCCGGTGCGCGGCGTCAAGTTCGATCTGAACCTCGCGCTGTCCCGGTCCGGCGACGGCTATTCGGGCGGGCTCGCCTACCGCGCCGACCTGTTCGACCGCGGCACCGCGGAACGGATCGCCCGCTGGTTCGTCACGCTCGTCGACGGGATCACCGCGGACCTCGACCGGCCGGTGGCAGAGGTGCCGATCGAGGTCGTCACCGCCCCTTCGCTGGCGGGACCGGCACCGGAGCGGGCCGGACTCCGCCCGGTGCACACGCTGATCGAAGACACCGTCGACCGCTGCCCGGACCGCGTCGCCGTGGCCGGCGCGACCGGCACGCTCACTTATCGGCAGCTCGACGAACGCGCCAACCGGATCGCGCACCGGCTGCGGGCGCTCGGTGTGCGCGCGGACGACCCGGTCGGGATCCTGCTCGAACAGGGCACGGACGTGGCGTGCGCGGTGCTGGGCATCATGAAGTCCGGCGGCGCGTATCTGCCGATGGACACCACCTATCCGCAGGCGCGGGTGGCCGCCATCCTCGCCACCGCGGGCGCGCGGATCCTGCTCGCCGAACCCGGCCTCGACATCACCGTTCCCGGTGTCACCGTCCTGACCGTCGACGACGCGGTCGCCGACCAGCCCGGCACCCGGCCCGGCGTCCCGGTCGCGGGCGACGACCTGATCCACGTGATCTTCACGTCCGGTTCGACCGGGGCGCCGAAGGGGGTCGCGGTCGAACACCGCAACGTCGCGCACTACCTGTCGGGCATGCTGCCCCGGCTCGGCGACGTGGCGGGCGCGTCGTTCGCGGTCGTCTCCACCCCGGCGGCCGACTTCGGTCTCACCTGCGTGTACGGCGCGCTGACCACCGGCGGCACCGTCCACCTGGTCGAGCGGGACACCGCGATGGACCCGGAATCCTTCGCCGGGTACCTGGCCGAGCACCCGGTCGACGTGCTCAAGTGCGTGCCCAGTCACCTGGAACTCCTTGCCCGGCACGGGAATCTGGCCACCGTGCTGCCGGACCGGCTGCTGATCCTCGCCGGCGAGGCGTGCCCGTGGCCGCTCGTCGAGCGCGTCGAGGCGGCCCGTCCCGGCCTGCGGGTGCAGAGCCACTACGGGCACACCGAAAGCACGATGATCTCGATGACGTGCGACGTGGCGACAGTCCCGCCGCACGAGCGCACCGGATACGTGCCGCTCGGCACGCCACTGCCCGGGGTCGTCGGTCATCTCGTCGACGCGCGCGGCGCGGTCGTGCCCGACGGCATGACCGGCGAACTGGTGATCGGCGGGCCGCAGATCACCCGCGGCTATCTGGGCGACGACACCCAGACCGCGGCCCGGTTCGTGCCCGACCCGCTCGGCACCGGCGTGCGGTGCTTCCGCAGCGGCGACCTGCTGCGGGTGCGGGCCGACGGCACCGTGCAGTTCCTCGGCCGCGCCGATGACCAGGTGAAGGTGCGCGGCCACCGGGTGGAACTGGGCGAGGTCGCCGCCGCCCTCCGCGACCTCGACGGCGTGGCCGAGGCCGTCGTGCTGCCGGTAGGGGCCGGTCTCGACCGGCGCCTGGCCGCTTGGCTGGTCGGGCCGGGGCTCGACGTCGCGACCGTGCGCCGGACACTGCGGGAGCGGTTGCCGGACTACATGGTGCCCACCTCGCTGACCGTGCTGGATCGCTTGCCGCTCAACGCGAACGGCAAGATCGACCGGGCGGCACTGCCCGACGTCGCCGAGCGAGAACCTGCCGCGCGGCGGCCGGTGGCGACCCCCGCCGAGCGGCTCGTGGCGCGGGTCTGGAGCGACGTGCTCGGGATCGCCGACATCTCCGCCGACGACGACTTCTTCACCGCGGGCGGTCATTCCTTCGCCGCGGTGCGCGTGGCGGGGCGGCTGGGTGAGGCACTGCGCCGCGACGTCGCCGTGCGCACGGTGTTCGAGTACCCCGTGCTGGCCGACCTCGCCGCCGCGCTGGCCGCCGACCCGGGCGGTGTATTCGGCGGCGCTCCCATCCCCGTGCGGCCGGACCCCGAAGCACCCGCGCCGCTGTCGTCCGCGCAAGCGCGGCTGTGGTTCCTCGAACTGCTCGGCCCGGGCTCGGCCTATCACGCCGATCTTGTGCTGCGGCTGCGCGGCCCGCTGGACGCGGCGGCGATGGCGCTCGCGGTGCGGGACGTCGCCGCACGGCACACCGTCCTGCGCAGTGTCATCGAGGAGCGGGACGGCACCCCGGTGGCCGTGCCAGTGCCTGCCGACCGCGTACCCGTGTCCATTGTGGACATAGCGGCCGACCGGGTGGACGCGGCGTGCCGGGCGGAGCTGGCGCGGCCGTTCGCGCTCGACCGGGAGCCGCCGCTGCGGGCCTCGCTGTTCCGGATCGCCGCCGATGAGCACGTCCTCGCGCTCACCGTGCACCATATCGCGACCGACAACTGGTCGCGCGGCGTCATCGGCACGGACCTCGCCGGCGCGTACGCCGCGCGGCTCACGGGATCGGCGCCGGACGCGGACCTGCCCGTCCAGTACGCGGATTACGCCGCCTGGCTTGCCGCCCGCGCGCGCGACGAAGACCTGGACTGGTGGTGCGACCGCCTGTCCGGGCTGCCACCGCTGCTCACGCTGCCGACCGACCGGCCCCGCCCGGCGGTGGCCGACTGGTCGGGCGGGCACGTCCGGTTCGCCCTCCCCGCCGCGCTCACCGCACGCGTGCGGCAGGTCGCGACCGAGGCGGGCGTGACGCCGTTCATGGTGCTGCTGGCCTGCTGGCAGGAACTCCTCGGCCGCCGCGCCGGGACCGGCGACGTCGCGGTCGGCGTGCCGGAATCCGGGCGGCATCACCCGGACGCCGAGTCGACGGTGGGCTGTTTCGTGAACACGCTCGTGTTGCGCACGGATCTCGGCGGCGACCCGACCGTGCGCGAGTTGCTCGGCCGGTCCCGCGAGACCGTGCTCGGCGCGTTCGCGCACGCCGAGACGCCCCTCGAACGGATCATCGAGCGGTTGCGGCCGGAGCGATCCGTGGCCGCGACGCCGATCTTCCAGGTACTGCTGAACGTTCTCGACCAGCCGGCGACGCCACCCGCGATCCCGGGTGTCGAGGTGACGGCCGTCCGCGACGCGGGCGAGCAGGTGAAGTTCGACCTCAGCATGGTGCTGGTCAACGACGGCGACACCTACCTCGGTGGCCTCGCCTACCGGGCCGACCTGTTCGACGCCGCCACCGCCGAGGAGATCGTCGCCGACTTCCAAACGCTCCTGAGCGGCTTACTGTCCAATGTGGACCAGCCGGTCGCCGCGGTCGGCCCCGCCCGTGCCGGGTCACGCCCGGTCACAGTCGAGCCCGTCGCCGTGCCGATGACCGGCTCAAGCGCACCGGAAACGCCTACAGAGCAACGCATCGCACAGGTATGGGCACAGGTGCTCGAGGTGCCCGAGGTCCGCGCGGACGACGACTTCTTCGCCCTGGGCGGCCATTCGTTCACCGCGGTCCGCGCGGTCCGGCTGATCGACGAGCGGCTCCGGGTCATCGACCTGTTCCTGCACCCGACCGTCCGCGAACTGGCCGCCCATCTCGACGCCGGGCAGGAGACCGGCGACGGGCGCCTGCTGCACCGCCTCTCCCCCGCCCGCACGGGCACACCGGAGGTGACACTCGTCTGCGTGCCCTACGGCGGCGGCTCGGCCGCGGTGTTCCAGCCGCTGGCCACCGAACTCGCCGCCACCACACCGGATATCGACCTGCTCGCCGTCGAACTGCCCGGCCACGACGTGGCCCGGCCCGACGAGGCGTTCCGTACCGTCGACGAGGTCGTGGACCTGCTGGCCGACGAGATCGGCCGGACCGTCACCGGCCCGATCGCGGTGTACGGGCACTGCGTCGGCTCCGCGGTGGCCACCGCGCTCGCCGCCCGGCTCGAAGCCGACGGCCGCACCGTCGCCGGAGTGGTCGTGGCGGGCAGCTTCCCCTCCGCACGGCTGCCGGGCAAGCTTTCGGCCTGGCTGCAGCGCCGGTTCCCGCGCGAACGCTGGGTGGCGGACCGGCTCTACCGGGACACGCTGCGGGCCACCGGCGGACTGCTGGACGACATGGACGAGGCCGCGAGCGCGGCGATGCTGCACGCGTTGCGGCACGACGCCGGACAGGCGCAGGCGTGGTTCGGCCGAGCGCTCGACCCGGACGCCGGACAGAACGCTCGGCTCACGGCACCGGTCCTGTGCGTGGTCGGGTCGAGCGACCCGGCGACCGAGCTGTACCAGGAGCGGTACCGGGAGTGGGGCGTGTTCGCCGACCGCGTCGAACTGGCGGTGCTGCCCAAGGCCGGGCACTACTTCCTGCGCCACCAGGCCGCCGACGTCGCCGCACTGCTGCGCGACCGGCTGCCCCGGTGGGCCGCCGGTGACCTGCCGCCGGAAGTCGACGACGTCCCGGTCGCCGCGACCGCGACCCGGCGGGGGCTCCGCGCGTTCTACACCGTGGCGGGTGGCCAGGCCGTGTCGATGATCGGCAACGAACTGAGCGCGTTCGCCCTCGGCGTGTGGGCCTACCAGCTCAGCGGACGCGTCATCGACCTCGCGCTGGTCGTGTTGCTCGCCCGCGTGCCGAGCATGCTGCTGACGCCGGTCGGCGGCGCGCTCGCCGACCGGGTGGACCGCAGGCGGATCATGCTGTGCTGCGATCTGACGAGCGGCGCGGCGATGGCCGTGCTCGCCGTGCTGGTCGCCTTGGGACGGCTCGATCTCGTGGCGGTCTGCGCGATCGTCGGGGTCATGTCGGTGGCGTCGGCGTTCCACCGGCCCGCCTACCTCGCGGCGATCGCCCAGCTGGTGCCGAAGCCGTACCTGCCGCAGGCCAACGCGCTCGCCGACATGGGCGCCGGGCTCGGCACCGTACTCGGGCCGGTCCTCGGCGGTGTCCTCATGGGACTGTCCGGGCTGACCGGGGTCGTCGTGGTCGACGTCGCCACGTTCGCGATCGGGGTGACCACCCTGGTGCTGGTGCGCTTCCCGAACCGGATGTTCTTCACCCAGGCCGAACCGTTCGCGAGGGCGGTCGCCGGCGGCTGGAAGTTCGTGCTGCGCCGCAAACCGCTGCTGGTGATGATCGGCTACTTCGCGGTGGTCAACTACTTCACCGCCGTGATGTGGGTGGGCCTCACCCCGCTGGTCCTGTCGATCGGCTCGACGGGCGAACTGGGCGTGGTCAGTGCCGTCGGCGGGATCGGCGCCGCGGTCGGCGCGCTCGTCGTGGTCACCTGGGGCGGCACCACGCGCCGGGCCACCGGCATGATCGCGTTCGTCATCGGCTCCGGGCTCGGGGTGGCGCTGATGGGGGCATGGCCGTCGGTGCTCGTGGTCGCGGCCGGCCTGTTCGTGCGGCTGGCGTGCATGAGCATCGGCAACGCGCACTGGCTGTCGATCATCCAGACGAAGGTCGGCCAGCAGCTGCAGGGCCGGGTGCTGGCGATCAACGTCATGCTGGCGACCGCCATGCAACCGCTCGGGTTCCTGACCGCGGGACCGCTCGCCGACCTGCTCGGCGGCTTCGCCACGCTGATGGTGGTTTCCGGTGCCGTGCTGGTGGTGTGGGGTGTGCTCGGCCTGCGGTACCGGCCGCTGCACGACATCGAGGAACTGCTGCCGGACGCGGCTCCACCGGCGGAGATCGACGCCGACCTCGACCGCGTGCAGGCGCTCGCCGACCGGAACCTGGCGCGATGACGCGGTGACTCAAAGCGGCCCGCCGGTCGCCGATCTCGACTAAGGTCGATCGGCATCCGGCCCGGGAATCGCCGCCGGGCGGGTCGTTTCGCGTGTCCAGGGGGTTCCCGTGACGGAGGAACAGCCGCCGAATCCGATCGGAGCCCGGTCGTACGACGAGCTCGCTCAGCGGCTCAGGCAGGCGTTGGCCTGGGCGGGGCTGACCCACCGGGAACTGCACCGGCGGGTGCGGCGCTTGCGCACGGCCAGGGGGACGGCCGACCTGCCCGCCTACAACACGGTGTACCGCTGCCTGCTGCCAGGACGCAAGCGGCTGGACGTCGAACTGGTCGTCGACATCGCGGCCGTGCTGCTCGGCATGGACGTCGCGGCGGAATGGCGGCAGGCGCACCGGGTGATCACCGGGCACGCCACCGAGGCGGCCGTGATCAGCGTCGCCGATCACCTGCCCGCCGGGGCAGGCGGATTCGTCGGCAGGCAGGCGGAACTGCGTCGGATATTGGAGGCCGAGCCGGACGACGCCCGCGTGTGGGCGATCTCCGGGATGGCCGGGGTCGGCAAGACCCGGTTCGCCAGCGAGGTCGCGCGGCTGCTGGCCGAGCGGGGCAGGTTCGCCGACGTGCGGCTGGTGGTGAATCTCCGCGGCTTCGACGCGGATCGGCCCGCCGCGGACCCGGCCGCGGTGCTCGAAGGCTTTCTGCGCCGGCTCGGGGCGTCCGGCAGCGAGATCGGCTGCCTCACCCTCGCCGATCGGAGCGCGCTGTTCCGCCGGCTGCTGGACGGACGGCGCGCGCTGATCCTGCTGGACAACGCTGCGTCGGTCGACCAGGTGCTGCCGTTGCTGCCCGCCGTCCCGACCTGCCTGGTGCTGGTCACGAGCAGGCGCCGCCTCGCCGGATTGGACACGGCCCGGCACATGGCGCTCGACGTGTTCACGCCGGAAGAGTCGGTCGAGTTGCTCCGCGACGGAATCGGTGACGAACGCGTCGACGCGGAGCAGGACGAAGCGGCCGACATCGTCGAGCTGGTCGGCCGGTTGCCGCTGGCCCTCGCGCTGGTGACCCGCCGGTTGGCCGCCTCGGACGAGTGGACGATGGCCGACCACCGGGACCGCCTCGCCGACCTGCGGACCATGCTGCGGCTGGACGACGGGGTCGAAGTCGCGTTGCGCACCTCGTACGACGAACTGGCCGAACCGGACCGGGTACTGCTCGGATTCCTCGCCCTTTATCCAGGACGCGATGTCGACGACCACGCGGCGGCGGCGCTGGCCGGCGTCGAAGTCGGCGTCGTCCGGCGGCAACTCGACGATCTGGTGGCGGCCAACATGATCACCGCCCGCGCGTCCCGGTTCGAACTGCACGACCTGGTCCGGGTGTTCGCCGCGAAACGCGTCCGCGAGAACGTCCAGGCCAGAGTGCGCCGGGCCGCGGCGGTTCGGCTGCTCGACTTCCAGCTGGCCACCGCCCGTGCCGCGCTCGTCACCTGTTACCCCCATGAGGCGGAGCGGTGGGAGGACCTGCCCACACCCGCGGCGCGGGCGCTCGTGTTCGACGGGGCGGACGAGGCGATGGCATGGCTGGACGCCGAGCGGGTCAACCTCGTCCTCGCGTCCGGCTGGGCGCTGAGCGAAGGGCGCGACGAGCACGTGACGCGGCTCGCGTGCGTGATGACGAGCTATTTCGAGGCCCGAGTTCACGTGAGTGACGCGCTCGCCCTGTTCGGCAACGCCGTCCGGGTCGCGTCGGGTGTCGTACGAGGGCACGTGCTGAACGGGCTGGCCATGACCCATTGGCAACGGGGGAACGCCGCCGAGTCACTCGTCATCCTGGAGGAGGCGATCAAGGAGTTCTCCGCCGCCGGTGAATCCGATTATGTCGTCAACCTGTCGGGGAACGTGGGCCTCCTGCTGACCAGTCTCGGTGACTATCGCGGCGCGTTACCCTGTTTCCGGCGGGCCATGGAATTCGCCGTCGCGAGGAACAACGAGTCGTTCCGGGCACGGCAGCTGTGCAATATCGGCCTCGCCGAAATGCGACTGGGGAATCATCCCGCCGCCGTCGACAATCTGTCCCAGGCCCTTGACGTGACCAGGGCGAGCGGTGACCACCTCTGCGAATGCCGGGCGCTCGACGGTCTCGGCACCACGTTCTGGCGAATGGGAAAGGACACTGAAGCACGGGCCTGTTACGAACAGGCGCTCGCCGTGGCGAGGCAGACGCACAACCGGGCTGACGAGGGGAAGGTGCTCAGCCATCTCGGTGTCCTGCTCGTCGCGGCGGGCCGGTTCGACGAGGCGTTGGCGCATCACCGGCAAGCCATCGATCTGGCCAAGGAGATCGGCAGCAGGGAGGGAGCGCTGGCCGCTCGCAACGACATGGCGGCGACCCTGCTCGCCGCCGGGCGGGCGGACGACGCCGTGCGCTGCCTGCGGCGGTCGATCGAGTCGGCGACCGCAGCGGACAGCCGTTACGAACTCGCCAGAGTCCAAAGTGGACTCGCCGACGCCCTGTTCGCCCTGGGCGATCCTGTCGCCGCACGGAAACACTGGCAGACCGCGCACGCCGCGTTCACCGAGATGGGCGTGCCGGAGGCCGTCGAAGTCCGCGAGCGTCTCGCGTCAGGCGAGACCGAGACGTCGTAGGAAGGAACAGATGCTCTACCGCGCTACCGGCACCCTGTTCATCGAGGACAACACCTTCTCCCTCGGAGACCGCAACGATCCGCAGAGCCCGCTCTACCACGTCGGCGCCCTGCCCTCCCCTCGTGTCACAGGACTTCTCGCAACGGCACCGGGTTTTGTCGCGGTCACCTGCGGCGTCCACCTCGGCGAAATCACCGTCACCACCGAGACCTGGGACGGGCCGCCGGAGCCCGACCTCGCCGCTTGGGAGGACGTGGCCGAAGTCTCGGTCACCTGGCCCGCCGCCGAGATCGCGGTCTGCGGGACCGAAGCCGACGGCGCCGTCGACATCCCCATCACCCTCCCGCCGGCCGCGAACGGCAGCTTCCGGGTACGGGACTCGGTGCGCCACCGCGACGCCGGCGAAGACCGTGACCCGGACGACCCGCAGGAGCAGCACCTGATCCAGATCTGGCCCGACACCCCACGCCAGGACGAACTCCTGAAAGCCACCGACAACACCGGCGCGCTTTGGCGCGCCCACTGACTCTCATGGGCGGCGGTTGGTTCGTGAGGTCGTGTCCGCTCAACGGCATGACTGCGCATACCCGCTCCTGTCCCCACGGCGGACCATGGCCACTTATTGAGGGGCAAGTCAAATATGGCGTGCCGCGCTCCCTTTGCGGCCTGGGTCCGCGCTGACCGACGAGGGCCGGCCGCGCGGTGAACGTCCACAAGGGACACTCATCGGGCTGCCAGTGTCCGGTTTGAGCAGTCTGCACGGTGCCGCAAGGGGGTGGGGGGGGGGGGGGGGGGGGGTGGTTGAGGCGAGACAACCAACAACAACCCACCACCACAGCCC
>NZ_JBIWKX010000095.1:0-22675 GCF_044765885.1 Amycolatopsis sp. NPDC102389
AGACCCTGAAGCCTCCCCCCGGGGGGGGGGGGGGGGGGCGGCGCGGCCCGGCCGCCCCCCCCCCCCCCCCCCCCCCCCCCCCCGACCCGCTGTACCGAGTGCTCAACCGCCGGGCCGCGCGAACCGAGTCGCAGCCCGCCAGGCCCATCGCGTTCCGGAGTTCGACGGCGAGCAGGTCGAGCACCTGCCGGGCGCCCTCCTGGCCGTCCGCGGCCAGCCCCCAGATGAAGGGCCGCCCGATCAGCACCCCGGACGCGCCGAGGGCGAGCGCCTTGAGCACGTCCCCGCCGGTCCGGATCCCGCCGTCCAGCAACACTTCGCAGCCACCGGACACCGCGTCCGCGATCTCCGCCAGCATCGCGATCCCCGGTACGGCGCCGTCCAACTGACGGCCTCCGTGGTTGGACACCACGATTCCGGCGGCCCCCGCGTCGACGGCGCGCACCGCGTCCTCGACCGCGAGAATCCCCTTGAGCACCACCGGAAGGTCCGTGTGCGCGCGGACCGCCTCCACGGATTCCCAAGTGGCCGGGGCGAATTCGCGCGCGGTGTGGTCGGCGACGGCGGAAAGCCCTTCGGTCCGGCGATGCGCGGCGGCACCGGCGTCGAAGTTGGCCGCCGTCACCGTTTCCGGCAGCGCGAAGCCGTTCCGCATGTCCCGCAGCCGCCGTCCCATCCACGGCACGTCGACGGTGAACACGATCGCCTCGCAGCCGGCGTCCTCCGCGCGGCGCACGAGCTCCAGCGACCGCTTTTCGTCACGCAGCCAGTACAGCTGGAACCACGGCCGTCCGCCGACGGCCGCGATCTCCTCCAGCGGGACACTGCTCAGCGTGCAGATCGTGTACGGCACCCCGGCGTCGCGCGCCGCACGCGCCGCCGCGAGCTCGCCTTCGGGATGGAACAACCGCTGGTACGCGACCGGCGCGACCGCCACGGGAAGCGCGGCGCGCCGGCCGAGAACCTCGGCCTCGGTGGTGCCGCCGGTCAGCTCGCGCAGCATCCGGGGGATCACGAAGATCCGCTCCAGCGCGGTGCGATTCGCCGCCAGCGATGCCTCGGATCCGCTGCCCCCGGCGAGAAAATCCCAGATCTCGCCGGGGAGCGCCGACCGGGCGGCACGTTCGAGGTCGTCCAGGCAGAGGTGCGTCATCGCCGGGCGGGGCCGAGCTTGCTCTGCCCGGTGCGCTCCAGCTCCACGGCTTCGTACAGGGCCTTGATGTTGGAGCTGCCGAACGTCCCCGCGCCCTGCCGCTCGATGATCTCGAAGAAGATCGTCTTACGCGGGTGGGTCGAGGCGGTGAAGATCTGGAACAGCTGGCCGCCGTGGTCCTCGTCGGCGAGCAGCTTCGTCTCGCGCAGATCGTCCAGCGAGTGCGTCTCCAGCTCGATCCGCTCGCCGAGCAGGTCGTAATAGGTGTCCGGGGTCTTCAGGAATTCCACGCCGCGCGCGGAAAGCTCCTTGACCGCGCGGACCGCGTCCGGGCTGGTGAAGGCGATGTGCTGGACGCCGGATCCGTGGTGCTCCTTGATGAAGTCGTCGATCTGGCCGGGGTCGGCGGTCTTGTCCGGCTCGATCAGCGTGAGGGTGACCGCGCCCGACGTGCTCTGCACGACGGTGGAGTTCATCGCCTGCGCACCGACCACGATGTGCTCTTCGAAGATCTGCTTGAACCCGAGCGCGCGCTCGTAGAACGCCACCGTGGGACCGAGATCCCCGGCGTTCAGGCAGACCGCGAAGTGGTCGATCACTCCCAGGTCGACGCCGCCCTTGCCGCGCGGGGCCTCCTCGGTGACGTCGCTCTGGATCAGGGTGTGCACGACATCGCCGAACCCGCTGACGGTGGCCGTGACGACCGAGTCCGCGCGCTTCTCCGGCTCGCGGATGGGTTCTGCGCCGGCCTTCACCGCGGCTTCGAAAGCGGCCGCCACGTCGGGGGTGCGCAGCGCGATGTCTGCCACCCCTTCACCGTGGGTCTGCAGGTAGGTCGCTCCCGGGTGCCGGTCCGACAGCGGTTCGGTCAGCACCAGCGCGATCGCGCTGTGCCGCAGCGTCACGCTCCGGTGGTCGGCCGACCGGTCGGTGGCGGCGACGGAGAAGTCGTACTTGTCCATCCAGCCGGACGCGGCCACCTCGAGGTTGGCCACATACATTTCCACATAGTCGATCTCGAAATTCTGCGTGCTTTCGTGAGAAGACAAGACATTCCTCCGTGGAATAGATGTAATCCTCATTCACAGCATGGCGCGAAGCCATTTCCGCATCAATGGTGTCCGCTTGACAGTTGTGTCCACATAGGACGAACGAGAGGTCAGCGGCCGGTGAACCGCACCGAAAGTTCCCGGTATCCCTGCACGACGACCGCCCGTAACCAGGACGGCTCGTTCACCAGCTCCACTCGCGACACTCGCTCGGCCACCTCCCGCAGCACCACCGCCAGCTCGATCCGCGCGAGCGCGGACCCGAGGCAGTGGTGCATGCCGTGCCCGAAAGCGATGTGCCGGTTGGGTTTCCGCCCCGGCCGGAACGTGTCCGGCTCGTCGAACACGGCGGGATCCCGGTTCGCGGCGGGCAGCCACGCGACCACCGGCGTACCCGGCCCGAGGTCGCGGCCGTTGATCGTGACGTCACCGGTGGTCACCCGCAACACGTGCATCGCGGGCGAAGTCCAGCGCAGCACCTCGTCCACGACGGTGTCGACGTCCGCGTCCCCGTCCCGCACCTGGGCCAGAAGCCCTGGCACGGTGGCGAAAGCGTGCACCGCGCCGGTGATCGCGTGCCGCGTGGTCTCGTTGCCGCCGATCAACACGTTGTCGCAGTTGAGCAGGACGTCGTCGATCGAGAGCTCGTCGTCGGAGAGCAGGGTGCTGACGAGATCCTCACCGGGGCTCGCGCGGCGAGCGGTGATCAGTTCGTCGAAGTAGACGAGGATTTCGGTATGCGCCTGGCGCGGCGTCATCCCGTCGAACAGTTCGTCCTCGCCGCCGAACGCGTGGTTCGTCAGGTCGATGAGCATGTCCTGGTCCTCGGCGGGCACACCGAGGATCTCGCAGACGACGGCGGCGGGGATCCGCGGGCCGATCGCCGCGGCCACGTCGTATACTTCGCCGTCGAGCACGCGGTCCAGGACGGCGCTCACTTCGGCCCGCACCCGCTCCGAAAGTTTCCGCGCGGCCGCCCTCGACAACAGGGGCCCCACCAGCTTGCGCAGCTTCCGGTGCTGATCCTGTTCGGAGACCACCATCATCTGGCCACCCGAGTTGTCGGGATGATCGCGATCGAAGCCGATCATCATCCCGTACTCGGAGGTGAACGGAGCCGACGGCGCGAGGACCGCCGCGCACGCCTGATGCGAGAACACGGACCAGAACCCGCTCGGCGAGCTGCCCGGTTCGCTCCACACCATCGCGTCTTCGGCCGCGTACTCGCGCCACCGGTCGTGCCGGTCCAAAGTCGTGTACAGGTCGGGATTTCCGAGATCGACGGCTGTCGTCGTCCGCATGACTGGTCTCCAGGTCAGGTGTGTGCGCCGTCGAGCACCTTGGCGAGCCGAGCCACGGTCGGCGCGTCGAAGAACGCCTGCACCCTCAGCCGGATCTTCAGGCGTTCGCGGACCCGGCTCACGAGCCGCGTCGCGAGCAGCGAATGGCCGCCGATTTCGAAGAAGCTGTCCTCCACCCCGACGGTGCTGACGCCGAGCACTTCGGCGAACAGCTCGGCGAGGATGATCTCCGTCGGAGTGAGCGGCGCCCGGCCGGCCGCGCGCCCGGCGTGCTCCTCCTCGGGAGTGGGCAGGGCGACCCGGTCGATCTTGCCGTTGGGCGAGACCGGCAGGCTCGGCAGGCCGACGACCACGTCGGGCACCAGATATCCGGGCAGCTGTTCACGAAGTGGCGCCAGGAGCCTTTCCGTGGGCACACGCTCGCCACCGACTCCGACCACATAGGCGACGAGCCTGTTCTCGTGCTCGGTCACCACCGCCTGGGCCACACCGTCGACCGCCAGCAGGGCGGCCTCGACCTCACCCGGCTCGATCCGGTGCCCGCGCACCTTCAGCTGGTCGTCGACCCGGCCGACGAAGACGTACTGACCGTCCGGGCGCGTCCGCACCCGGTCGCCGGTGCGGTACATGCGCCCGCCCGGGCCACCGAAGGGATCCGGCAGGAATCGTTCCGCGGTCGCGGCCGCTCTTCGGAGGTAACCGCGGGCGAGACCCGGCCCCACCGCGTACAGCTCGCCCACGTCACCGTCTTCGACGGGACGCAGCCGGTCGTCCAGGACATAGGTGCGGACACCGGTGATCGGCCTGCCGATCGGCGGCGTCTCCTCACCGGTCAGCGGCTCGCTGGCGGTGACCGCCACCGTGGTCTCGGTCGGGCCGTAGGCGTTGATCATCACGCGGTCCACGGCCCAGCGTTTCGCGACCGGGGCCGGGCACGCCTCGCCGGCGACCAGGAGGGTCAGCCCGGCCGGGAGACCGCCCGCCTCCTCCAGCGGCGCCAGCGCGGACGGCGGCAACGTGAGATGGGTGATGCGCTGGTCGCGCACCAGCCGGGAAAGCGGCTCGCCGGGGACCAGATCCGGCGCGGAGGCCAGGACGAGACAGCCGCCCGCCTGCCAGATCGGCCAGAATTCGGCGACCGCGGCGTCGAAGCTGGGCGACGCGAAGGCCAGCAACCTGCTGTCAGGCCCCAATTCCTGACGGCGCACGTAGTCGTCGGCCAGATTCGGGATCCCGCGATGCGTGACCAGCACGCCCTTCGGCCGCCCCGTCGAGCCCGACGTGTAGATGACGTACGCGGGGTGGCCGGGACGCAACGGGCCGATCCGGTCGTCGTCGGCCAGGTTCGGCTCGGACCGGCCGGGCTCCCGCTCCACGCTCAGGATGACGGGGGCGCCGGTCACGTCCTGCCCCGGCAGGCACAAGAGGCAGTGCGCCGCCGCGTCGTCCAGCATCTGCCGCTTGCGTTCCTCCGGATAGTCCGGATCGACCGGCACGTACGCGGCGCCCGCCTTGTGCACGGCCAAGATCGCGATGACGAACTCGATCGACCTCGGCATCGCCAGCGCGACGAGCCGCTCCGGGCCGGCACCGTGCGCGACGAGCCGCCGGGCGAGCCGGTTGGCCTCCCCGTTCAGCTCGGCGTAGGTGAGGGTGGTGCTGTCCATCGCCACCGCGGGCCGATCCGGCAGCACGGCTGCGGTCGCCTCGAACAGGGCGGGGGTCGTGGCCGCCGAAAGGACGGTCATGCGGTCTCTCCCAGTGTCTCGCGCGATTCGGTGCGGAGGAACCGGATCAGCTCGCGGTTCACCGCTTCCGGGTTCTCGAGGTAGCCGAAATGCCCGCACTCGGGAATCGTGCGGTAGGTCGCGCCGGGGATCGCGGAAGCCAGCTCCAGCCCGGCCGACGGCGGTGCCACGAGGTCGTGCTCGAACGAGACGACGTGGCAGGGCACCTTGATCGACCGGTAGGCGTCGAGCCGATCCGGCAACGCGCTCAGCAGCAACTGCGACCGGACGCCCGGGCCCCAGGACCCCGCCGCCGCGAACAGGTCGAGCCAGTCCCCGGTGAGATCGTCGTCGGCGAGCGTCGCGGGCCCCAGGTTGTGCATGGCGCGGACCGCGGCGAGGAAACCCGGTGGCAGCTCGATGCCCTGCTCGATCAGCTTCGCCTCACCCTGGGCGAGCTCGCGCTGGACGAGACTGCTCTTGCCGCAGGCCGCCATCAGCACGACCGAATCCAGCAGTTCCGGATGGGCGAGCGCGACCTCTTGCGCGATGTAGGAACCCATCGACGTCCCGATCACGCGACACGGCACCGCGTCGAGAAAATCGATCAGGGCGGCCACATCCGCGACGAGGTCTTCGATGGTGAAACCGTCCGCGCCGTCGTCGCTCGGCGGGATCCCGCGATTGTCCATCGTGATCACCCGGAATCCGGCGGCGCGGAGCGCGGGTACCTGGTGCAGATCCCACACCGAACTCGGCGCGCCGGTGCCGGTCAGCAGGAGCACCGGCGGGCCGTCACCACAATCGTTGTAGGACAACCGGATCCCGTTCTCGGTTGTCATCAGCATGATGCTCCTCCGGGAGAATGGCTGCTGCGCCAAGACGTGGCGCGGATCCGACCGTACCTTCGGGGATCGGGTGTCCGAGACCATTCCGCGATGGACAATTCCCGGGAAAAGGCGCGTCCACGGCCTCTTCTTGACACCTCGAAGGCGTATGGAAATCCTAGTATTCATGGATTCAAACGGTCTGTCCACTCACTTGAACGTGGAAACGCTGCACGGATCGCTCACCGATCCGGCCATCTCGTCGATGAACCTCCTCAACGAACTCATCGACGAATACCCTGTGGCCATTTCCATGGCGGCAGGCCGGCCGTACGAAGAGTTCTTCGACATACGGCTCATTCACACCTACCTCGACGCCTATTGCGACCATCTCCGGCGCGACCGGAAAATGGAAGAGGCCGTGGTCACCCGCACGCTCTTCCAATACGGCACGACCAAGGGCGTGATCGCCGATCTCATCGCGAGGAACCTCGCCGAGGACGAGAACATCGACGCCGCCCCCGAATCCGTCGTCGTCACGGTGGGCGCGCAGGAAGCGATGTTCCTGGTCCTCCGTACGCTGCGGGCGGGTGAACGGGACGTGCTGCTCGCCCCCGCCCCCACCTACGTCGGCCTGACCGGGGCGGCGCTGCTCACCGACACCCCCGTGTGGCCGGTGCGGTCGAACGAGAACGGCATCGACCCGGACGACCTCGTCCTCCAGCTGAAGCGGGCCGACGAGCAGGGCAAGCGGGTCCGCGCCTGCTACGTGACCCCCAACTTCGCCAACCCCACCGGCACCAGCATGGATCTGGCTTCGCGGCACCGGCTCCTCGATGTCGCCGAGTCGAACGGGATCCTGCTCCTGGAGGACAACGCGTACGGGCTGTTCGGCTCCGAGCGGCTGCCCTCGCTGAAATCCCTCGACCGATCGGGTTCCGTGGTCTATCTCGGCTCCTTCGCCAAGACCGGCATGCCCGGCGCCCGGGTCGGTTTCGCGGTCGCCGACCAGCGGATGGCCGACGGCGGCCTGTTCGCCGACCAGCTTTCGAAGCTCAAGGGCATGCTCACGGTGAACACCTCGCCCATCGCGCAGGCCGTGATCGCCGGGAAACTCCTGCTCAACGATTTCAGCCTCACCAAGGCCAACGAGCGGGAAATCGCCATCTACCAACGGAATCTGCAGCTGACGCTCGGCGAGCTGGAGCGCAGGCTCGGCTCGTGCGCCGGCGTCAGCTGGAACACCCCGACGGGCGGATTCTTCGTCACCGTCACGGTGCCGTTCGTCGTCGACGACGAATTGCTCGAAACCTCGGCCCGCGAGCACGGCGTGCTGTTCACGCCGATGCACCACTTCTACGGCGGCAAGGGCGGATTCCACCAGTTGCGGCTGTCGATCAGCCTGCTCACGCCGGAACTGATCGAAGAGGGCGTCGCGCGGCTCGCGGCGTTGATCACGCCGCGGCTTCCCTGAGGCCGGGTTCGCGAAAAGGCCCCCATTCCCGAATTCGGGATGGGGGCCTTTTCGTTTCTCGGGCGCGGCGGGTGTTGCGACTGGGTTGGGATCGCTCAGCGGGTGTTGCGACTGACCCCTCGGAAGTACGTGAAGGCCCCCTTCACTGCGTCTAGCGCAGTGAAGGGGGCCTTCACGTACTTGCAGCGAAATGAGGCAGGTCGCGAAAGCCACTTTCGCGACGTCTGATGTCCCGAAAGTGGCTTTCGCGACACCGACCCGGGTCAGGGCGGCGAGCCGAAAGAGAAACGTCACGCTGGGTGAGGGGTGTGTGGAAATAGAGACGTTGAGTGTCCCTATTTCCACACACCCCCGCCTCAAGTACATGAAGGGGGCCTTCACATACTTGCAGCGAGATGAGGCATGTCCCGAAAGTGGCTTTCGCGACACTATTTCCCCACTGCCGCACTTACCCGATCAGGGCTTCGTACCGGTCACCAGCGCGTGCTCGAACGGCAGCTCGACCGAGCGCACGTCGACACAGCCGACCGACTTGAGCCACGCCGAAGCCTCGGCCTGCGGCCAGGCCATCCCGCGACCGGTGGCGAGAATGTTGAGGTACAAGGAAAGCCGCGCGGAGAGCGGGCCGCCGGTCTCGTCGTCGGCGGCCGCGAACCCGTAGATCGAGATCTTCCCGCCGGAGGGCAGCACCTCGTAAGCCTTGGCCAGCAACATCACGGACTGCTCGGCCGTGAAGGTGTCGAGGACGTGGCTGAACAAGGCGTGGTCGGTGCCGCCGGGGAACGGGTCGGTCAGCAGATCGGCCGGGTGCAGGGTGAGCCGGTCGACGACTTCGGCCGGCACCCGCTGTTCGGCGAGTGCCACGCTGCTGGCCAGGTCGAGCAGGGTGGCCTTGAGGCCGGGGTTGGCCTTCAGCAGGGCCGAAGCCGTGGTGCCGTCACCGCCGCCGACGTCGAGCAGGTGCCGCGACGACTTCACGTCGATGTGCTCCAGCAGCCCCGGCATCGTCTGCAGCGAGAACGCCGACATCGCCGTGTAGAAGATCCGCGCCTTCTCCGGGTCGTTGCCGAGCCGCGCGTACAGCGTGTCCCCCGGGCCGTCGAGGGCGTCGAGGGCCTCGTTGGTGCCGGCGCGCAGCGCGGAGGTCATCCGCGCGAACGCCGGGTAGTAGATGGTCTTCCAGCTGAGCAGGATGTGCTGCCAGCTCTCCGGCCCGGTCGTGGCGAGCAGTTCGGTCGCGACCGGGTGGTTCACATAGTCGACGCCCCGCTTTTCGATCAGGCCCGAGGTGGTCAGCGCGAGCATCAGCACGCGGACCTTGTGCGGCTCCAGGCCGGTGAACTCACCGAGCGCCGCCGCGTCGGCGCCGCCGCGCTCTTCCAGGAAGTCGAAGATGTCCAGCTCGATTCCGGACACCACCGCGTTGAACAGGGCGGGGCCGTTGGCGATCAGCTGGAAACGACGGTGAACCTCGGTGGAGTCGAGCGATTCCTGCATCTGCAGATTTCCTTTCCGGCCGGCGGAGCTTTCCGCAGACGTTGAGAACGACACCGGCCCGCCTCAGAAGGAGCCGGACGCCGGTCCGGCATTGGCGTCGAAAGAGCTGCCGGAGTAATCGGGATGGAGTACGGAGATGGCATAGGTGGCGGGTGCCGCGATCATCGCCACGACACCGAGGACGAGTGCCGCCGTGACCAAGGACTTCGACGCGCTTTCGCGCATTCGCGCCACGATCAGCACGACGAGGGCGGCCACGCCGAGCACGAGCGTGCCCCATTTCGCCCACGGCAGGAAGTTCGGGTAATGGGACCACAGCCAGGCGCCCCAGGCCAGTTCCGCGGCGATCGCGATCGGCAGGATCCAGCCCTGCCCGCCACCGTTGCGGTAGGCCCGCCAGAAGGTCACGATGCCGAGCCCGGAAAGGGCCGCGATCGCGGGGGCGAGAGAGGCCACGTACGCGGTGTGCGCGACGTCGCTCGCGCTGAAGACGACGAGGAAGGTCACCAGCCAGACGCCCCACATCACCAGGCCGCCGCGCACCGGATCGGTGCGCTCGGCGCGACGCCACCACCAGAGCCCGCACAGCAGTGACAGCAGGGCGAGCGGGAACAGCCATGCGATCGCGACGCCGAGGTGGCCGTCGAGCAGTTTGGTCGCGCCCATCGGGTCCGCTCGTGTCTCCACTTTGGACTGATCCGGCTGAGGTCCACCCGGGCCGAGCGGCTGCTCGCCATCGGCCTTCGGGCCGAGGTTCCCGTTCTGCTCGTCCTGGTGCTTGGTCCCGAAGTTCCCGTTCTCGTCCAGGCCCTGACCGCCACCGGGGCCTTGCGGATCCCCGAGACCGCCTTCCGGCCCGCCCGGACCGTCACCAGGACCGCCCTCGGGACCAGGGCCGTCACCGGGGCCGCCCTCGGGTCCACCGGGACCGCCGCCGGGGCCGCCCGGCCCGAGCGAAGGCAGGCCGCCGCGGCCGTTGGGGTCCTCGGCGCCGGGCAGATGGACGCCGATCCGGCCGAGACCGTTGTAGCCGAACACCATGGCGAACGCGCTGTTGTTCGTGGTGCCGCTGACATGCGGCCGCGCGCTCTCCGGGGTCAAGCTGTAGAACGCGATCCACGACAGCGACACCGCCAGCGTCACCACGCCGGCGATC
Organism: Amycolatopsis sp. NPDC102389; assembly: GCF_044765885.1. Lineage (NCBI taxonomy): Bacteria > Bacillati > Actinomycetota > Actinomycetes > Pseudonocardiales > Pseudonocardiaceae > Amycolatopsis > Amycolatopsis sp. NPDC102389. The sequence continues at coordinate 10,185 of NZ_JBIWKX010000095.1, forward strand.
CCCAGATGTGTGACGCGGCGGCGCAGCTCGACCGGGGCGGTGAGCAGGTAGCCGATCGCCAGCGCGGGCAGGATCATCCACGCCTGCACCATTTTGGCCTGGAAGCCGATCCCGACCCAGACACCGGCGAGGACCAGCCACTTCAGCCGCGCCTCGAGAACGGCGCGCTGATAGGCGTCGACGGCGAGGATCAGGCACATCGTGAGCAGGCCGTCCTGCATGCTGTGCCCGAACATCGACGCCAGGACCGGGGTGAGGGTGAAGACGCCGGCGGCGAGCAGGCCGGGCACCACCCCCGCCCAGCGCCGCACGACCCGGTACAGCACCAGCACCGAGATCAGGCCCTCGATCACCTGCGGCAGCGCCAGCGACCATTCGTGGTAGCCGAAGATCTTGGCCGAGATGGCCTGCGGTGCGAACGATCCGGCGAGTTTGTCGAGCGTGTACGTGGCGCCCGGGTCGACAGTGCCGTAGAAGAACGCCTTCCAGCTCTCGGACATGCTCTTCGCCGTGTCCGAGTACAGCGGCGCGAAGTCGACCCTCGGCAGGTTCCAGGCGTAGAGCACCAGCGCCACGAACGCGATCCCCAGCAGCGCGGGGCGCGCCCACGGCGGCTGATCGGCGGGCGAACGCCAGAACGCCCAGCGGCCGCGCCCGCCGTCGGGCGCGGCGTCCGGTGACGGTGACGGCAGATGAGTGAGTGTTGCGGACACTCCGGTACCTCGCTTAACCGTTGTTGTCGTCGAGGAGAACGGGCCAGGTGGTTTCGCCGAATCCGCCCCGCGGCGAATTCTTCCGCGCGTGCTCGTCCAGCCTCTCGAACAAATTCTTGTTCCTGCCGTTGAGCATCGTCAGCTGGGAAGAATAGCACTCGACGGCTTCGCGTTTCCGTTTCCAAGTCTCCGTCGTGGCGGACTCGAATTCGGAAGTGCCGAGCCGGAAACCGGCGGGGAGTTCGATCGTTCCCGGTTTGAACATCGAATACGGAAGGTCTTCCCACAGCCGTATCGGAACGTTCGACGCGCGCGCGGCGGACAACGCGGCGTCACGGGTGGCCAGGTTGTCGGGATGGTCGACGACGGCCGCACACGTGACGATCAGCGTCGGCTCGAATTCGGCGACGATCGCCTCGATGTCGTCCTTGATCTCGGCGACGAGACCGTCATCGCCCGGTGAATCCCGGGCCACCGCGAGCTTTTGCCCGCCCTCCACGTGATCCGTGAGCCATCGGCCGTCCGGCAGCCTCCGGTAGATGGAGTCGAGGAACCGGCCGTGCCGGTACGCCAGCCCGAGATGGGCCAGCGCGGCGATGTCCTCGTTCCGGCGATGGAGCGGCGCGTCGTCCTCCGGGGAAAGACCCCAGACCGCGTGCATTCGCTCCGCCGCCGCGGAATACGGAGGTGGCGCCGTTCCGGCGAAGACCGTGTTGACGAGCACCTCCGCGCCGTCTCGCGCCGCTTGGGCGAGACTCGCGCCGAGGGAAAGGACCGCGTCGTCCAAATGCGGGGATATCGCCAGCAGCCGGCGTGGAAGCATGGTGCTGATTTTGGTTACCGCCTTGTCGCGCTTCAACTGGTGGGTCTGGACAGTGCTCGGGACCTCTTGAGCAGCAAGGGGAACGTGGTGCGTTTGGTGACGCAACGCCGAACTCGCGTGATCAGACACGTATCTCGTGTGATCAGAGGCGTAACTCGCGTGATCGGAAAGCGCGCACGAGGTCCGCGGCCACCGTCGTCCCGTCGGTGCGGATCGTGCCGGCGACGGCCTTCGCGCGAGCCCGGGGTTCCGGCGCCAAAGCGGTGACGAGCGCGGCGGACAGCGAATCGACCGTCGGGTTCGGGCCGTCGTGCGCCACCCCGATACCCAGCTCGGCCACTTTGGCGGCGAAATGCGGATGGTCCGCGATCTGCGGGACCACGATCTGCGGAACACCAGCCAGGGCCGCCACGTGGGTCGTTCCCGTGCCGCCGTGGTGGATGGCGGCGGCCACGCGGCCGAACAGCGCCTGCAGGTTCTCTTCACCGACCGCCATGCAGTCGGCGCCGTCGTCGGGCAGCGTCAAACCGGCCCAGCCGCCGGAAAGGACCACCCGGCGTCCCTGCGCGCGGATCGCCTCGACGGCCACCTTGGCGATGTCCGCGGGGGCGGGCGAACAGCCGAAGCCGACGTACACCGGCGCCTCACCCGCGGCGAGGAACGCTTCCAGCCCCGCGGAAAGCGGCCGATCGTCGCGATGGATCCACGCGCCGGTCCGGACGCCGCCGTCCGCCGGGGCCAGCAGGGGATCCGCCGCCAGGAAGGGCTTGTCGGTGCTGCTGAAGTCGTACAGGTTCTTCACCGGCGGGAGGCCGATCGAGGCGCGCAGGTCGTTGAGCGCGCCGCCGAACATCCCGTCGGCGCCGTTGTTGTACATGCCCCGGTGTTCGGGCGACGGCACGAGCACCGGCGACGGAACGACGTAGAAGTACGGGATGCCCAGCTTTTCGGCCACCGAACGGACACCGATCGCACCGGACAGCAGGCCGGTCGCCACCACCGCGTCACAGCCCTCGGCGGCCGCCGGGATCTTGTCGAACTGCTCGGCGATCCCCGCGATCGCGGCCTCGGGCGATTCGGGCGGTCCGCCCAGCGCGCCCGCCTCTTCGAGCACAGGCTTGCCGACGACGACGTGCGGAACGCCGGCCTCGGCCAGCCGCCCGGTGTAGTCCGGCGGCGCGCACATCCGCACCTCGTCACCTTGCTCGCGCAACCGGAGCGCCAGTGCCACCAGCGGTTCGATCTCGCCTCGGGTTCCGTACGACCAAAACAACACGCGCATTTCGTATCCCCTGGATGCTTCAGCGCCGGATCGCGGCGATGCCGACCGTGGCGTAATTGATGGTGAACGAGCCGCCGATCTCGTCGATCGCCGAGCCGAGATACGTCAGGAACCGGGCGCGCGCGTCCTCCGCGAGGTGGTTGAGCCCGCCCTGGGTCGGGATCTGGTCCAGCCATTCGTCACGGGTGCAGACCCGCGACCACTCGAAGCGCAGTTCCTCCGGCTCGCTGAACGCGCCGGTGCGGAGAATGCCTTCGGCCGCCTTCACGTACTGCTTGGCGTAGATCTGCTCGACGTACTCTTCGACGTCTTCGTCCTCTTTGGACGGTGGCTCGAACTTCACGTCCGGCATGGCGTGCCGGTATGCCTCCCCCTGGGCCGCCATGACGGCCTCCGGGAGTTCGAACCCGTTGTCGAACAACGCGATCAGCCCGCGGGGAGCGAGCAGGTCCGCCACCTTGGCCGCGCCGGCGAACGGGTCGACCCAGTGCCAGGCCGTCCCCGAGATCACCGCGTCGAAGGTGCGGCCCGCCGGATCCCAGTCCTCGAACTTGGCGACCTCGACGTCGAGACCCCGCCTGCGCGCGACCTCCGCCATCCGCGCGTCCGGTTCGACGCCGAGCACCGTGCGGCCCGCCGCCTGGAACGGGCGCGACGAAAGGCCGGTACCGCAGCCGACGTCGACGAAGTTCTTGCCGGGGCTCAAGGAGACGATCCGGTCGACCAGTGCTTCGGGATAGGTGGGCCGGGCGCGGTCGTACCGTTCGGCGTCGGCGCCGAACCACTGCGCCATCTGCCGGTTCTCGTGCGGTGCTGCAGCCAGATCGGACATTTTCCTCACCCTGGTCGGTTGATGGTCAGACGGAAACGCGGCCGACGGCGGCACGCAAGCGCTCCGCGGCCACGGTCGTCCCGTCGCCGCGGAGCGTGCCCGCGACGGCTTTCGCGCGTGCCCGGGTCTCCGGGGACAGCGCGGTGGCGACCGCGGCGGACAGCGAATCGAACGTCGGAGCAGGCCCGAACTCCTCGAACGCCACACCGATGCCCAGCGCGGCCACCTGCTCGGCGAAGTACGGCTGGTCGGTGATCTGGGGCAGCACGACCTGAGGAATGCCCGCCCGCGCGGCCACGGTCGTCGTGCCCCCGCCGGCGTGGTGGACGACGGCGGCGACCCGGCCGAACAGCGCCTGCAGGTTCACCTCGCCCACGGCGAAACAGTCGGCTCCGTCGTCGGGGAGGGCCATGTCCGCCCAGCCCCGGGAGAGGACCACCCGATGCCCCTGCGCGCGGATCGCCTCGATGGCCAGCTGCACCGTGTTCGCGACTTCGGGCGTGCTGCCGAAACCGACGTACACCGGCGGCGGTCCGGCGGCCAGGAACGCTTCCAGGTCAACGGGAAGCGGCCGCTCGTCGGGCAGGATCCACGCGCCGGTCTGCACGGCGCCGAGTTCCGGCCGCGGCGGGGCCAGCACCGGGTCCGCCGCCATCCAGGGCTGCTCGGTGAAGCCGTACTCGACGAGGTTCTCCACCGGCGGCAGGCCGAGCGACGCGCGACGGCCGTTGAGCGCGTCCGAGTACCGCTTGGAGAAGACGTCGTTGTAGAAGTCCCACAGCGCCCGGTTGTCGTCCATCGCCTCCTCGGGCGGCCGTCCGTCGCCCCGCGACAACGGCGGCGGGTAGTACGGCGACGGGAGGTAGATCGGGCAGTACGCGGCGTAGAAGTACGGGATGCCCAGGCTTTCCGCCACCGACCGCACGCCGATGGCGGCGGACAGGACGCCGGTCGCCAGCACCACGTCACAGCCCTCGGCGGCCGCCGGGACCGCGTCGAACTGCTCCGCGAGCTCATCCGCAGCGCGCCGGGGTTCGGGCCCCTCCGTCATCCCCTGCATCATGGCGCGCAACGATTGCCCGACCGGGACGAACGGCACGCCGAACTCGGCCAGCCGCTCCTCGGTGTCCGGCGGCGCGCACACGCGCACCTCGGTGCCGAGCTCCCGCAGCCGCACCGCCAGCGCGACCACCGGCTCGACGTCTCCGCGGAGCCCGGTCGTCGACAACAACACACGCATTTCGTATCCCCTGGCTTCAGACGGAAACGCGGTCGACCGCGTCAAGGAGGAATTTCGCGGCCACGGCGGCCCCATCGGTGCGGACCGTGCCCGCCACGGCCGTCGCCCGCTCCCGGATCTCCGGGGCGAGCGCCGTCTCGAGCGCGGCGGACAGGGAATCGAAGGTCGGGGTCGGGCCGTCGTGCGCCACCCCGATGCCCAGCTCGGCCACCCGGCCCGCGAAATACGGCTGATCCGCGATCTGCGGGACCACGACCTGGGGAACACCCGCCCGGGTGGCGGTGGTCGTCGTCCCCGCGCCACCGTGATGGACGGCGGCGGCGACCCGGCCGAACAGCAGCTGCTGATTGCCCTCCCCCGCGGCGAAGCAGTCGCTCCGGTCGTCGATCAGCGCCAAATCGGCCCAACCGCGGGAAAGGATCACCCGGCGTCCGTGGGCGCGCACCGCCTCGACGGCGACCTTGGCGGCCTCCTCGGGGGCACGCATGCTGCCGAAACCGACGTACACCGGCGGCGGACCGTCAGCGAGGAACGCCTCCAGTTCCGCCGAAAGCGGCCGCTGGTCGGGCAGTGTCCAAGCACCCGTCTGGACGACGTCGAGATCCGTCGGCTGCAGCGGAGCCAGGGACGCGTCGGCCGCCAGCAAGGGGCGATCGGTGAAGCCGTACCCGAAAACGTCCTCGACCGGCGGAAGACCGATCGCGGCACGCTGACTGTTGAGCGGCTCACCGAACCGCTTGAGGGCGCTCCGGCTGTTGCGCTCCCACAGCGCGCGGTTGTCGGCGCCTTCCGGCGCGGGCGGCTCACCCAGCGGAGGCGGCGGCGCGTAATGCGGCGACGGGATGAAGCGCGGGCAGTAAAAGCCGTAGTAATAGGGGATTCCGAGCTTCTCGGCCACCGACCGGACGGCGACCGCGGTGGCAAGCATCCCGGTCGTCACCACGACGTCACAGCCCTCGGCGGCCGCCGGGACCTCGGCGAACTGGACGGCCATCGCCTCGGCCGAAAGCCGCGGCCCGTCCTCGGGCGACGGCGGCTTCGCACCCTTGATCGCGGTGCGGGTCGACTGTCCGACCGGCACCAGCGGCACACCGACCTCGGCCAGCCGCTCGGAGGAGTCCGGCGGCGCGGCCATCCGCACCTCGGCTCCGGCCTCTCGCAGCCGCACCGCCAACGCCACCAGCGGTTCGACGTCTCCCCGGCTTCCGGACGTCGCCAGCAACACGCGCTTCACGTAATTCCCCGATCTCTTCGTTTCAGGCGGGAACCGACGGCTTTTCGCGGCTGACCGCGTCGCGCAGCAGGTCCACCGCCACGGTGGTCCCGTCGGCGCGGATCGTGGCGGCGACCTCGATCGCCTTGGCGCGGGTCTCGGGTGCCAGCGCCGTGGCGAGCGCGGCGGACATGGCGTCGAAGGCCGGAGCCGGCCCCTCCAGGGCGACCCCGATCCCCAGCTCGGCGACCCGGTCGGAGTAGTACTGCTGGCCGACGATCGACCGCACGATGATCTGCGGGGAGCCCGCCCGCGTCGCGATATGCGTCGTGCCGGTGCCGTCGTGATGGATGGAGACGGCGACCCGGCGGAACAGCTCCTGCAGGTTCACCTCGTCGACGGCGAAGCAGTCGGCCTCGTCCTCGGGCAGGTCCAAACCGGCCCAGCCACGGGAAAGAATCACCCGGTGCCCCTTCGCGCGGATCGCTTCGATGGCCACCTTCGCCGCGTCGGCGGTGCCGGACGAGCTGCCGAAGCCGACGTAGACCGGCGGTGGTCCGGCGGCGAGGAACGCCTCCAGCTCAGCGGGAAGCGGCCGTTCGTCGGGCAGGATCCAGGCGCCGGTCTGCACGGCCTCGTGCCGCGGCTCCAGCGGAGCGAGGATCGGATCCGCGGCCAGCAAAGGCTTGCCGGTGGAGCAGTAGTCGAAGAGGTCCTTCACCGGCGGCAGGCCGATCTCGGCACGCTTGGTGTTGAGCGCGTCGCCGAACAGGCCGTCGGCGCCCTGGTTGTACATCTCGCGCTGCGGCGCTTCGAGGTGGCTCGGCAAGTGGATCGGGCACAAAGCGACGTAGTAGTACGGAATTCCGAGCTTCTCGGCCACCGACCGCACCGCGACGGCGCCGGACAGCAGCCCGGTCGCCACCACGACGTCACAACCTTCGGCGACGGCGGGCATCTGGTCGAACTGGTCGGCGATCCCGGCGGCGGCGAGTTCGGGATCCCGGCCCTCACCGTCGTCCATCCCGCGGTCCGGCCGGGCGACCGGCACCAGCGGCACGTCGATCTCGGCCAGCCGCTCCGCACTGTCCGGCGGTGCGCACACCCGTACCTCGGCACCGGATTCCTTCAACCGCGCCGCCAGCGCGACCAGCGGCTCGACGTCCCCGCGTGATCCACACGCCCACAACAACACGCGCATTTCGTTCCCCCTCTACCAGGTGACCGGCAACTGATCCGGGCAGTCGATGAACGCGTTCCGGAGCTTGACCTCGTCGTTGGACACCGCCAGGCGCAGCCCGGGGAACCGCTGCCACAGCGACTGATAAGCCATCCGCAGCACGGACCTCGCCACCGCGGCGCCGATGCAGTAATGGATGCCGTGCCCGAATCCGACGTCCGAAACCGGCGGGCGCCGCGCGTCGAGAACGTTCGGGTTCGGCGTCAGCGCCTCGTCGCGGTTGGCCATCAGGATCGAGCAGAGGACGTAATCCCCCGCCTTGATCAGCTGTCCGCCGACGACGACGTCCTTGAGTGCCATTCGCGGATTCGGTTGCTGCACCGGCGAGAGATACCGCAGCAATTCGTTGACGACGCGGTCCGCCTCTTCACGGCCTTCGAAGAGCATCTGTTTCTGTTCGGGGTGGTCCAGGAGCGCGAGCACTCCGAAGCCCAGCATTCCCGCGACGGTCTCGACGCCGCCGAGCAGCAGCGCCGTGCAGAGACCTTTCAGCTCGTCGTCCGTGACGTTGTCCCCGTGCTCGCGCACCAGCATGCCGAGGAAACCGTCGTCGGGATCCTCGCGCTGGCGGGTGATGAGACCGAGCAGGTACCGGTTGAACGCCGCGCTGTCGGCCGCCCTCGCCTTGAATCCGCGGCTGAGGTCGACGTTCCGCCGGATGCGGCGGATGAACTCGTTGCGGTCGTCGCGCGGGATGCCGAGCAGTTCACAAAGGACACCGCCGCCCACCGGATCGGCGAAAAGTCCTTGTACGTCAGCGGGTGGGCCCTCGGCCTCCACCTCGTCGAGGCGATCGTCGATGAGCTCCTGGATCGCGGGTTCCAGCCGCCGGATCCGCCGGACGGTGAACTCCGGCGTCAGCATCCGCCGCAGCCGCGTGTGCTCGGGCGGGTCGTAGGTCGAGATCTGTCCGACGAACTGCGGTGCCATGGGCACGTCTTCGCCGTTGGTCGTCCGCTCGGCCTCGGCCTCGGTCAGCCGGGGGCGCGTCGTGAAGTTCTCGTGGTCGCCGAGGATCTTGCGCACGACGTCGTAGCCGAGTGCCTGCCAGACATAGCCCTTGCCGAGCTGGGTGGACGCGTCGCCGAGAATCCGGACCAAGGGGCCCTTCTCCCGCAACACGAACATGTCCTCGTGCGGATCGCAGTGCGTCCTCATCATGTAGTTCGCCGTCGGCTCCACGGCCGGCGCGACCTCGTCGATTGCGTGCTCCATAACGAGTGGAAGCTCCTTCAGTGACCAGGGATCGCGGTCCGGCCCGGGGCCGCGCCGCAATCTTCATCCGCGATCGGCCGGGACGTCCAGCGCGGCCATGGACGTCGGGCGCGGGGTCGGTCCGGCGGGGGGGGGGGGGGGGGGGGGGGGGGGGGGGGGGGGGGGGGGGCCACCCCCCCCCCCCCCCCCCCCCACCACCACCTGTACCGACGGCTCACCGCACCTTTCACTCACCACTCGACCATCAGGCTCGTGAGGCCATAAGCCGGAGTGGTCAGGCGGAACATGGTGTCCTTGGCGGGATCCGCGAGCCTCAGGTCCGGGAAACGCCGCCACAGCAACGTGAAGACCGTCCGCAGTTCGAGCCGCGCCAGCGAAGCGCCGAGACAGTGGTGGATCCCGTGCCCGAACGCCACATGCGGCGCGGGTTCCCGCGTGAGATCGAGCCGGTCCGGATCCGGCACCAGCGCGGGATCACGGTTCGCCATGGGGAGCGAGCAGAGGACGGTCTCGCCCTCCTTGATCACCTCGTCCCCGATGGCGACGTCCTCCATGGCCGTCCGGGGTGTCGGGGCGTACGGCACCGTGAGGTACCGGATCAGCTCGTCGACCGCCCGGTCCGCCGCCTGGCCGTCACCCCGCAGCACGGCGAGCTGTTCGGGATGCCGCAGCAACGCCAGGACGCCGAGGCCGATCATGCCGGAGATGTTGTCGTCGCCGGCCAGCATCACCTGAACGCAGAAACCCCGCAGTTCCTCGTCGGTGGCCTCGTCACCGTGTTCGGCGACGACGGCGCCGATCATCCCTTCGCCGGGTTCCTCGCGGTTCCTGGCGATCATCGCCAGCAGGTAGCGGGAGAACGCCTCGCCGGCGGCCGCTCGTCTCCGCTGGCTCAGCGAGGCGTCGAGATGTCCGTGGCACAGCTTCAGGAACATGGCGCGATCGTCACGGGGCACGCCGATCAGTTCGCACAGCACGGCTCCCGGCACCTCGTCGGCGACGAGTTCGATCACGTCGGCGGGCGATCCCGCGTCCTCCATGGCATCGAGCCGTTCCGACACGATCTGCTCGATGTACGGCTCCATACGCCGCATCTTGCGCAGCGTGAACCCCGGCGTCAGCTTCTGCCGCATCCGGGTGTGCTCGGGCGGGTCGTAGTCCATCAGGTTGCCGACCAGCTCCTGCGGCCGGAAGATGCCCTGCCCGCCGACCTCGTCCTGCTCGTGCCACCGGCGCCGGGTGCTGAATCGCTTGTGGTCGCCCAAAACCTGGCGCACGACGGAATGTCCCGCGGCCATCCAGATGGTTTCGGCGTCCGCGCCGGTGCCCACCGTGACCTTCGACAGCGGCCCGGCGGCGCGCAGTTCGTCCGCCGGGTCGAGGTCCTGCCTGCGAATGTGCAGCGGACGCGTGTCCTCACCACTCAACGGGGAGCTCCTCGATGTTGAACGGGGCGGGTTTGCCCGCCACGAACCGCAGTTCCTCCTCCGGGACCGCCAGCCGCAGCCCGGGGAACCGGCGCGCCAGGATCGGCAGCGCGACCCGCAGTTCGAGCCTGGCCAGCGGTGCGCCGACACAGTGGTGGATGCCGTGCCCGAAGGCGAGATGCCCCGGGCTGTTCTCCCGCGTGATGTCGAACTTGTCGCCGAGCGTGCGGTTGACCGCCAGCATCGAACAGGTCAGCACGTCACCGGCGTGGATCTCGTATCCGGCGATGTTCAGGTCGACGAGCGCCGTCCGCGGCGAAGGGGCCTCGACGATCGTCGGGAAGCGCAGGACTTCCTCGGTCGCGCTGTCCACGAGCTCCGGACGTTCGCGCAGCAGCGACAGCTGGGCCGGGTTCGTCGCGAACAGCAGTACCGCCATCGCCAGCTGGGCCGCCATCTGCTCGACGGCCACGATCAGGATCGCCTCGGCGAGCCCCGACAGTTCCTCGTCGTCGACCTTGTCCCCGTGCTCGCGCACGATGAACCCGATCAGCTCGTCGCCGGGATCGCGGCGTTCGCGGGCCGCGAGCTTTTCGCAGTAGTTGACGACGCCGAGGCTCGACTGGGCCCGCTGCTTGGGGATCCGGCTTTCCCGGCTGTCGCGGATCATCCGGGACAGATCGGCCTGATCGTCGCGCGGGACACCGAGGAACTCGCAGGCGATGAGCGCCGGCATGGGCCAGCCCGCGTACCGGACGAAGTCGATCGGCGCGCCCATGCTCTCCAGATCGTCGAGGCCCTCCTCGATGATCTCTTCGACCCGGGGCCGCAACCGCTCGATCCGGCGGACGCTGAACGCCGGCGCCACGGTCCCGCGCAGGCGCGTGTGGTCGGGTGGGTCGTAGGCCTGCAGGATGCCCGGCAGATGGGCGCGGTCCGCTTCGTCGTCGACCGGTCGCATCGAGCTGAACCTGGTGGCGTCGGCCAGGATCTCGCGCACCTCGTCGTAGCCGGTGACCAACCATTGCCTACGGCCGTTCAGCCCGGTTTCCGTGTCGTACCGGTGCAAGGGGCCCTCTTTTTGCAACGCGGAGAGCTCGGGCGCCGGATCGAGCCGGATCCGCTGATGCGGCAAGGGAACTACCATGATTCTCCTCAGGCTTTCTGGCGCTACCAGTCGAGCAGCAGGGCTTCCACGTCGAACGGGGGTGGGCCGAATTTGAGCTTGCGCTCGGGCTCGGCGAGCCTCAGCTTGGGAAACCGCCGTGCCAGCGCGGGAATCGCCTCCCGGAACACCATCTCCGCCAGCGGCCTGCCGAGGCAGTGATGGATACCGTGCCCGAACGAGACGTGCGGCGACTTCTCCCGCGTGATGTCGAATTCGTCCTCCCGCGCGGGAAAGTTCGCGCGGTTGGCCCCCAGCAGGGAGCACGTGACCGTGTCGCCGGCCTTGACGAGACGGCCGCCGATCGTCACGTCCTCCTTCGCGATACGCGGGTGGAGCTTCTCGTCGGTCGTGAGGTACCGGTTCAGCTCCTCCAGCCAGTCCGGAACGGTGTCCGGCTGCTCGCGCAGAATGTCGAACTGCTCCGGGAAATCGACCATCAGCAGCGCGCCGGCCGCGAGGAACCGGGCCACCTGGTCGCCGCCCGCGCCCATGATGAACGCGGCCACGCCCGCCAGTTCCGCGTCGGTGATCTCGTCGCCGTGTTCGCGCACCACGACACCGAACAGGTCGTCACCGGGATCGCGGCGGACGCGGGCGACGGCCTTGTTCATGTACTGCATGTACTTGTTGCCCGCCGCGTTGCGCCGTTTGTCCGTCCGTTCCGTCCGGCTCGCGTGCAGGGTGCGCGACAGATCCGCCTGATCGTCCCGCGGGATGCCGAGGAAGTCACAGGTCGCCGTCGTCGCGATGGCCCAGCCGAAGTGCGGGACGAAGTCGGCCGGTCCGCCCATGTCTTCGATGGTGTCCAAGGCGTCTTCGACGATCTGCCGGACTTCCGGCTGGAAACCCCGCATCCGCCGGATGGCGAACGGCGGCGTGACCAGCCGGCGCAGGCGCGTGTGGTCCGGCGGGTCGTAGTGGGTGAGGAAACCGGGCCAGGCGATCCCGGCCGCGGTCCCGCCGTAGATCAGCCGCGCGCTGAACTTGTCGGAGCTGAGGACCTGGCGGACCTCGTCGTAGCCGGTGGCGAGCCACGCCGTCCGCCGTCCGCCGTCTTCCTCGGTGCCCAGGGCGGAGATGGGGCCTTCGGCCATCAGGGAAAGGAGTTCGGCCCCCGGGTCGAAGCGGTTCCTCCGGTGGATTTCCAGACCCTTGACGACGTTGAGCTCCTCGAACACGGCAGTTCCTTTCGTCTTGCGTCCGGCGGGGGGGGGGGGGGGGGGGGGGGGGGGGGGGGGGGGCCCGAACCACCCCCCCCCCCCCCCCCCCCCCCCAAACAACAAGCGACCCCCGCCCCCCGGCCGGCGATAGAGGGGGCAGCGGGAGGGGGACCCCCAC
>NZ_JBIWKX010000096.1:0-21639 GCF_044765885.1 Amycolatopsis sp. NPDC102389
TGTGTTTTGTTGGATTTGGGGTGGTGGGTTGTGTTGTGGTGGTTGGGGTTCAACCCCCCCCCCCCCCCCCCCCCCACCCCACGGAAAACCGGTCATGCGAGCATCAAACGTGCATTCGGTCGCCAGCAACAGTCCCATGTGGACACTCAAGGTGTGGCAGTGCGCCGTCGGCGCACGTGCCTCGCGCCGAAGGCTCCCTTGCTCGCGGTCTCACCACGACACGTTCGACTTTCGGCTCAACAACCCTCGCGAAAGCCACGTTCACCTTGGCACTCAAGAGAAGTCCGGCGGAGGACCGCGACGGTCCTCGGACACGCCCTTCAACCGGCGCAGCAGGAAGCTCGCCACACTCGCCAGCACGAACAGGCACGACGCCACGAAGATCCTCTCGGTCGAGGGGCCCTCGTCGACGGCGGGATGCACGCTGTTGAGAACCACGTGGACGTAGAAGAAGACCGCGGGCGCGTAGAGCGCCCACCACGCGACCTTGCTCCAGTCCTTCAGCGCGTACCCGTCCAGCGGCTTGATCGGGAGTAGTCCGAACACGACCACCTGGATGCCCGCGGCCAGGACGACGCAGACCGCGAAGGCGATCGCGTAGGTCATCGACTTCGGGGACGCCTCCCGCCCAGCGACGACGAGAGGAGCGAGAGCCGCCCAGAGCCCGACACAGGTCACGAGGACGGCGATCCCGCCACCGAGCGTCGCACGACCTTGCGCTCTCTTCGACACCGCTCCCACCGCGAAAAAGGTGACGACCAGTCCATAGACGTAAGGCACGGGAGAGCCCGACAAGCGGGACAGGGTCGCCAGCACCGCGGCCACGAGGAACCCCAGCCAGACCGCCCGGAGGTGTCCGCGGCCCCGACCGGTGCTGAGCAGTGAGTCCTTGGGTTTCTCGTAGGCGGCGACGACCAATGCCAGGGATACCGCCCCGGCCGCCGCTTTCAGGGCGACGACGCCCCAGTCCCAGGTGCCCGCACGGATCTCCGCGTCGGCCCAGACCAGCAGTACCCCGCCGATCGCCGCGTAACCGAGCGTCCGAAGCCATGCGTGACCTGGCCGGGGTGCCGCCTTCAGCCGTTCCAGAGTGCGCGGTGTCCGCAGCGCTTCGATGATCTTGTTGACCAGGTCCGCCGGGAACGCCGTCTCCAGCAACAGGACGAGCGAGATGATCGCCGCCGCGTCCACCGCGCTCGCCACCAGGGACCGCAGATCGGTCAAGACCTCGCCCGGGACGGGAATGTAGAGGATTCCGGGTGGTTTCGGCTCGGGCGGTTCCGAAGGTGGTGCCGGGGAGCCGGGCGGCTCCGTGGTCGGCTGGGGCGGAGTGGTGGTGGCCGGCTTCTGCTTCCAGGTCAGTTCGAAGGTCGTCAGGCCCGGACCCGCCGGCAGTCTCATGGTGCCGGCGGGATAAGTGGTCGCGCCGCACCGGAACTCCACGGGGCGAACGCCCGCCGCCAGGCCGTCCGGGAGGAACGCGTGCAGGTCGATGAACTCCCAGCCGGCCGCTCCCCCGCGTCCCTGCCTGGCCTCGTCGAGCCAGGTGTCCACTCTCCTGCCGCCGACGACGATGGAACCTGCCCGGCACCCCGCGGGATAACCGTGCAGGTGAACGGTGACCTCGGGGCGGCCCGACGGCAGATCACCGTTCGGCGAAAGCGAAGGCGCCGGTGCGGTCGTCCTCGGCCGGACCGTAACGGTCACGGTGGCGTCCGCCGCGTCGTTCTGCGGATCCACCACCCGATAGCCGAAGGAATCCGTCCCGGTGAAGTCGAGCGGTGGCGCGTAGTCGAACGAGCCGTCCGGCCGCAGGACGACCCGTCCACCTCGTGCGGTGACACCGTTCCTCACCGTCGCTTCCGCGGTCAGCCGTTCCCCGTCGGGATGGGTGTCCCCCGCCAGCACGCCGGGCGCGGGAACCTTCAGCAACACACCCGAGGTCGCCTGGAAGCTGTCGTCACGCGGATGCGGGCCGGTCCGCACCCCCACGGACACCGCCGCGGTGTTGCTCCGGACCCCCGCCGAGTCGACGATCCGGTAGCTCCACCGCGCGGTCGGCGAAGACCCCCTGCGCCAACGGAAACCGACGGGATTCGTGGTCGGCTCCACCACGCCGTCGGCCGGGCCGGACACCAGCTCGACGGCGCGGACCCGCGTGTCCCGCGGGGTGTCGTTGGCCAGGACGTCGACCGTGAACCAGCCCTTGCTCGCCTGGCCGCTCGAAAAGACGAAGCTGTCGTCCACCGCCGTCGCCGGTGCGGCGGCGAGGTTCAGGAAGACACCCAGCCCGGCGATCGACAGCGCCAGGGTGCGTTTCACCGCGCGTCAGAAGTTCCAGAGCCGGACGGTGAGGTCCCACCGCCCGCTGTTGTCGACGATCCTCTCGTCGTTCTGCGCCAGCCACAGCCAGGTCTCCGGTCCGCGGTAGACCACGCACCCGCTGTCGGCCCCGATCGGGAACGCGGTCCCTGTCGAGTTGAAGAATCCGTAGAGGCCGTACGACGGCGCGGAAATCCCGCCCCAGAACGTCCTCGTCCGCTCGGTCGGATGCCCCGACGGCGAATACGACGGCCCCCATGGCCACGAGTCGATCTTGATCGAACCGGTCGCCCGGATCCGCACGACGTCGCCGTCCCGGAGGGGGACGCCCGGTCCGATGACCGTCCGGTCCCGGTAACCGAAGCTCTCCGGCCGGCCGTTCAGGACGGTCAGGGCAGTATCGCGGATGGAGCCGATCTGATCGCCCCGGCACAGCTGCTGGGATACCTCCGTACCCGCGTGGGCGGGGGCCAGCCGGAGCAGGGCGAGTGCGGCCACCACCGTGATCAGCGTGGTGTACCGGATTCCGGTCATGGTCGGTGGACTCCCGTCGTGATGCCGTTCCTCGGTGTCCTCCGAGGATCGGGCCAAGCACCGGTCCGGGTCGAAGTCGTTGTGGCTATGCGGCGATCGGCCAGGGCTATACCGCCAGTTCGGCCGTGATCCGGGTCGCCAGCTCACAGAACAGGCGGGGCAGCGCGCGCCGGTCGTCCCGGCGGCGGGCGACACCGGTGGACGAGCACGGACCTCCGCGGAGTTCCACGGCGTGGAACCCGTGCACGGAGGCCGTCTTGACGTACAGGTACGGGGCCGGGCAGACCACGCTGTTCAGGACGACCGACAGCGCCAGCTCCGTCACGGTGCTGACCGGTTCCCCCACCGCCTTCGGGTACTCGCCGTTACGCGACTCCGGCAGCAGCCACCACCGCTTCATGGACTCGGGCACGGCGTCCCCGACGTTCGGCATCGGCTCGTCCAGTACGTCGGAGACATCGACGGAAGCGAGCTCCGACAACGGGTGCCCGGCCGGAACCGCGAGGCCACAGGGCTCGTCGACGATCGGTTCCCACAGCACCCGCTCCACGTCCACTGGCAACCGCAACAGCGCGACGTCGACCTCGTCGTCGAGCAGCGGCCGTTCCGGGTCGGGCAGCGTGGTCTCCTGCCACGACAGCCGCACCTGCGGGTACGCGGCCGAGAACGCGCTCGCGATCGGCACGTGCACCGCGCGCGGGATCGGCGGTGACCAGCCGACCCGCAGCACGTCCGGCTCCGCCCCGGCGCGCCTGGTCGCGCGGGCGGCCTCGTCGACCATCCGCAGCACGGCTCGAGCGTGCCCGTAGAAGATTTCACCGGCGGCGGTCAGCCGGACCCCGTCCGGTGCGCGCAGGAACAGCGGCACGCCGAGCTCCCGCTCCAACGCGCGGATCTGCTGGCTCAAGGTCGGTTGCGAGACGAAGAGCATCGTCGCGGCCTTGGTGAACCCGCCCTGCTCGGCGACGGCCGTGAAATACCTGAAATGACGCAGCTCCATGGTCCCGCCCCGCGTTCGACGCCCATCCCCTTCGAGCCCGTCCACGATTCCGCAGATCCGTCGCGGGGGGACACGTCCAGCAGGATGAAGCCCGGCAACGATCCGGACACCTTCGCCGCCGTCACGGGGAACCGGCCGCGCCCCAGCTCTCGACGATGGCTCCGATGGCCTTCGTGGTCGCCTCCCCGGCGTCCACGCTGACGACATGTCCGGCACCGGGGATGACGTGTTCGGCCACGCCCTCGGCCCTCGCCCAGCGGGGCATCGCGGTCGCGATGTTGCCGGTGCGGTCGTCTGCACCCCGGATGAGCCCGAGCGGGACGGTCGTGCGGTACCCCGGATCCGGGTCCACGAGCGACACGGTGGCCCGCCAGACGTCGAGGAAGGTCCGTTTGGGCATCCGTGCGAACGTCGCCTCGCACTCGGCGATCCCCTCCGGCGTCACGGCCGAGGCACGGGCCATGAGCCCGGGGAGCCGCTTGGCGGGGATGAGCGCCAGTGAGGGCGCCGCGAGTTTCAGCAGAAGCCGTTCGGCAGCGGTCAGCGGCCCTTCGTTCCAGGTGGAGTCCACGACGATGAGACCGGACGCGCGTTCCGGGAAGCGGCGGACGAGTGCCTGGGCGAGGTTCCCGCCGAGAGAGTGTCCGATCAGGATCGGACGGTCGAGCCCGAGGTGGTCGAGGAGGCCGAGCAGGGCGTCGAGCGCGAGGGCCGCGCTGAACCGGGTACCAGGCGGAAGGCTCGACTCCCCGTGCCCGGGCTGGTCCCAGCTGATCACCCGATGGCCGGCGTCGTGCAGAGCGTGCGCCTGCGCGTCGAACATCCGGTGGTCCATCCCGGCGCCGTGGGTGAAGACGACGGGCCCCCACTCCCCCGGGAGGTCGCCGTACCGCAGCTCGTAGCCGTCCTTTCGGAGCACGCCATCTATGTTCACCATATTTTGAACATACTGTAAGTAGGCCGACCGGGTGTCCGTGCGCCGACACCCGGCCGGTTCGGTCAAGCTCGGGTTTCGAGCCACTCCTGGAAGGTGGGGCCGGCGAGCTTGGCATGCGGGCCGGGCAGGAACCCGCCCTTGGCGGCGATCTCGCCGTCGGGCACGTCCGCCGCCTCGACGCCGACGACCTTGACACCTCGGACGGCGCCGGCGAGCCGGGCGGCCTCGGCCATGATCTCCTCGCGTGGCCCGGCGATCTCGGGAATCGGAGTTCCCGGTGCGGCCGGAGCGGCGGCCAGCCCGGCCAGTTCCTCGGCCACGGCGCGGCAGGCCACGAGCTGAGTGGGCAGGGCCGGAACGTAGGCGATGTCGCCCCGCCGCCAGTCCAGCAGCTGAAGCACGAGCTCGTGGAACTGCGCCGCCCGCAGCAGGCGAACCGGGAGCGGCCCGGCCGAAAGGAACTCCTCGTGCTCCTTCTTGGCGGCGAGGAAACCGGTGGTGGCGTTGTCGACGCCGATGATGGACGCCGCGGCGATCCGGGCGACTCCGGCCCGCCGGCCTTCCTCGTGCAGATTACGGGCCGAGGTACGGAAGAACTCCGTCGCCGCCTCCTGGTCGGAAGCGTGCCACGAAGCGACGTCGATGATGACGTCCACCCCGGTGAGCGCCTCGGCGAGCCCTTCACCGGTGATGATGTCCACGCCGGTGGCCCGGGACATCGGCACGACTTCGTGGGCCCGCTCGGTGAGGACGTCGACGACGTGCCGTCCCAGCCGCCCGGTCGCTCCCGCCACTGCGAACTTGCTCATGTTTCAAGCCTTTCGTGGGTTTCGGAGGGTCAGTCGGTGTAGTTCCGGCCGGGCGGCATCCCCGGGATCGGCTTCGCGATGAGCGCGGCGGGGGCGAAGAACCCGATGTGGGCGATGACCATGACGAGCGTCCAGAGCGCCTTGTCGTCGTAGTGCGCGGACGCCCTGGCGTACAGCTCGTCGGGAACGCGCTCCCCCGACGGATTGGCGGTGAACACGGCTTCCACCAGCTCCAGCGCGACCCGTTCGGCATCGGTGAAGCAGGTCGCGTCGTGCCAGGTGGCCACGGAGGTGATCCGCTCCTCGGACTCCCCGAGCTCTCGCAGCACGCGCGTTTCACGGACGACGAAATACGTGCTGCCGAGCAGCTGCCCGGCACGCAGTTGCACCAGACTGACGGTCGTCGCGGGAATGGTGCCGTTCTTGATGACCTGGTGCAGGCCCGCGCCGACTTCCGCCAGCTCGGGAACGAACGGGAGCGGATTGGGCATCCGCGACCGCGAAGTTGTGGACATGATCGGAACTTCCTCACTCGTGATGTCGCTTCGTGACGAGCAAGAGATCCCGGCGACCGGCCCGGTGTGACAAGCCCGCCGTGTGGCGCAGGCCACCACTCCCGGGTGTCACAAACCGGCGGCGGCCGGGATCGTAAGGCGGAACACGAACAGGGGGAAACCAGCATGAGCGAGACACCCGGTGCCATGGACCCGGCGACCGAAACGTTCGTGGCCCATCGCAATCTGCTGTTCACCGTGGCCTACGAGATGCTCGGTTCGGCCACCGATGCCGAGGACGTCCTGCAGGAGACCTGGCTGCGCTGGTCGGGCGTCGCCCTAGGCACGGTCCTGGACCCGCGCGCGTTCCTGGTCCGGATCACCACCCGGCAGGCGCTCAAACGACTGCGGACCCTCGGCAGGCGCAAGGAATCCTACGTCGGCCCATGGCTGCCCGAACCGCTGCTGACCACACCGGACGTGGCCGAGGACGTCGAACTGGCCGCGAACGTTTCGATGGCGATGCTGCTCGTCCTGGAGACACTCGCGCCGACCGAGCGGGCGGTCTTCGTGCTACGGGAGGTTTTCGCCGTCGACTACGACGAAATCGCCCGAGCGGTCGACAAGACTCCCGCGGCCGTGCGCCAGATCGCCCATCGGGCACGGGCCCACGTCGCCGCGCGCAGGCCACGCGGCACCGGGTCCCCGGCCGAGCACCGGGCCGCGCTCAAGGCGTTCCAGGCCGCGGTGGAAACCGGTGACCTGCAGGGGCTGCTCGACATCCTCGCGCCGGACGTCGTCGCCCTCAGCGACGGCGGCGGCGTCAAGCACGCCCTGCCGCGGCCGGTCGTGGGCGCGGACGAGGTGGCTCGGCTGCTGGCCGTCGGGTGGTGGAAACGCGAGGCGGAAAGGACCGTCGAACCGGTACAGGTCAACGGCGGACCCGGTCTGCTCATCCGGATCGGCGGAGAGATCGACGGCGTGCTGGCGGTACGGGTCGAAAACGGCTACGTCACCGGCGCCTATCACGTTCGCAATCCCGAGAAACTCTCAAGCGTGGCAAGAGAAATCACGGTGAGCCGAGGATAAAGCGTCCTTCACCGCGTCAGATGCGGTGAAGGACGCTTTCAGCCCGTCCAGGTCACTCCCGGACAGTGGCCGGGGCGCGTTCAGGTTCGTCCGGGACGGGATCGACGGGCTCGGCCGGAACGTTCGCCGCCGGCTTGCCCCGACGCCTGCGGATCTCGAAGCCGACGAGGATGAGCGCGAGCGTCACCGCGCTGAGCCAGAACTGCGATCGGGTCGAGGGCAGCAGCGCCATCGCCAGGATCACCCCGGCCATCAGCGCGATGGTCGCGTAGCTCAGCCAGGGGAACAGCCACATCTTGAGCGTGAGCTTGTCCGGGTCCTCCCGCTCCAGCCGACGGCGAAGCCGCACCTGCGCGAGGGCGATCGAGAGGTACACGAAGAGCGCGACGGCGCCGTAAGAGTTGACCAGGAACTGGAAGATCAGGTCCGGCGAGGTGTAGGCGGCGATGACGGAGACGTACCCGATGACCGTCCCGGCCAGGATCGCGCGCCTCGGGACACCGCTGCCGGAAAGCCGGGTGAAGGCCTTCGGCGCGTCGCCGTTGCTGGTGAGCGCGAACAACATCCGCGACGAGGTGTACAGGGCCGAGTTCAGGCACGAGAGCACCGCGGTCAGGACGATCGCGTTCATGATCGTCGCCACGGCCGGGATGCCGAGCACCTCCAGCACCGCCGCGTACGGGCTGACCGCGGTCGCCGGGTCGTCCCAGGACTTGATCGCGACGACGAGGAACACCGAACCGACGTAGAACAGCACCACGCGGAAGATGATCGAGCGCATGGCCTTCGCGACCGCCTTCTTCGGCTCCGCGGACTCGGCGGCGGCGATGGTGACGATCTCCGCGCCGGTGTAGAAACCGATGCACGGCACCACCGCCGCGAGCACCGCGCCGATACCGAGTGGCGCGAATCCGCCGTGGGACACCAGATTCGTCAAGCCGCCGTGGGCGCCCGGCCAGAAACCGAACAGGTACAAGGCACCGACGACCAGGAACACGACGATCGCGACGACCTTGATCGACGAGAACCAGTACTCGAATTCACCGTAGGACCGTGCCGAGACCATATTGGTCGCGGTGAGGATCAGGAGCAGGCCGAGACTGAGCACCCACAGTGGCACGTCCGGTACCCACAGCTGCAGGATCCGGCCGCCCGCGACGGCTTCGACCGCCACGACGATGACGAAGAAGTACCAATACATCCAGCCGACGGCGAAGCCCGCGCGGTTGCCGAGCGCCTCCCTGGCGTAGACGTAGAACGACCCGAGCGCGGGTTTGGCGATCGTCATCTCCGCGAGCATGCGCATGATGAGCACGGTGATCAGGCCGGCGATGAGGAACGAGACCACCGCGGCCGGACCGGCCGACTGGATGACCACGCCGCTGCCGACGAACAGCCCCGCTCCGATGACGCCACCGAGGGCGATCAGGTTCATATGTCGCTGTTTGAGCCCTGGTTTCAGGCCGCTGCTCTGTGCCGGGCCGGACGTTGAAGTCACGTCTCCTCCTTCTCGCACGCACCGCCGGAGCGGTGGCGCTGGGAGCTCCATTGTGGTTCCGGTCACCGTAGGAACAAGTCGGGCCAGGGGCGAGAGCCAGTTACGATGTGGGAAAGGGGTCCAGATCACCCTCCGGACGTGCGGCGCAACGCCCGAGCCAGTAGTTCCGCCGCCGGACCGGTGAGACGACGTCCCGCGGGCCAGACCGCGCGCAACATCCGTCCGAAGTCGACACCGTCCACCGCGACGGTCACGAGCTCGTGGCCGATGGCGTCCAACGCGCTGATCACCGCGGGGCCCGCGCCCGCGAGCACGGCGTTGCGGACGGCGGACGCGGAACCCAGTTCCAGCAACGGTTTCACCGGCCCCACGCCCGCCTTGCGCAACGCGCCGTCGACCGTCTCC
The DNA here is from genome assembly GCF_044765885.1 of Amycolatopsis sp. NPDC102389. Taxonomy (NCBI): domain Bacteria; kingdom Bacillati; phylum Actinomycetota; class Actinomycetes; order Pseudonocardiales; family Pseudonocardiaceae; genus Amycolatopsis; species Amycolatopsis sp. NPDC102389. The sequence continues at coordinate 9,089 of NZ_JBIWKX010000096.1, forward strand.
CTGGTTCCGGAGCCGGGTTCCCGCACCACGAGCGGCGTGGTCGCCAGCTCCGCCGGGGTCAGCGGACCGCGTTCACGCGCCCAAGGATGGGTGTGGGCGACCACGACCACGAGATGGTCCACGGCGACCTTCCGCGACGTGAGTCCGGTGAAGGGGCCGGGCGATTCGACGAAGCCGATGTCGGCCTTGCCCGCACGGGTCAGTTCGGCGACCCGATCCGAATTCGTGACCTCGAGGCCGAGGTGGAGGCCGGGGTGCGCGCGGTTGAGCTCGCCGATCCAGCCCGGGACCAGATGCTCGGCCAGCGTCATGCTCGCCGCGATCCGGAGCCCTGCCTGGTGCCGGGTCCGCAGGGCTTCGGCGCCGTCGAGCAGCCCGTCGAGTTCGGCGAGCACGCGCTGTGCCCAGCCCGCGATCACGCGGCCGTCCGGGGTGAGCGCGGAGCCGCGACGAGTCCGGTCCACCAGCACCAGGCCCAGCCTTCGTTCCATAAAGGACAGTCGCTTGCCCGCCGACGGCCGCGTCATCCCGAGGGCGACGGCAGCCTGACCGATGCTGCCCAGTTCGCCGACGAGGACGAGTAGGCGCAAGGAGTCCAGCTCCGGTGCTGTCATAGCCGTAGTGCATGACCTAGCCGTCGTTCTCCCGGCTACCGGCACCGTCCTTTCCGGACGACGCTCATCGGCATGAGCACCCTGTCTGCGCGGCGAACGAAGCCGCACCTCACCGGTCTGGCCGTCACCGCCCTCGGTGTGGCCGTCGCGTACCTGCTGAGCACCGCCGTTCCCGTGCTGAGCGCGCTCACTCTCGCGGTCGTGCTCGGGGTGCTCGCCGGCTCGCTGCCGGTGCTCTCGGACGGCACCCGGCAAGCGATCGCGAAGGTGACGAAGAAGCTCCTGCGTGCCGGCGTCGTCCTTCTCGGTTTGCAACTCGCGCTCCCTTCGGTGCTTTCCCTCGGTCCCGGCACGCTGCTCGCGGTCGTGCTGACGGTCGGTCTCACGTTCCTCGGCACGATCGGGCTCGGCAGGCTGATCGGCGTTCCGCGCGGGCTCGCGATGCTGGTCGCGACCGGCTTTTCGATCTGTGGCGCCTCGGCGATCGCGGCGATGGAAGGAGTCGTCGAGCGTGAGGACTCCGACGTCGCGACCGCGGTCGCCCTGGTCACCTTCTACGGCGGCCTGGCGATCGCGGCGGTCCCGCTCCTCGGCGGCTGGCTCGGGATGGACGCGCTGCGGATCGGCGGCTGGGCCGGGTTGGGCGTGCACGAGGTCGCGCAGGTCGTCGCGGCCGCCACCCCGGCGGGGACCGCCGCCGTCGCGGTCGCCGTGGTGGTCAAGCTGAGCCGTGTCGTCCTGCTGGCGCCGATGGTCGCCGCGGTCAGCGTGCACGAACGACGGCGCCGCCCGTCCGCGGGCGGGAAGCGCGCGCCGCTGGTCCCGCTGTTCGTCCTCGGTTTCCTGGCGATGGTCGTCGTGCGGAGCACCGGGATCCTGCCCGGCGTGGCGCTCGACGTCGCCAAAGTGGTCTGCACGCTGCTGCTGGCGGGAGCGCTTTTCGGGCTGGGCTGCGCGGTCCGGATCGGCACCCTGGTCCGCACCGGTGGCCGGGCGCTGCTGCTCGGCCTGCTCTCCACGCTGCTCGTCGGCACCATCGCCTACGTCACCCTTGCTCTCCTCGGCTAGCTTGAACGGCGGTCAAGAGGGCGAGCGTCTCGATGTCGGAGGCCGAGCAGCCGCGGGAGAGGTCGTTGAGCGGTGCCGCGAGGCCCTGGAGGATCGGGCCGAGCGCGACGGCGCCCCCGAGCCGCTCGGCGATCTTGTAGCCGATGTTGCCGGCGTCCAGATTCGGGAACACGAGGACGTTCGCACGGCCCGCGACCGCGGACCCGGGTGCCTTGGCCGCCGCGATCGACGCCACCAGCGCGGCGTCGAACTGCAGCTCGCCGTCCACGGGGAGCCCGGGTTCCCGCTGCCGCACCAGCGAAGTCGCCTCGCGGACGACGGCGACCCGCTGATGGTCGGCACTCCCCTGCGTGCTGAACGACAGCATGGCGACCACGGGATCTTCGCCCGTCAGGCCGCGATGGGTCGCCGCGGCGGCGAGGGCGATGTCGGCCAGCTGCGCCGCCCCCGGCTCGGGTACCACCGCGCAGTCCGAAAAGGTCAGCCGGCGCCCGTCCGGGAGCAGCAGCAGGAAGCAACTGCTCAACGTGGATACACCGGGGGCGAGGCCCACGACCCGCAGCCCCGCGCGCAGGACGTCGGCGGTCGGCCGGGTCGCCCCGGCGACGCAGGCGTCCACCTCGCCGGCCCGCAGGGCGGCGGCCGCCACGAACACCGGATCGCGCCGGGCCGCGGCGAGCTTTTCCGGATGCCGCGCGAATCCCGCCGCCAGGGCGGCCTCGGTCCGGTCGTCGGCGAGCGCGTCCGCCACGTCCACGATCAAGTCGTCCGTGGCCCCTGCCGCGCGAAGGCGCGCCCCATCACCGAAAAGCAACGGTCGCACGACGCCTTCGTCCCGGAGCGCCAGAGCGGCGCGGACGGCGCGGTCGTCGTCCCCGTCCGGCAAGGCGACGCGGAGATTCCGGCCGCGCAGCGCCTTTCGCCATCTGTCGAGCGTCGCGTCCGGCGTGACCTCGGTGGTCAGGCTCATCGAAGTACCTCCACGTACGAAGCGGGGGCCGCCGGAAGACGGCGGCCCCCACCGGGCGAAAAGGGCTGATTCAGGGCTGGACGGCCTTCTCGACGTCGTTGAGCATCGCGTCGACGCCGTGGAGCAGCTCGGTGAGCACCTCGCGATCGGCGACCAGCGGCGGGGAGATCATCAGCATCGTCGCGCCGCGGTCGTCGCCGCGGAGGATGACGCCCGTGCGGCGGAACGCCTCCGGGAGGACCTCGCGGAGCACCTTCAGCGACTCCGCCTCGGTCAGCTCCCGGCCGCTGTCGCGGTCGGCCATCAGCTCGATGGCGTAGAAGAACCCGGTGCCGCGGACGTCCTTGACGCAGCGGTGCGCGGACTTGAGGGAGTTCAGCGCGGCGAACAGTTCCGGCCCCTCGGTGAGGACGTTGCCGAGCACGTTCTCGTCCCGCATCGCGGTGAGGTTCGCGACGGCGACCGCGGTGGCGACGGGATGCCCGCCCCAGGTTGCGCCGTGGGTGAAGACGCCGCCCTTCGGGGAGTCGTACAGCTCGGTGACCAGCTTCTCGCGCACGATCACGCCGCCGAGCGGCGCGTAGCCCGACGTCGACCCCTTGGCGAAGGTGATCAGGTCCGGCACGACACCGGTGAGCCCGTGCCCGAACCAGTGCCCGAGCCTGCCGAACGAGCAGATGACCTCGTCCGACACGAGCAGGATGCCGTACTTGTCGCACAGCGCGCGCAAAGCGGGCCAGTACCCCTTCGGCGGGACCAGCGCGCCGCGGCCGTTCTGCACCGGCTCGGCGAACAGCGCCGCGATGGTCTCCGGCCCCTCTTCGAGGATGACCCGTTCGATCGCCGTGACACAGTCCAATTCGGACGCCGGACCGCAGTCTCCCAGCAGGCCCAACGTGTTCGGCACGTGCCGGACGCCCGGCATGAGCGGACCGAACGGCTCCTTGATCTTCGCCAGCCCGGTCACCGAGAGGGCGCCGATGGTCGTGCCGTGATAGGCCATGTCGCGGCTGATGATCTTCGTCCGCTCGGGCTGTCCCTGGCTGCGGTGATACTGCCGCGCGAACTTCAGCGCGGTTTCCACCGCCTCCGAGCCGGAGTTGACGAAGAACGTCGTCCCGAGGTCGCCCGGCGCCAGTTCGGCCAGCAGCGTGGCCGCTTCGATCGCGGGCGTGTGCGCCGAGCCCCAGTTGCTCGCGTAGGCCAGGGTGCCGACCTGGTCGGCGGCGGCCTTGGCGATGTCGGCCCGGCCATGGCCCATGTTGACGCAGAAGAGCCCGGCGAGACCGTCGAGATGACGGCGTCCTTCGGTGTCGATCAGGTAGCTTCCCTCACCGCGTACGAACACCGGGAAATCCGAGGCCCAGGTGTCCTTGCGGGTGAAGTGCGGGCCGAGATGCCGTCGAGCCTGCGCTCGCAGCTGGGTGACGTCCACCGGAGACCTCCTTCGAGACACGAGTCTGTGCTTTGACTTTCGCAACCTTGCTGGCACCGGCCCAGCACCAGAGCGGCGGCGTTCGATGGGTCCAGTTGACCCCGCCGGACGTAGTGTCGGGGAGGGGCCCTTGGAGGGGTCCGGGTCCTTCACGGACTTGGGCCCGGGTGCGGGGTACCACGGTCACCCCAGGAGCATCATTTGTACGTTTCTGAGCGGGGCCGAAGGCTCCTTTCACTGCATTAGACGCGGCGAAGGGAGCCTTCATCCCGCCATCCGCCCGCCCGACCGCGCCACGCTTGCCGCAGCGCGTGAAGGCCCCCTTCCCTCGACTCAGCCGAGGGAAGGGGGCCTTCACGCGCGAAACGTGGAACTACACGTAGTCCTTGTACTTCTCCAGGAAGCGCACCGGCTTGGACAGCGCGTCGCGGCGGAACGGGTCGCCCAGCTCGCGGGTGCACATGATCTCGATGACGGCGGTCTTGCCCTCGTTCATCTGCGCCTCGACGGCGCGTTGCAACGCCGGGCCGACCTCGTCGAGCTTCTCCACGACGACGCCTTCCGCGCCCATCGCCTTGGCGATCCCCGCGAAGCTCTCGCTTTCCAGCTCGCCCGCGACGAACCGTCGGTTGTAGAAGTCGACCTGGTTCTTCTTCTCAGCGCCCCACTGCCGGTTGTGGAACACCACCGCGGTGACCGGGATGTCGTGGCGGACCGCGGTCATGATCTCGCCCATGCTCATCCCCCACGCGCCGTCGCCGGCGTAAGAGATCGCGGGCCGGTCGGGCGCCGCGGCCTTGGCGCCGATGATGGTCGGCAGCGCGTACCCGCAGTTGCCGAAGCTCATCGGGGCGAAGAAGCTGCGCGGTTCCTCGAAGCGCAGATAGCTGTTCGCGACCGAGTTGATGTTGCCGATGTCGGTCGACACCATCACCCGCGGCGGCATGGCCTTCTCCAGTTCTCGCAGCACTTCCCGCGGGTGCAGCCAGTTGCCCTCCTCGCTCTCCTGCTCGGCGATCATGTCGAGGCTGAACGGGTCGGTCTCGTGGGTCCAGGCGTCGAGCTCGGCCTCCCACGCGTCCTTCTCCGCCTTGATCTTCGACGCGCGAGCGTCCTTTGTGGAGTCACAGGCGAGCGTCCGGTCCGCCAGCCGCTCGGTCAGCGCGACCGCCGCGTCCTTGGCGTCGCCGCAGATGCCGACGGTGATCTTCTTGACCAGGCCGAGCATCTTGTGGTCCGCGTCGATCTGGATGATCTTCGCGTCCTTGGGCCAGTAGTCCATGCCGTGCTGCGGCAGGGTGCCGAACGGGCCGAGCCGCGAACCGAGCGCGATCACGACGTCCGCCTGCGAGATGAGCTTCATCGCGGCCTTGGAACCCTGATAGCCCAGCGGTCCGCACCACTGCGGGTGGCTCGCCGGGAACGAGTCGTTGTGCAGGTAGCTGTTCACCACCGGCGCGCCGAGGCGTTCGGCGAGCGCCTTGCACTCCTCGACGCCGTCGGCCATCACGACGCCGCCGCCGGAGATGATCACCGGGAACTCCGCCGTGGCCAGCAGCGCGGCGGCCTCGTCGAGGCTCCGCTCGCCGCCGGGGCCGCGGTCGAGCCGGGCGGGCTCGGGGATCTCGGCCTCGATCTCGCCGTAGAAGAAGTCGCGCGGGATGTTGAGCTGTGTCGGGCCGAGTTCCGAGTGGGCCCGGTCGAAGCAGCGGCCCGTGTACTCCGCCATCCGCTTCGGGTTGTTGACGTGCCCCTGGTACTTGGTGAACTCCTGGAACATCGGCAGCTGGTTGGCCTCCTGGAAGCCGCCGAGGCCGGTGCCCATGGTGCCCGCTTCCGGCGTCACGATGACGACCGGGCTGTGCGCCCAGTACGCGGCCGCGATCGCGGTCACGCAGTTGCTGATACCGGGGCCGTTCTGCCCGATGACGACGCCGTGCCTGCCGCTCACCCGGGCGTAGCCGTCGGCCATGTGCCCGGCGCCCTGCTCGTGCACGACCGGTACCAGCCGGATGCCGGCGGGCGCGAAGATGTCCATCGCGTCCATGAACGCCGACCCCATGATGCCGAAGATGTCGGTGACGCCGTTCGCCACGAGCGTCTCGACGAAGGCCTCGGACGGGGTCATCTTCTTCCGGCCGCTGACGACCACGCGGCCGTCACCCGTCTTCCGTTCCGTCATGTTCCGCTCCTTCGACAGGCAGGTTTTACAAAAATCGGTACGTGGCGTTCCTGAAATCAGGATGCGACTGACGATAGGACGTGGATCGCCGAGCGTCAACGGAAGATTCTGGAAACCGAGACGCCCTGTGCTACTTTTCGGAACATGGAGCTGCTTCGCGAACCCGATCCGATCAACGGGGACACGCCGACCATGCGGCTGTTCTCCCTGCTCGAGCTGATCGCCGCCAAGGACCAGCTGGTCTCCCTGCAGGGCCTCGTCGAGGAGACCGGCCTGCCGAAACCGACCCTGCACCGCATGCTGCAGCAGCTGGAAGGGGCAGGCCTGCTGATCCGCCAGGCCGACGGGCGCCACTACGGCACCGGCCACCGGCTGCGACGGCTCGCGGAGAACCTGCTCCTCAACGCCACCCATCACGGCGCCCGGCACGCCGTCCTGCGCCATCTCGTCGACGAACTCGGCGAGAGCTGCAACGTGACCACGTTGTCGGGCAACGAGATCGTGTACCTCGACCGGGTGGAGACGCCGGAACCGCTGCGGTTCTACCTCCGGCCGGGATCACGGGTGCCGATCCACTGTTCGGCCAGCGGCAAGATGATCCTCGCGCAGATGAGCCCGTCGCAGCGGCGGAAGCTGCTCGCGCACGCGCCGCTCAAGCGGTACACGGACAAGACCATCACCGGACTCGACGCGCTCGAGGCCGAGTTCACCCGTATCCGCCGGGACGGGTTCGCGCTCGACGACGAGGAGTTCCTGCCCGGTCTGGTATGCGTCGCGGTCCTCGTGCCGGGGCGCGCCAACCTCTGTGTCGCCGTGCAGGCGCCGGTCATGCGGCTGACGCCGGACAAGGCCCTGCAAACGCTCCCGGCACTGCAGCGCGCCGCCGAGGCGATCAGCCAAGTCGACGCCGAGGGCGGGTCCGAACCGGAAAGTGTTCCGTCGTAAGGAGTTCTCATGGTCCCCGAGCTACGGCTCCCGGTGCGTGACGTCTTCGGCATCGATTCGGATCTCGTCGTCGGCGCGTTCCGCGAACGCGACGAGCACGTCCCCGAGATCGACGAGGCGTACCGCTTCAACCCGGACGTGACGCTGGCGCTGCTCGCCGGATTCACCCGCGACCGCCGCGTGCTGGTGCAGGGACTGCACGGCACCGGGAAGTCGACCCATATCGAACAGGTCGCCGCGCGGCTCAACTGGCCGTGCGTGCGCGTCAACCTGGACGGCCACCTCAACCGCCTCGATCTCGTCGGCCGCGACGCGGTCGTCCTGCGCGAGGGCAAGCAGGTCACCGAGTTCCAGGAGGGCATCCTCCCGTGGGCGTTGCAGCGGCCGGTCGCGCTGGTGCTCGACGAGTACGACGCCGGCCGCCCGGACGTCATGTTCGTCCTCCAACGGGTCCTCGAACGCGACGGCAAGTTCACCCTCACCGACCAGAACCGGGTCCTGCGGCCGCATCCGTCGTTCCGGCTGTTCGCCACCGCCAACACGGTCGGGCTCGGCAACCTCAACGGGCTCTATCACGGGGCGCAGCGGCTGAACCACGCGCAGATCGACCGCTGGAACATCGTGGCGTCACTGAACTACCTGCCCGCCGCCGAGGAGATCGCGATCGTGCGGGCGAGGGTGCCCAGCGTCCCCGAAGCGCTGGCCGCGTCCCTCGTCGCGGTGGCCGCCTTGACCCGCAAGGGTTTCCAGGCAGGCGACCTGTCCACCTTGATGTCCCCTCGCACGGTCATCACCTGGGCGGAGAACATCGAGATCTTCGGCGATCCGGCGACGGCTTTCCGGCTGTCCTTCGTGAACAAATGCGACGAAGCCGAGCGGGATCTCGTGGCGGAGTATTTCCAGCGCTGCTTCGACGACGAGCTCCACCTGCTGTCGGCATGACAGCCGGGCAGACGGAAACCCGGCGCCGCAACCAGGTCGAGGAGCTGTGCGCGGCCGCGATCCGGGCGCTCAGCGGCGATCCGGCACTGCACTTCCGGGCGCGGCGGCTGCATCGGGGACGCGAGCCACTGCCGCTGCACGCGCCGCATCTGCGTCACTCCGCCGAAGACGATCTGCTGTCCTCACGCGGTATCGCGGACGGGATGGCCTTGCGCCTCACGGCCTCGGACGCCGCGCTGCACCGCGGCCTGAGCCCGGCTGATCCGGCCGAGCGCGGGATTTTCGAATTGCTGGAACAATTCCGCGTCGAGTCCCTCCCGCCCGCGGAGCTGCCGGGGATGCGACGGAACCTGCGTCTTCGCCACGTGCGCTGGTCGCTGGAGTTCCACCGATCCGGGCTGACCGAGACCGCACGAGGGCTCCTGCTGTACACGGTCGCCCAGATCTGCCGCTCGCGGATCACCGGCGAACCCGTGGTCGAGGAGACCGAGGATCTGATCGAGGCGACCCGGTTCGCGTTGGCCCCGTCGCTCGGCCACGACCTCGCCGGGCTGCGGCGGCACCGGACGGACCAGAAGGCGTTCGCCGAACACGCGCTGGCGATCGCCAGGACGACCGGCGGGCTGCTCGCCGGAACCGCGCAGGACGCGGAAGACGCGAGCGACCCCACCGACCCTCGCTTCAGCCTCGTGATCGACTTCGACGCGAGCCAAGGCGAGCAGATCCCCTCGGCGACCGCCGGGTCCAGCCGGGCCTTGGGCGAATCCGGTGCGGCGTACCGGATTCACACCACCGCGTACGACCGTGAACGGCGTGTGCCGGACCTCGTGCGCCCGGCACTGCTGGCCGAACTCCGCGAGCGGCTCGACCGGCGTGTCGCCAGGCAGGGCGTCGGGCCGGGTCGGCTGGCCCGCGACCTCAAGGCGGTGCTGGCCGAACCGGCGCGCGATGGCTGGGACGGCGACCAGGAAGAAGGCCTGGTCGACGGCCGGACCCTGGCACGGCTGATCAGTTCACCCACCGAACGGCGGATCTTCCGCACCGAGCGGATCGAGCCGGTGGCGGACACCCTCGTGACGTTCCTGATCGACTGCTCGGGATCGATGACCACGCACGCGGAACCCGTCGCCGCCCTGGTCGACCTCTTCGCCCGCTCGATCGAACTCGCCGGGGCGACGTGCGAAGTGCTCGGGTTCACCACCGGTGCCTGGAACGGCGGCAGGCCGAGGCGGGACTGGATCCGGGCGGGACGGCCGCCGCATCCGGGCAGGCTCAACGAACGGCTCCACCTCGTGTTCAAGGCCGCCGAAACACCATGGCGCCGGGCGCGCCCCGATCTCGCCGCGCTGCTGAAAGCCGACCTGTTCCGGGAAGGGATCGACGGTGAGGCCGTGGCCTGGGCCTGCGCCCGGATGCGCGCGCGAGCGGAAGCACGGCGGATCCTGCTCGTCCTCTCCGACGGCAGCCCCATGGACAGCGCGACGAGCCTGGCGAACGATCCGCACTACCTGGACGAACATCTGCGGGAAACGGTGCTACGGGAGGAAAGCACCGTCGAGATCCGCGGGGTCGGGGTCGGCCTCGACCTCAGCCCCTTCTACCCCCGCTCGCGAGTGCTCGACACCTCGGTCACGTCCGGGTACGCGCCGTTCCGGGACGTCCTCGGGCTACTGGCTCAGCGGCCGTAGCCACCCTCTTCGCCGCTGTTCCCGCCGAAGTCGGCGCCCTGCCCTTGGTCACCGCCGTATTCGTTGCCCGCCTGACCGCCGGGTGCGTCGTTACCGAAACCGCCACCCTGCTGTTGCTCTTCGTTCTGCTGCCCGCCACCGGACTCACCGAGGTAGTCCTTCGCCTTGTCGGCGGCCGAGTCGATCTTGTCCGAGTGCTCACCGAAGCGGGACTTCGCGAAATCGGCGGCCTTGTCGACGTGTTCCCCGCTCACCTTGTCCTTCAGGCCATCGAAGTCGATACCCATGAGAACTCCTCATCTATTGTGAATACGCCGACTACCGGCGCATACCTCCCATCAAAGTCCCTTCGCGCTCCACCGCAACTTGAGCCGGACGGTTGGGTGAGTCGCGTGAACTTCACCTCATTTACCCTTTGCAGGCAAGAAAAAGGGACTCGACCACCGCGAACGCGCGGCGCCGGAGGTAGCTCACTCGGGTGGAATCGCCGCCACTCCGCGGACCACGATTGGCGCTTTTAGCCCGTTCGTGTTCGTATCCCTGGCGTCAGCCAATGCGGAGACGGCCAAAGGGAGTTCGAACTTCATGCGCAGGACAATTGCCCGGACGGTAACGGGCGTGGCGATCGTGGCCGGCCTGGTGGCCGCGTGCGGCTCCGAGGGCGAAAACGGTGCGGCCGGGTCTTCTGGCACGAATGGAACCGCTTCAAGTGCGGCAGCCGCGTCGTCGTCCGGCGCCGGCGCACCGGCCTCCTCGGGTGCGGGCACCGGCGACGCGGGCCAGGCCGGCGGTGAGGCGGCGCAGAAGGTGACCGCCGCGATCCAGCAGGCACTTCAGCAGTCACCGATCACCTTCACCACGGAAAGTGCGGAACTGTCCGAAAAGAGTAAAACGGCACTCGGCGAGATCGCCAAGGCCATGCAGGGCAACGACGTCAAGATCGCCGTCGCCACCCACGCGGGTTACCCCGACGCGGAAAAGTCCAAGGCCCTTTCGGAAAAGCGAGCGGAAGCCATCACCGCCGCGCTCGAAGCGGCGGGTGTGGCCAAGGATCGCGTCAAGTCCGAAGCGACCGGTAACGAGAAAGCGCAGGGCGATCAAGCGTTGGACACGCAGATCACCGTCGCCCAGTGACCTTCGACGGAAGCGCGGGTGGGGGAAGCGATTCCTCCACCCGCGCGCCGCGTTCTCCGGGTCCCCGCCGTTGTCATTACCTGATCGGCCCGAGCGGTTTTCCCAATTTCGGTGACGAGCTGATCGCGGCGACGTGGCTGCGCTATCTGGCGCGGACCGAGCCGGAGGCCGACGTCTGGCTCGACACCCATTCACCGGGGCCCGCCCAGCTGCTGCTGAACGACCTGCACCCGCGCCTCCGCTGCACGGACACCCTGTGGCGGCTGTGCGGCGAAGCGCCGTCGGACGATCCGTGGGAAGTGGCGAACTGGGTGCAGTCGGCGGTGAACGACCCAGGACTCGCGCCGCGGTGGGACGCGGGTATCGACCTGCTCGGCCGGACCGACGTGCTGCACCTGATCGGCGGCGGCTACCTCAACGCGTTGTGGCCCCGGCACATCGGGCTGCTCGCGGGCGCCGCGGCCGCCGCCCGGCGCTCGGGCGCGCGCACGGCCATGACCGGACAGGGGCTGACCCCGTTCCCGCCCGGTGCCACCGATCTTCTCCGGTCGCTCGCCGACCGTTTCGACGTCGTCGACGTCCGTGACGATCCGTCGGCCGAACTGCTCCCCGGGGTCGTCCGCACGTGCGACGACGTCTTCCTGGAGCCGCCCGAGCAGAGACCCGGCGCGCAGGCGCGCGAATTCGTGCTGTGCGTCCAGTCCGACATCGGTGCCTTCGAGCCATCCGCGCTGGCCTCGCAGGTGCTGGGTTTGTTGCGGGCTTGGGAAGTCGACCCGGAGCAGCTTGCCGTCGTCGAGGGCATTCCCCGTGTCGACCGCGCCGTTCCCGCACTGCTGGAACACGAACTCGCCGGCGCCGAATTCCACCCGTTCCGCGACATCTGGCGCCACGGCCTGCCATTGGCGCCCGGCCAGACCTGGATCTCCAGCCGCTATCACCTGCACCTCGTCGCCGCGGCGGCCGGCGCGACCGGTCTCGCACTCAGCGTGTCACGCGGGTACTACACGACCAAGCACCGCAGCCTGATCGACCTCGGCTCGGGCTGGACCCCGTTCGACGCCGAGACGGGCGGGACGCCGGACCGGCCGACCGGTACCGGATTCCCGCCCCACGTCCTCAGGCGATGCCGCGACCTGAAACGCTCGGTCGCGACGGCGGTGTACGGAAGCCAGGTGGCCGAGGAAGCCGCGACACCTCCCCCGGCACGACGCCTGGCCCTGCGCTCGTGGCGGACCCGATCGAGCTAGCCGGTGTCCCGTAAGTCCTGTTGGCGGCCTCCGCGCCCAGGTGTCGCGAAAGCCACTTTCGGGACATCAGACGTCGCGAACGTGGCTTTCGCGACACGCTCCGACTACAGGACCACTTGCAGGAAGCCATCACCCGACGCCACTGTCCACAGAGGACACTCTTCAGGCTGCCAGTGTCCGGTTTGGGCAGTCTGCACGGTTCCACGAGGGAGTCGTGAGTGACAAAGAGGGTTCTATTGATCCGTAAGGCAAATGTGGCAGGCTAGTCTGCGGCGTAGCGGACTTCTTCCTTGCCGAAAAAGGCTTTCACGCGGTCTGGCTGG
>NZ_JBIWKX010000097.1:0-21549 GCF_044765885.1 Amycolatopsis sp. NPDC102389
GCCAGACCGCGTGAAAGCCTTTTTCGGCAAGGAAGAAGTCCGCTACGCCGCAGACTAGCCTGCCACATTTGCCTTACGGATCAATAGAACCCGAATCGCCACTCACGAGGCCTACGTGAGGGAGAGGTCCCGCAGCAGCTTCGCGACGTGCCCGGTGGCCCGCACGTTGTACTGCGCCACGGCGATCTTGCCTTCCGGGTCGACGACGAACGTCGAGCGGATGACGCCTTCGTAGACCCTGCCGTAGTTCTTCTTCTCGCCGAAGGCGCTGTACGCCTTGAGGACCGTCTTCTCCGTGTCGGACAGCAGCGGGAACGTCAGCCCCTCCGCCTCGACGAACTTCGCCAGCTTCGCGGGCTTGTCGGGCGAGATGCCGAGCACCTGGTAGTTGGCGTCGTTGAGCTGCGCGAGGCTGTCCCGGAAATCGCACGCCTGCTTCGTGCAGCCCGGCGTGCCCGCGTTCGGGTAGAAGTACACGACGACCGACTTGCCGCGGAAGTCGCTGAGCTTGACATCGTTGCCCTCGCTGTCGGGGAGGGTGAAGTCGGGCGCTTTGTCGCCGGGGGAGAGTCGCTGCTCGGTCATGACCCACACGGTAGCGAACCGGCGGCGTCAGACCTTTCCGCAGTACTTCGCGGCGACGGGCTCCGACGGGCTCGGCCGCACCTGCAGGCGCAGCTTCACCGGCCTGTCCGGAACGGCGAACGCCAGGTTCAAGTGGACCGACCGGCCGGGCGCCACGTCCTTGCCGGCGTCCGCCACGCCGTTGTAGCCCTGCACCGGGTCGACGACCTGTTTGACCGCCGAAGTCTCCTCGTCGACCTCGCCCGTCACGGACAGACCGGAGAGCCGGTAGGTGCCGTCGCCCGCGTTCGTCACCTCGATGCCGAAGGCCACCGCGCGCGGGCTCTGCGGATACGCCGACGCGCTGGGGCGGAACGACTTCGGAGCTGAAACGGAGATCGTGACGCCGGTCGCGAACCGGTGCGGGGCGCCGAACGCCAGGTCGCCTTCCGCGTGCGTCGCGGCCAGACCCTGCGCCGGGGCGTCCGCGCCGAGCACGGCGGCACCCTTTTCCGGTGCCGGAACTCCGCAGGCGGCCGCCAGCACCAGCGAGCAGGCGGCGATGAGGAGCTTCGGGGTGCGCGGGGGCGCCATGTGCGGTTACTCCAGTCGGAGGTGCGGGTGGGCCGTTCGAGGTAGGTATTAGTGCCGAAGAGTCCAGAGTGACGGTCTTCCGCAGCCGAGAGGAGCGGCACGGCCGGGTTGAGGCGCACCTGGTGTACAGCCGTGGCCGATCCGTGATCGGAAGGGTACGGCTAGTGACAGCCGTCACCTCGATGGCACACCCGCGACGGGTTCAGACGGCGAAGGCGAAGAAGAGGATGAAGATCGCCAGACCGGACACCCAGGCCACGATCAGCCAGCCGAAATCGCGCATCGGATCGACCGCCCGGCTCTCCTCGCCCGGGACGTAGACGCCGCGCTCTTCGAACCAGTCCGCCCACCGGGTCATCCAGCGAAAGGGGCTTCGAGACGCCATGCCCGTCACAGTACGGGCATGGGTGAGCCGAGTCAGCCACGGAGGGGCCGCCCGAAAGGGCGAATCGTGCGGACCAGTTATCGCCCACTAGGCCCTTTTGTCCAACCGGTTCACCCGTCAGGCTGTAGCAATGGCGCTGGGAATAGATATCTACAGTCGCTTTCAGTCCGTTACCAACTGGCAGGCCGTCAAGGACCACGGCGTGACGTTCGTCTTCGTCAAGCTCAGTGACGGCGGTGGCCTCCCGAACGGCGGCCGCAACACCGGCGACGCGTTGGTGGCAGGTGCGAGATCCGTGGGAATCCCGGTGGGGGGCTATCACTTCGCCCAGGCGAGTCCTTCGCCGGAAGCGCAGGCCGACGTGCTGATCGGGGAGGTCCGGCGCCTCGGGGCGACCGGCTGTGTCCCGATGCTCGACCTCGAGGACAACCCGCCGGGTTCGGGGACGCCGAACATCCCCGACGGGAGCAAGCGGGACTTTTCGATCAGGTTCTGCAAGCGCGTGGCGGGGCACGGGTTCCGGCCCGGTATCTACCTGAACAACGCGCTCGGCAAGATGTTGCGCCCGGACCGGTTCGGCGTGCCGGACCTCGTCATCTGGATCGCGCGCTACGGCGCCAGACCCGACGCCGCGGCGGGCCGCTACGACGTGCACCAGTATTCGGACGCCGGCCGGATCCCCGGGATCCGCGCGAGCGGCGTCGATCTCAACGAGTCGTACACGAACGCCCACTTGACCGGCGGCGGCGCCGCCCCGAAACGGAAGGCGACGACAGAACTCATGGAACGCAGGACCATTCCGGCCAGTCCCTCGACCACCTCCGTGCGGTTGCTCCTCTCCGGGAGTGAGACGGCCGCGATCATCGTCCGCCCGCGTGTCGACGGTGACGGCGTCACCGACGCGCCCGTGTGGCAGGGCAACATCTACGCCTGGGGCAGCGACAAGGTCGGCGTCGGCGGGAATCCCTTGCAGACGCCCGGATTCGACCCGAAGACGGTTTCGCACCGGCGGTATCACCTGCCGGGCGCGGTGTGGGCCGACTTCGAATACAGCTCGAACGTGGATTTCGAGATCGACATCGTGGGCTGAGCCCGGAGTACATGAAGGGCCCCTTCCTTGCGCCTAGGTACAGGAAGGGTCCTTCATGTCATGATGAGCGGATGACGATCTTCCGAAAGGCCGATGCCGCGTAAGGCGCCCGCTCGGGTCTGGCAAGAGTTCTCGCCCGCGCTCGCAGCCGGGATCTCCCGTCTCGAACGCTCCCGGAACTATCTCGGGCCAGGCGCGGTCCGGACCGCACTCCGTCTCTGGCGAGAGTTCATCGCGAACCCGTACCGGCGGCTTCGGGTCGACAGCGAAGGCTGCGGCGTCTGGGAGTGCTGCGGTGATCCCTGGGAAGCGAGAGAAATGCTCGAGGGCGTGCTTCTCGCCCTCCCCAGGAGGTCCGCCGAGGAGCTGAGGCGGCACATCGACGACGAGTGGTGATTCACCCGGCCGCGTCCCGGACGGCGTCCACGATGAACTGGTATCCCGTGCACCGGCACAGGTTTCCCGAGATCGCCTGCCGGATCTCGGCGTCCGTCGGGGACGGATTCTCCTTCAGCAGCTCCATCGCCGTCGCCAGCATCCCCGGCGTGCAGAAGCCGCACTGCAGCCCATGGTGCTTCCGGAACGACTCCTGCAACGGATGCAGTTCGCCGTCCGACGCCAGCCCCTCGATCGTGACGATCTCCGACCCGTCCACCTGCACCGCCAGCAGGCAGCACGCACGCGCGCTCGCACCGTCGAGGGTGATCGTGCACGAGCCGCAGACGCCGTGTTCGCAGCCGACGTGCACGCCGGTGAAACCCAGGTCGTGGCGCAGGAAATCGGCCAGCGTCCGCCGTGGTTCGCAGTCGGCCCGGTAGGTCCGGCCGTTCACCGTCAGGGTGACCGTGATCATGCGCCCTCCACCGCTCGCCTCAATGCCCGCCGGGTGAGGACCGCGGCCATTTCGCGCCGGTATTCGGCGGGGGCGTGGAGATCGCCGGGCGGATCGGTCGCCGCGGCGGCGAGTTCCGCGGCGAGAGCGATCGCGTCGTCCGTGATGGGGCCGCCGGTGAGCGATTCTTCGGCGGCCGTGACCCGGATCGGTGCCGGACCCGCGCCCGCGAGGGCGATCCGCGCGGATTCGCAGGCGTCGCCCGACATCGTCACGGTCGCGAAGACGGCGACCACCGCGAGATCGCGACTGCGCCTGCTCAGTTCCTCGACGGCCCAGCCGCCTCGATGCGACGGCACCGAAATCCGCGTCAGCAACTCGCCGGGTGCCAACGCAGTCCGATGCGGGCCGAGGAAGAAGTCCCGTGCCGCGATGATCCGTTCCCCGGAGAGCCCGCGGACGGCGAAGTCGGCATCGAGCGCGACCATCACCGCGGGCAGTTCCGCGGCCGGATCGGCGTGCGCGAGACTGCCGCCGATCGTGCCCCGGTTCCGGATGGCCACGTGCCCGACGTAGCCGAGCGCGTCGGCGAGCAGCGGCGCTTCGGACCGGACGACGGCGGACGTCTCGGCGAAGCGGTGCCGGGTGAGCGCGCCGATCTCCAGCCGTCCGTTCTCCTTGCGCAGAAAGGAAAGCTCGTCGACGCGGTTGATGTCGACGACCAGCGAGGGTCGAGCCTGGCGCAGGTTCAGCAGCGGCACCAGGCTCTGCCCACCCGCCAGCGCCCGCGCGTCCTGGGCGCCCAACGCTTCGAGGGCGTCGTCGAGCGACGAAGCCCGGAAGTACTCGAACGGCGCGGCCTTCACCGGGCCGCTCCCCGCTTCAGCGCGGCCAGCAGCCGAGGCGGCGTGATCGGCAGCGAAGCGATGTCGACGTCGTATTCGCGCAGCGCGTCCTCCACGGCGTGCGCGATCGCGGCACCGCCGCCGATCACGCCCGCTTCCCCCATCCCCTTGAAGCCACCGGGGACGTGGTCGGCGGGCGTCGTCATATGCGACACGGAGAAGGGCGGGATCTCGGTCGCGGTCGGCAGCAGGTACCCGGTGAACGACGTGGTCTCCATCCGCCCGTCGGCGCCGTAGACCAGTTCCTCGTACAACGCGCCGCCGATCGCCTGCGCCGCGCCGCCGTGCAGCTGCCCGTCCACGATCGTCGGATTGATGACGGTGCCGCAGTCGTGCGCGATCAGGTAGTCCAGCAGCGTCACGACGCCGGTCTCCTTGTCGACTTCGGCGAGGACGGCGGTGCAGCCGAACGAGGTCGCGACGTTGACCGGGTCGTAGACCTCGCGTTCCTCCAGCGTCGGCGTCTCGTCTTCCGGCCAGACGCCGTTCAGCCGCCGGTACGCCGCGTCGCCGATCGCGGCGAGGGTGACCTGCCTGCCCGGTACGCCTTTCACCGAAACGACACCATCCTGAATGGACAGATCGTCGGGAGACGCCTCCAGGATGTGCCCGGCCACCCGCAGGATCTTCGCCCGCAGGCGGGCCGACGCGGTCAGCACGGCCGCGCCGCCGACGGCCGCGCCACGGCTCGCCGCCGTGCCGTAGCCGGTGTACGGGCAGCTTTGGGTGTCTCCGGAGAGCACGGTGACGTGGTCGAGCGGGACGCCGAGCGTATCCGCGGCCACCTGCGCCAGTGTGGTGTGGATGCCCTGGCCGATCGCGGACAGTCCGGTGTGGACGGTCACGTGGCCGGTCGAGTCGACCCGCACGACCTCCTCGTCGAAACCGGAATGCCCCAATCCGGCCAGGTTGATGATCCGGCTCGGCCCGAACCCGGTCAGTTCGTTGTGGAACGCGTATCCGATGCCGACACCGTTTCCGCGACGTTCCGGCCAGCCCGCGTCTTCCACCGCCTTCAGGCAAAGATCCAGGCAGTCCTCGTAGCGGCCACTGTCGTAGACGAACACCGGGCCCTGGTACGGAAACGCCTCCGGTGGGATGAAGTTCTTGCGCCGCACCGCGTGCGCGTCCATGCCGAGACGTTTCGCCAGCTGCTCCACCAGATGTTCGTGCACGAAGTTCGCCTTCGGCAGCCCGTAACCGCGGAACGATCCGTACGGCGACCGGTTCGTCATCACGGCGACGAGGCTCAGCTCCACGTTCGGGATGGCATACGGCCCGGTCAGCAGCGCGGTCGTCGTCCAGCACGGGCTGACGCCGACGGTCCCGAGCACGCCGCCGAGGACGCCGTACACGGTGGCGCGCAGACCGGTGATCGTGCCGTCGTCCTTGGCCGCGAGCTCGACGTCGATCTTCTGCTCGCGCGAGTGCGCGTTGGCGACGAAGCTCTCCGCCCGGTCCTCGATGAGCTTGACCGGTTTCCCGGTGCGCCGCGAGAGGATCGCCGCGACGACCTCCTCGGCGTAGAAGTCGAATTTGTTCCCGAAACCGCCGCCGACGTCGGGCGTGCGCACGCGGATCCGGTCCATCGGGAGCCCGAAGACCTCGCCGAACAGTTCGCGCGCGAGGTTGGGCGCCTGTGTCGCGAGCCAGACGTCGAGCCGGTCGGTGAACGGATCCCAGGTCGCCACCACGCCCCGCGTTTCGATCGGCGTGCCCATCTGGCGGGCGAACCGGAACGACTCGGTGAGCACGACGTCGGCCTCGGCGAACGCGGTGGCCACGTCACCCATCGGGATGGTCCCGGTGCCGGCGATGTTGTCCGGCCAGTCCTCGTAGAGCTTCGGCGCGTCGTCCGCCAGCGCCTGTTCGAGCGTGACGGCGACCGGGAGTTCCTCGTACTCGACTTCGATCAGTTCCAGCGCGTCTTCGGCGGTCGCCCGGTCCTTCGCCGCGACCGCCGCGACGCCTTGGCCGTGGTAGCGCACCTTGCCGATGGCCAGGGCAAGGGTCTCGGGGGTCCGCATGTCCGGCAGATTCGACCAGATCACCGGTTGGGGCGCCTTCGTGATCGCCCGCACGTCCTCGCCGGTGATCACGGCGAACACGCCGGGATGGGCCGCCGCGGCCGTGGTGTCGACGCGCACGATCCGCGCGTGCGGCAGGGGACTACGGAGGACGGCCGCTTCCAGCATGCCCGGTTCCCGCACGTCGTCGATGAACCGCGCCCGGCCGGTGAGCAGGCGGAGGTCCTCCTGCCGGGTCACCCTCGCGCCGATCAGCCCCATGGCTTCACTTTTCCGTACCGGTGGTCCTTCGCGCATCGTGCACACGGGTCATGGCCTCCCGATCCGACACCGGGAGCCACTGCCGCTCCGGATCGAAGGGCCGGTAAGAAGAGCGGACGTGCTCGATCAGCACGGGCAGCGTGGGATGCCGGTTCTCGTGCCGCCACAGCAGCGAAAACGGGTACACCGGCGTCGGGTCGACGAGCGGGATCTGGACGACGTCCGGGTGCCAGGGCACGTGCATCTTCGCGCCGACGAAACCCATGCGGTCCTTCGAAGTGCCGATCACCTCGATGTGGTGTTCGAGCCCGAAGTTCGGCCCGTCGGTGTCGACGAGGATGCCGAACGCAGGGCACAGCTCAGCCCAGAATTCCGCCCATTCGCTGGCTCGCGCGTTGTAGGGCATCCACGCCGTCAGGCCTTTGAGCTCCGCCATCGCCACCCGTCGCCGCCGTGCGAGCGGATGCCGCCGCCCGACCAGCAGGTTCGCCGGCTCCAGATAGGCGGGCGTGCGGCCGATTCCCGGATCCAGCACGGTGCTGACGCGGGCGAAGGCGGCGTCGACGGATTCGGGCAGCATGGACCGGCGCACCGCGCCCAGGCCTGGCGTGACGAGCTCCAGTTCGTCGTCGTGGTCTGCGTGGAACGCGCGGATGACCTCCATGGTCGCCAGCCGTGTGCCGAGGACGTCGACACGCAAGGGACGTCGCCTGCCCTGGAGGCGCTCGACGGCTTGGTCCGCGAGGCTGATCAACGCCCGAGCGTGCTTGAGGAACTCCTCGCCGTCTTCGGTCGGCTCGGCGCCTCCGCGCGTTCGCGACAGCAGCCGCACGCCGAGATCGGCTTCGAGCTTGGCGACGCGTTTGGAGACCGCCTGCTGGCTCATGTCCAGCCGGATCGCGGCCTCGCTGAAGTACCGGTCCTCGGCCACCGCGACGAACGCGCGCACCGCGCCCAGGTCGAGCTCCACCGTGCTCCCTCTACGACTGCCGGTTGTCGCGCAGCAACTTGAGCTGCCCGATCTCGGACACGTTCTTCATCAGCTCGGAGTTCACCCAGGCGACGGTATGGGCGAAGGTCAGCCCGGCCTCTTCGCCCCACGGGTAGGAGGAAGGCGCGTCCAGGTCGGCGTCGGTCAGGTTGTCCAGCACTGTCAGCCATTCGTCGCGAAGGCCACGCAGCCGGCCGATGACGGATTCTTCGCCGGGCCAGGTGATTTCCGTGCGCTCGCGCGGAGTCCGCCCGTTCGCGTGGTCCAGCGCGACGCTCCACCACCAGCCGATATGCCAGGTGAGCCAGGCGATCGTGGGGACCGGGATGGGATCGGGTTCGGTGTCGGCCCAGTCGGGAGTGCCGTCCGGGTGCACCGTCCAGCAGAGGGGAGCGGGCTCCCAGAGGAAGTCTCCCGGCTCCAGATCGGCGAGGTGGTACTCGAACAACGACCAGGTCAGCTCGAACTGCCAGCGCGATACGGACACCCACCGGATCCTCCTTTCCGGACACTGCGGTCGCAACCGCATTACCGTGCGGGCATGAGTCCCTATGTCGCGCAGCGCAATGGCCGGACGGCGACCGCCGAAGACCTGGCACCGCTTGCCTTCGCCGGCTTCGCCCACTTCACGGCCATGCAGGTGCGTGACGGCCGGGTGCGCGGTCTCGACCTGCATCTGGACCGGCTCCGGACCGCCTCGCTGGAGCTGTTCGGCGACGCCCTTCCCGACGACCTCATTCGCTCGTACGTGCGCGAGGCCCTGAAGTCCGGGCCTGCCGACGTCTCCCTCACCGTGACGATCCACCTGCCGGGTGACCTCGAAGTCCTGGTGCGCACCCGGCCTCCGGCTTCCGGCCCGGCGGGTCCGCTGGAGCTGACGGCCGTCGAACACGAGCGCGCCATCCCCGCCCTCAAACACACCGGCGAGATGGCGAAGACGTACTTCCGGCGGAAGGCCGTCGCCGAAGGGTTCGACGACGCGGCGTTCGTCGATCGGCGGGGCAGGCTGAGCGAGGCGACGATCTGGAACCTCGCCTTCTGGGACGGCGATACGGTGGTGTGGCCCGAAGCCGACCTGCTGCGGGGAACGACGATGGACATCGTTCAGCGACGGCTCGGTGTGCCGCAACGGGTCCAGGAGGTCACGCTCGCCGATCTGCCGGGGCTCGCGGGCGCGGTGGTCATGAACTCGTGGACGCCGGGGATCGAGGTGCGCCGGATCGGCCCGGCGGCGCTGCCGGAAGCGCCGTCGTTCGTCGAGATGCTGCACCGGGCTTACGAAACAGAACCTTTCGTGCGACCTTGAAAGGAAAACGCCGATGAAGATCCTCGTGGTCTCGTCAGCACTCATCGGGCGGACGCTGGTCCCGTAAGTCGGTTGACCGCGCTGCCACAGTGAATCTTCGTGACGAACCACGACGACAGAAACGATCTCCTCCGGCTGGCCGGCCTCGCGACTCCGATGGCATTGCGGGTCGCGGTCACTCTCGGGTTGCCGGACCGACTGTCCGGAGAAGGCGCGGCCGCCGATGACCTCGCGGCGGAACTCGGCCAATCCCCGCTCGCGCTCGACCTGCTGCTGGGACATCTGACCACCCTCGGTGTCCTCGAACGGACATCGACCGGCTACCGCACCACCGGCTACGGGGCGAACCTGCGTGCCGACGCGGGAAACGGTCTCGCCGGGCTCTTGGACATGAATGCCGCCGGCGGGCGGGGCGAACTGGCGTTCGTCGAGCTCGCGCACAGCATCGCCACCGGCCGGCCGGGCTACATCCGCCGCTACGGCAAGGACTTCTGGACCGACCTCGCCGAGAATCCCCACTTACGGGAGACGTTCGACCGGCAGATGACCCAGCGGTACCGGACGCAGGTGCCGCGATTCGTCACCGGTTTCGATTGGTCCCGCTTCGGCACGCTCGTCGACGTCGGCGGAGGTCACGGCAGCCTGCTCGCCGCGATCTTGAAGGCCAATCCCTCGATGCGCGGCCATCTCGTCGATCTCGCGCCCACCGCGGCCGCGGCCGAAAAGGAACTGCGCGAGCAGGGGCTCGAAGACCGCGTCGAGGTGACCGCGGGCAGCTTCTTCGACCCGCTCCCGGCCGGGGCGGACGCCTACCTGCTGTCCGACATCCTTCATGACTGGGACGACGAGCACGCCCATCGCGTCCTGGCCCGCTGTGCCGAGGCGGCCGGTGCCGGAAGCCGGGTCCTCGTCATCGAGGCGGTCGGCGGGCTCGGGGCCCAGACCGAGTGGGACCTGGTCATGCTCGTGCTCTACGGCGGCCGCGAGCGGCGCCTCGACGAGCTTCGCGAGCTCGCCGCCGCACACGGGCTGGTCTTCGACTCCGTCACCACGCTGACCGAGCAGCGCAGCCTGCTGGAGTTCCATCGGGAAGATATTCCTTGACAAGAATATTCTGTTGAGTGAATACTTCTCGGCATGGAGCAGATCGCAGCAGCACTGGGAGACGGAGCGAGGTGCCGCATCGTCGAGCTTCTCGCCGAGCGGCCCCGGTCCGTCGGTGAGCTCGCCGAGCTGACCGGCCTGCGGCAGCCGCAGACCACCAAGCACCTGCAGACCCTCGCCCGCGTCGGTCTCGTGACGGTCTTCCCGCTTGGGCAGCGTCGCGTCTACGCGGTCGAAGCGGGCCCGCTGAAGGACCTCGAAGGACGCCTGCGGACGCTGATCACGACCATCGAGGCGAACGCGGGCGAGCGGGATGTCATCACGCGCTATCAGGCCGCGATCGGCGCCGACACCGCGGCCGCGAAGCGGGACCGGTGGGCGGACGGGCGGGCGTTCTCGTTCGATCGTCTGCTCGCCGCGCCGCGGGAAGACGTCTGGCGGCACTGGACCGAGCCCGCGCTGCTCGCGTCCTGGTGGGCTCCGCCTTCGATGACCGTCACCGACTGCGTCATCGAGCCGTGGGCCGGTGGTCGAGCCGTGCTCGACTACCGCGACGCGGAAGGGCGCTACCGCTCCGCCGGGGAGGTCCGCGCCGCGACCGAACCCGAACACCTCGAGTTCGACCTCTCGGTGCTGGATGCCAAGGGGGACATCTTCTTCACCGGTCACTACGACTTGCAGTTCACCGAGGCGCCGGGCGGGACCCGGCTCCGGCTCGACCTGCGCATCACCGAAACCACCGTCGAGGCCGTCCCTTTCATCGCCGGCATCGAAACCGGCTGGGGCCAGGTGCTCGACCACCTCACGACACAGCTGACTCAGGAAAAGGACTGAACGACATGACGAACCACACCGGCCGCCGCGTCACCGCCAACATCAGCCTCACCCTCGATGGCCACTACAGCGGCCCCGGAGGCCCCGGCGACATGGGCGCGATCGTCTCGTACGCCACCACCGACGTCGCCCGCGCGCACCTCGCCCGCATCCACGAGACGGCGACCACCGCGGTGCTCGGCAGACTGAACGCCGAGGGCTTCCTGGGCTTCTGGCCGACCATCGCCGCCGACGAGAACGCCGACCCCCGCGACCGCGCCTACGCGAAGTGGCTCACGGACGCGGAAAAGGTGGTCTTCTCGACCACGCTGACCGAAGCTCCGTGGGACCGCGCCCGCGTCGTGAACGCCCCCGTCGCCGACGTCATCGCCGACCTCAAGGCGAACGGGGAAGGCGACATCCTGGTCAACAGCAGCGCCAGCGTCATCAAGGCCCTGCTCGCGGACGACCTGATCGACCGGCTGTATCTGATGATCTGCCCCGAGATCACCGGCGGCGGACAGCGGCTGTTCGTCGACGGCCTGCCCGCGTCGAAGTGGGCGCTGGCGTATCAGGAAGTCGGGGAACTGGGGGAGATGGCGCTCGTTTACGACCGGGTGCGGTGACTCGCGTCGAGTTCGAGAATCGCGCTCGCGACCTCTGACGGGAACAGTGTCGACCAGACGATCTCGCCGGGGGCCGGTTCCAGTGCCGCCAATTCGGACGGCTCGGGTTGCCAATCGTCCTTTGCGACGCCGGGGACGCAGTCGAGGAGCAGAGCGAAGATCTCCGGGTCCGGGATTCCCTCGGCGATGATCGCGAGGTAGGCCTCATGGGCGTCATCGACGCGGACGAGAGCCTTGATGCGATGGCTCTGGAACTCGGCGACCGCAAGCTTTCCGCTGGTGAGCGACATGGCGATGAGATGGACCACCAGCCGCTTCATCTCACGTCGCCAGGCGACCGCTTGCTCGGCGCTGAGGCGCTTCCAGTCCCATTCGCCAGGGAGGAGATGAGTGGTCGAAACGGACTTACCCTCTGAGCACTTGCGCCTGAGCGATTCGTAGAAGTCGCGTTGCGGGCTGTCGGCCTGGCGGTGTCCGGCCGCGCCGATCCACCAGGATCCGACCTCACTCGGGAGCTCGTCCGGCAGGTCATCGTCCTGCAAGCGGGTTACGACCGCCCGGCGATCTCTTGTCTTGACCTTGAACCACACGCGGTCGTTCAGGGACAAGATCCGCTGAACGCCGCCGGCGTTACGAAGAGCCGGGATCGCCTGGGCGGTGACGACTATCGAATCGTCCATCTCGTGGAGAGGATGGCCGAGATCTGGCAAGGGAAGGCTGAGATCGGCGAGACATCTCTTGGTCGGACGGACGCCGACTGTGACCTGGGTCATGATCAAATGCTAGTGAACGGCCTCGTGGTGAGAGCGATCGATACGCGCCAAGCTACTTCGGCATGCCGCCGAGTTCATCGAGTTCGTCACCACTGAATCCGGTCATCAGGGAGACGGCGGCGGAGTCAGAGCCGTTGAGCTGCCCGAGTGCGGCTTTGATTCCAGCGTTGATTTCGTCGCGGTGCGCGTCGATGTACTCACGTACGGCGGCATCGACGATGTCCTTCTTCGAGCGCGACATGAAGTGAGCCG
Source organism: Amycolatopsis sp. NPDC102389 (assembly GCF_044765885.1). Taxonomy (NCBI): domain Bacteria; kingdom Bacillati; phylum Actinomycetota; class Actinomycetes; order Pseudonocardiales; family Pseudonocardiaceae; genus Amycolatopsis; species Amycolatopsis sp. NPDC102389. The sequence goes on from NZ_JBIWKX010000097.1 coordinate 12,524, forward strand.
CGTGGGACACGAGTTCATCGGTAGCGGCGTCGACTTTGATGGGCGCGGTCGCTGCGGCCATGACCGACTCTCCTCCTGGGTCCTGATCAACTCTCAGGTACCAGAGTACCAGTTTCTACCTTCAGATAGTGGTCGCCGACTATCGGCTTCGGTCGAGGTCGCCAACCATAAGACAAGTAACTGTACTATAGTTGGCCTTTCAGTACTATAGTTGGCTCCTTGAGGAGATGGAAACGTGGACTTGAGCCGGCCGTTGATGACGGTCACCCCCACGCTCGATGGCGACGTCCTCGCGGTACTCGCCAACCATGACGGCATCTTCACGACCGGGCAGTTGCATCGGCTGCTGGCACGGCATTCCGAGGAGGGCATTCGCAAGGTGCTGCGGCGTCTGACGAAGCAGGGTGTCGTGCTGTCCGACAGAGTCGGGAACGCCTTCGCGTACCGGCTCAATCGTGATCATCTCGCGGCGGAGCACATCATCGGGCTCGCCCAGATGCGGAAGACACTCCTGGAACGCATCGAGGATCGTCTGGAGTCGTGGGAGGTCTCGCCTGTGTACGCCGCTATATTCGGCTCGGCGGCACGCGGCGAGACGACGGAGGACAGCGATGTGGACCTCTTGCTGATCCGGCCGGATGACGCCGATGACGACCGGTGGGAAACGCAGGTTCACGAACTGGCGGTCGAGGTGACTCGCTGGGTCGGTAACGACACCCGTCCTCTGGAGTTCAGCGAAGCCGAACTCGCCGACCGCGCGTACGACGAGGTCGTTCTGCGTGACGTGGTTCGGGACGGGCTCACCGTGGCCGGGAGCCGGGCCTGGCTGGCCAGTCACTTGAGAAAGAGAAGTGGCTGACGTGCGAACGCGACAGTGCGACGTGTGGTCACGCGGCTCGAGCAGGTTGGGGTGGGCCCGGAGAGACTCGAACTCTCACTGGCACGGACCTAAACCGTGTGCCTCTGCCAATTGGGCTACGGGCCCCAGTGCTGCCCCGAAATCGTAGCGTGCGACACGATCGGCGTTTCTCGGCGTGGCCGGTGCCGCCGCGGGGGGTGGCGTCCTCTAACGTGGGCTTCCAGCAAGTCCGTCGCGGCGAGGAGGACACGTGGCTCGCGATCCCGAGACCATCGAGCGTGAGATCGAGCAGGCCAGGAACGCGCTGGTCGCCACGCTCGACCAGCTGGGCACGAAGGCGAACCCCGCGAAGCTGGTGGATTCCGCGAAGACCGGCCTGCGCGCGAAGCTGGACGAGCCCAAGGTGAAGTACCCGCTCATCGGCGGGGCGGTGCTGATCGGCGTGCTGCTGATCCGCAAACTCCTGAAGTAGGTCTCAGGAGGTCTGAGCCGCCTTGGCGGGTGTCTTGGCCGGCTCGGACTTCTCCTTCGACTTCGCCTCGTCGACGGCCTTCGGGAGTTCCTTGCCCTGGGGCACCGGGGGCTTGCCGCCGGTCTTCTCCTTGGCCTTGCCGTTCGCCGGCGGAGGAACCTCGAGCGGTTCGATCTCCGGAAGCGTGAGCCTCGCCGTCATGTAGGCGGCGGTGAACTCGAGCGCACTGCCGTTGAGCAGGTGCACCACCGTCGAATGTTCCGGCGGGGACAGTTTCTCGACCAGCTGGTCGGCCCGGTCCCGTGCCGCGATGATGCCCGGCGCGCGACCGGTCAGTTCCTTGCCGGAGCCGCTGACCGTGATCTTCCAGTCGTCGTCCTCCTGGACGTACGACGCGGTGATCGGTTCGGTCATCCGCCTCACCCCTCTCCTCGCGAGCAAGCGTCACTCAATGGACTCCGTCACGCCGCCGTCATGACGCCACTTTCGGGTGGTGGCGCCCCCTCCTGACGGAGGCCGCGACTGTCCATCAGACTTTCTACAGTGTCATCGATACAGTAGGACAACTCTGTGTCACAAGACACTGGCGGCAATGTGCACTGAGTGACGACCGAATGGCCTAATGCACGAGCATCTTCACGGTCGTTTCAGCGGGCCCTCGCGGACAGGCCTGACCAGAGGATGTCCATCGCGTATCCGGTCGCCGTTTCGGGGCTGACGTCCTCGTGTCGTTCGCACCAGATCGCGAGCCGTTCGCACGCGCCGACGACGAACTCCGCGGACGCCTCGGCGCGGAGCTCGTCACCCTGGTCGAGGTGGTCGCTCATCAGCGCGGCGATCAGGTCCGTCTGCTGGCGCCGGGTCTGCTCGATCTCGTCGGCGGCGCCGGTCCCGATCAGTGCCATCTCGTGGCGGAGCAGCGACCAGGCCTGCCGTCGTTCCCGGATGAAGACGAAGAAGGCGAGCAGTCCGCGCCGCAGCGCGTCCTCGGCGGACGTCGCGCCGACGGTCGCCCGTTCGGTGACCTCGCGCAACGCCGCCCGCGACTGCTGGATGCAGGCCAGCAGGAGCCCCTCTTTCGAGTTGAAGTACTCGTAGAGCATCGGCTTGGAGACGCCGACGCGTTCCGCGATGTCGTCCATCGACGCCGCGCTGTAGCCGCGATCGGCGAAGACTTCCTCAGCGATTTCGATCATCTGCCGCATCCGCTCTGCTCGTGGCATGCGTTTGCGCTTCGCCGTCGTCACCACAACACTCTACCGAAGGTAACCTACTTCGAGTAAGGTGTACTCCCGGTAACAGGTAAAACGAACGAGAGGTCGGGGTCATGGGCAACCGCACCGAGACCGGGGTCGTCATCGTCGGAACCGGCTTCTCCGGGCTGGGCATGGCCATTCAGCTGCGGAAAGAGGGTCGCGAGGACTTCGTCATCCTGGAGAAGGCCGACGACGTCGGCGGCACATGGCGGGACAACACCTACCCCGGCTGCGCCTGCGACATCCCCTCGCATATGTACTCGTTCTCGTTCGAGCAGAACCCCGGCTGGTCCCGCGCGTACTCGCCGCAGCCGGAGATCTGGCAGTACATGCGCGACGTCGCCGCGAAGTACGACCTGCACCGCTTCATCCGCTTCGGCCAGGAGATGACCGGCGCCCGCTGGGACGCCGACGAGAACCGCTGGCACGTCGCGTCGAAGTCGGGTGACGAGTTCGTCGCGCCCGCGCTGGTCGCCGGCGTCGGTGCGTTGCACCTGCCGCAGATCCCGAAGCTGCCCGGCATCGAGCGTTTCCAGGGCCGGGCGTTCCACTCCGCGCAGTGGGAGCACGACTACGACCTCACCGGCAAGCGGGTCGCCGTGGTCGGTACCGGCGCGAGCGCGATCCAGTTCGTGCCGCAGATCGCGAAGGACGTCGCCGAACTGACGCTCTTCCAGCGGACACCGCCGTGGATCATGCCGAAGCCGGATCGTGAGATGCCGGAGGCGCTGCGGAAGACGTTCAGCTCCGTGCCGCTGCTGCAGCGTGCCTTCCGCAACGTTCTCTACTGGGGCCTCGAAGCCCGTGCGATCGGCTTCAACGGGCAGCCGTGGGTGATGAAGATCGGCCAGCGCATCGCGAAGCGCAACATCTTCAAGAGCGTCAAGGATCCGGAGCTGCGCCGGAAGCTGACGCCGGACTACACCATGGGCTGCAAGCGGGTCCTGGTCTCCAACGACTACTACCCGGCGCTCGCGCGGGACAACGTCGACGTCGTCACCGACGGCGTGAAAGAAGTCCGTGAGCACAGCGTCGTCGACGGCGCCGGCGTCGATCACGAAGTCGACGCGATCATCTACGGCACCGGATTCCACGTCACGGACGCCTTCGACGACCTGGAGATCATCGGCCGCGACGGACGCAATCTCGGCAAGGAGTGGGCGACCGAGGGCATGCGGACCTATCAGGGCATCACCGTGTCCGGGTTCCCGAACCTGTTCTTCCTGCTCGGCCCGAACACCGGGCTGGGGCACAACTCCGTGGTGTTCATGATCGAAGCGCAGATCTCGTACGTCGCGCAGGCGCTTCGGCTCGCGCGCGGCAAGGCGCTCGATCCGCGGCCGGAGGCGCAGGAGCGCTTCAACGGCGAGATCCAGCGCAAACTCGCCAAGGGCATCTGGACCCAGGGCGGTTGCAAGAGCTGGTACCTCGACGCGAAGGGCGTCAACCGCACGATCTGGCCCGGCTTCACCTGGCGGTACTGGCTCGACACCCGCAAGGTGCGCCGCGAGGACTACGAACTCCTCGGCTGAGGAAAGAAGGGATGGTCCGTGAAAGCCAAGATGGGGGGCATGGCCTTCACGGACCGGGGAATGCCGCGCTCATGAGGGGTTGAGCCGGCGAAGCCTTCCGATGAGATCGACGGTGGGGATGCCACAGAGTTCGGCCATCCGTTCCAGCGCCGCGAAGTCGAGATGGACCTCGGCGGAGCCGTTGTCACTCGATCGTTTGAGCCGGTCGTCCGCCCACCGCCGCAGCGGGAGCAGCTCGTCCTGCTCGTCCTTGATCACCTGGCGCAGGTCGATCCGGACCCGGCCCGGTTCGTCCACGAACACCCGGCGATGCACCTTGGCCAGCAGATCCTGTGGCAGCTCGTCCATCGCGACGCACAGTTCGACCAGCCGCACCACGGAACAATGCCGGGTGCCCAGCTCGTAGGTGGCCAGCGTCTGGAGCGAGATCTCGCTCTGCAGATGCTGGTTCAGTTCCTTGCGTGTCCAGCCACGTTTACGGCGGAGCTTGCGGAGCTCGTCTCCGAGTATCCGCTGATAGCTCTCAGCGTCGATCAGCACTCCCCATCCCCTGCCTTGCCAACCTTCTCCACCGCCCGTCCCGTGTGACAAAACCCGGTACGAGCGCGCTCACGTGTATGAAAGTCGGCAGGGCCGCCGCTCTTACGCGGTTTCGGGGGTGGTTTTTCCGTCGATTTTGAGCTGTTGGGCCGAATGGGTGAACGAACTGAGCGCGAAGAGCGCGTTTAGGTGGCTAACGCCGGTTCGGGACGAGCGCGTCAGTTGACGCAGGGCACGCCTTCGGCGGTGATCGGCTTCTCGTCGGACTGCTCGGGCGGGGGCGCCACCGCCGACGAACCGGCGGCGTTCTGCGAGGAACCCGGGCCTTCGGCGCCGCTCGGCGCCTTGAAGTCCGAGCCGAGGAAGACCATCACGTGCCCGGCCTCGACGCTCTTGTCCTCTTGGACGGTCGGATTGCCGCCGAGCGCGTCGGCGACCGCCTGGCCCGCCGCCTTCCCGCCCTTGGCGACCCAGACCACCGTCTTCTTGCGTGCGGTCGCGGTGGCCGTGTCGCCCGCGGTGAAGCCCTTGTCGACGAGCTGCTTCAGCACCGACGAGGCCAGCCCGTCCCGGTTCGTGGAGTTGCGGACGTCGACCGTGGTCGCCTTGTTGGCCGATTCGGCGGGCGGCGCCTGCTGCTGTTCGCCGGGCTGCGGGCCCGCGAGCCCTTGGACGAAGTTCTTGACCTGCTTCGGGTCGACCTGGATGGCGACGCCGTCGTTCGGGGTCTTGTACTCGATGTTGACGATCGGGATCGTCCGGAACTCGAGCTGACCGCCGGTCAGGCTCTTCATCTGCTGCGCGAAACCGAAGACGTCCCAGTTCTGGTTGAGCACGACCGACTTCTTGATGGCCGTGATCAGGTCGTTGAGCTTGCCGGGGTTCGCGAGTGTGCCCGCCGACAGCACCTTCCGCGCCATCCCGGCCATGAACACCTGCTGCCGGACGACGCGGTCGAGGTCGCCGCGCGGCAGCCCGTGCCGCTGCCGGACGAAGCCGAGAGCCTCGACTCCGGAGATGGTGTGCGGGCCCTTGGTGAACTTCGCGCCGGAGAACTGGTCGTCGACGTCGTCGTTGAGGCAGACGTCGACCCCGCCGATGGCCTGCGTGATCTCGCTGAAGCCCAGCAGGTTGATGGCGGCGTAGTTGTCGATGGTCGAACCGGTCAGCTGCTCGACCGTCTTGATCAGCGTCTTCGCCCCGGCCTCGTTGGCCTTCTGGTCGAGTTCCTTCGGGTCGGAGACGCCGTTCTCCTGCTGCTTCTTGCGCTCGTCGAGCATCGCGCGGGCGTACGCCGAGTTGATCTTGTGCTTGCCGTAGCCGCCGGGAATGTCGACGTAAGAGTCGCGCGGCAGCGAGATCGCGACGGCCTTCGAGCCGTCGTTCGGGATGTGCACGAAGATCAGCGAGTCGGTGTTCAGTTCGCCGTCCGCCTGCCCGGCGCGAAGCTGGGCCAGGACTTCCTTGGACAGCGGGTTGCCCTGTGCGTCCGTGCGGCTGTCGAGGCCGACGAGCAGGATGTCGCGGGCGCCGTCGGCGGGCTTCTCGCCTTCGTCCGCGCCGATACCGACGTTCGCGAAGGTCAGGCCGTCCATCGCGGCCCACGCGTACCCGGTCAGGCCCATCACCAGCAACGACACGAGGCCGAGCGCGATCTTGGGGCCGCGGAACGACCGTCGTCTCGGGGCCGGTCGCCGGGGCGGCATGCCCGCGGCCTGACGGGCGGACGCCGGGCGGGCTCCACGGGGCGGGGCCGGGCGGGAAGGAACGCGTCCGGGCGCGTCCTGCCTAGGGCGGGCGGGACGTCGATCCCCATACCCATTCCGAGGCGGGTACTCCACGCGGTCTGCTCCTTCTGTTCGTTACCGGTTCGACGGTCTCTTCAAGGGACGCATGGTGCCTGTTGCGGGTTGTCGCAGGATTACACATCCCCCCGAAGATGTGGCACGCACCACCGGTTTCCTCTCAATGGTACGGAAAACGCCTGGTCAGTGCCGTGTGGCTCAGGGGAGGACACGCCGGGCCGCGCGGGCGGGGACCAGCGTGGCGGCCGCCGCGAGCATCGCGACGACGATCGTCGCGACCGGCAGCGCGACGGAGGCCGCGCTCACGTGCTTGCCGTCGACGGCGCTCATCAGGGGCGGCGCGCACGCGACCGCGCAGACCAGCCAGGTCCCCGTCATCCGGCTGGTACCGTTGCGCACGGTGTGCAGCAGGTACACCCCGAGCAGCAGGTTCACCAGGCTCTGGACCGGTCCGAAGCGGATCCCGAGGAGGTCGGCGTCGGCGGACGCGCCACCGAAGCGGGTCAGCGCGAACCCGAACACGCCGAGCATCGCGTACGCCATCCCGACCGTCGCCGCCGCGCGGCAGAACACCAGGGCGCGCAGGCCTGGCTCGTCGACCGCCCGCTGCTGCGGTCCTGAATGCCGCTCGAACCACCAGAAGACGAGCACGGCGGGCACGGCCAGCAGCGCCAGCGCGAGCAGGACCCTCGGGCGGGCCAGCCAGCTGAGCCCGTCCACGAACGGGCCCGGCAGGTAGACGACCGCCACGAGCAGCAGCATCGCGGACAGGAAGCCCAGGTAAAGGCTCATCGGGGCGCGCAGGACGAGACGCGCGACGGCGGCGACCGCGGGACGTCCGCCGAGCCGGGCCAGCGGCCGCGCGAGCAGGCTTAGGAGGGCGAGCTGCACCAGGCCGAGCAGGAGCACGCCCCACGGCGGGCCCGACAGCGCGGCCGGCGCGCCGGGACCGCCGAGCAGCATCGGTCCTTCGCCGCGGACGGCGACCGCGAGGCCCAGCCCAGCGGCGCCGGTGAACGCCGTCACCACGAGGACACCGCGTCGCAGGCGGACACCGTCGGCGTGGGCGAACGCCAGTTGCTGGACGAACAGGGCCAGGAACAACGTCTCCGCGTAGCGCGGGATGGCCGAGCCGGACCACTGCGCGGCGGCTTCGCTCGCCAGGGTGAGGGCCAGGAGTCCGGCGACGGAGGCGGCGTGCGTCCGGTGATACAGCGCCAGCAGCGCCGGCGCGAGGACGACGGTCAGCAGGAAGACGCCGAGCAGCCAGAGCGGGTGCAGCGCGATCCGCATGACCGTGGCGTTCGTGCCCGTCGGGATCCCCAGTACTTCCAGCGCGAGCGGGACGACCAGCGCGACCACGGCGAAGATCAGCGCCGGGCGCAGGAGCGGGCTCGCCCGGTCGGCGAGGTACTGCGGGTAGCGGCCGCCGGTCGCGCGGATCGACCGCCAGCCGGCCTCGTTGATCCGGCCGACCGCGAAGAAGATGAGCGGACAAAGCTGCGCAAGCCAGGTGAACGGCCACAACGACCGCTCCGGCGCCCCTGCCCAGTGCGCGAGCGCGACACCGGATTCGCCGAGCAGCATCAGCACGACACCGGCGACCCCGAGCAACGCCCATCGGCCGACGGGGGCCACCGGCCGCGGCTCGCGGGGGAGCGTGACGGCGGTCCGGCGCGTGCGCACCCAGCCGCGGAGGCGGAACACCAGCAGCGCGCCGATCACCAGCACGCCGACGATCATCGGGCCTAGCGGGTCGCCGACCGGCGGCCCCCAGCGTTGATGCCAGGAGTTGAGCACCAGGCCGGCGGCATAGAGGGAGGCGACGACGTCGCAGGTGCCGCGCGAGTCCATCGGGTTGAGGACGCAGGCGTTGTGCATGTCCGCCGAGAGCCGGTCGTCGAGGGAGGCCCTGGCCTCTTGGCCGAGCGGGTGCCCCTTGCGTTCGGCGTAGCGCAGGATGTCGTAGCCCAGGTCGTGGGCCTTGCAGGGGACCGCGTAGTCCCACTTGGTGTTGTCGTCGCCCCAAGGCGCCGAGCAACCGCCGTCGGTGTGGACGGCGCGCACCGTGCCGTCCCGTGCCGTCATCACTCCGGGCGTGATCCCGCTGACGGCGGTGAAGTCGGCGGGCAGCTCGGCGATCACGTTCTCGACCGGGCCCGGGCGCACCAGCGCGTCGACCGCGTTCTGCGCGGCGAGGAGGTCACCCTTCGGTGGCCCCTGGTCGGGCGGTGAGGCGGGCCGTGAGGCGATCAGACCGAAACCGAACACCAGCACCGTGACCAGCAGTAACCAGCCCGAAGTCGACCATGGCCGCCGGATCCGGGCAGGCTTTCCGTCGGCTTCGGCTGTCGCTGGCATGGCGTCCAGGGTGCCATCCGCCATTCGGGGCCGACATCCGGATAACCCCCGGGTTTCGCCCGGACGGGTTACCGGGGGTCAGGTGGCCGCGTTCGGTCCAGGTGGTGGGGGGGGGGGGGGGGGGGGGGGGGGACCACAACCCCACCCCACCCCCCCCCCCCGCGGGGGGGGGGGGGGGGGGGGGGGGGTGGGGCACCGGGC
>NZ_JBIWKX010000098.1:0-19806 GCF_044765885.1 Amycolatopsis sp. NPDC102389
CTGGCGGCCCCGGGCCGGCCCGGGCGCGCCCCGCCGGGGGTGGGGGGGGGGTGGGCTGGGGGGGGGGGGGGGGGGGGGGCCCCGGGGGGGGGGGGGCCCCCCCCCCCCCCCCCCGGCTCTGATGTCGACCGCCGGCTACGGAGCGCCGGGGCCGACGTCCGCGGTGGTGAGCGGCCGGTTGGCGATGGCGGCCGTCGAGTACTCGTCGGCGCCGACGTCACGGAGGCTGCCGCGAGCCTGGCCGTCGAGGTCCAGCGTGACCGGGGCGGTCGACAGGGTCGCCGCGTCGATCGCGGGGCTGCCGGCGGCGAGCCGCGAGACACCGTCGGTGCCCTGCACGAGCTTCGGGTCGACCCGGCGGAAGGTGCCGGCCGGGATGTTCCCGTCCCCGCCCGAACCCCACAGGATGTTGCCCGACCAGGTGAAGTTGCCCGTGGTGCTCATCGCGACCAGGTCGCCGTCGCTGCCGACGAAGAGGTTGTCGGAGATCGTGCAGTCGCGCGGTTCGATCGTCCGGTTGGTCTCACCGGAGAGCGTGCCGCTGTTGTTCAGCAGCGTGTTGTGCGCGATGAGCACGCGGTCCGCCGCGTCGTTCCCGGTCCGGGACGTGGGCGGCTCGCCCTCGTAATGGTCGCGCACGGTCCCGCTGCCGACGACGAGGGCACGGCTCGTCAGGCCCGACAGGTAGTTGTTGACGATCTTGTGGTCGTTGCCGTAGATCCGGATGCCCTCCTTCCCGTCGAGGATGAAGTTGGAGTCGACCACGGTCTTGTTGCCGTGCCGCAGCACGATGCCGCCGAGGCTGTTCCGGATGGTGTTGTTGCGGATGAAGTTGCCCGACGACTTCACCGAGATCGCCTCGGGGTCGCCGTTCGCCCGCTCGAACAGGTTGTACTCGACCTTGGCCCCGGCGGTGCTGAGCGCGCGCGGGCTGACGCCGAGCCGGATCGGCTCACCACCGTTGCTGCCGGCGAAGGTGTGGTCGGAGAAGTAGTTCCGGAAGACCTCGACGCCGGCGGCCATCTTGTCGTCGTCCGCGCCTTCGATGCGGAGCATCACGCCGAGCGTCGACTTGTGGTGGAAGTGGTTGCGGTCCACCTTGGTCTTGTCCGCGCGGACCAGTACCCAGTGCAGTCCCTCGATGTCGGCGAGCTGGAAGTCGTTGCGGGTCAAGCGGATCACGGAACAGTTCGGCGGGATGTCCAGCATCGTGCTCTGGCGGAACTTGAACCCGCTGATCGTGACGCCGGTGGAGTCGTCGAAGACGAAGCTCTGCTCGCCGTTGAGGGTCACCCCGCCGCGGGACTGGGCGACGATGGTGATCGGCTGGTCCTTGGTGCCGCGCTTGCCCTTGATGCTGATCGGCGACCCCGTCGGCACGGTGTAGGTGCCGTTGTTCACGGTGATGACGGCACCGGGGCCCGCCTGGTTGATCGCGTTCTGCAGTTCGGTCAGCGAACTGACGTTCAGGGCGCACAGGCCCTTCGGTTTGGCCGACGCCGTGCCCGCGGTGACCCAGGGGACGGTGATCAGCGCGGCGCCGAGGGTGGCGCCGCTGAGGAACCTTCTGCGATCCATGATGCCTCCGTGCTCAATCGGTGGGGAAGGTTTCGGCGGCGGGGCTCTCTGTGTTCAGGAACAGTTCGATCACCGGTACCGGGGTGTCCGGTTTCCGGATCGGGAGCTTGAGGGTGAGCGTGCCTTCCGGCTGCCCGCCCATCTGGGTGTTCTGCGCGGTCTGCCCGGGATCCGTGTGCACCTGCCGGATCTCCGAGGCGTCGTCGAGCAGCTGGGCGTAGCGCACCCGCCCGGCGAGTCCCGGCAGGTGGACGTGGTTCATCGGCCAGCTGAAGAGGTGCAGGTAGAGCCGGTCGCCGCGCTGGGTGTAGCGGCCATCGGCGGGCGCGGTGAACTGGCTGGGGCCGCAGCCCCGGATGGAGCGCTCGTGGCGGTCCATCCAGCGGCCGAGCTCGGCGAGGACTTCGTGCGCGCGAGGGTCGATCTCGCCCCGGCCGTTCGGCCCGACGTTGAGCAGCAGGTTGCCGTCCTTGGACACGCCGTCGACCAGCATCCGGATGAGCAGTTCGGGGCTCTTGTAGTCGAGGTTGTCGCGGTCGTAACCCCAGCTGCCGTTGAGGGTCTGGCACGCCTCCCACACCACCGGCACGCCGTCACGGGTCATCGGGCCGGACGGCTGGTACTGCTCCGGCGTGATGAAGTCGCCCGGGATTCCGGTGCGGTCGTTGACCAGGATGCCGGGCTGCAGTTCGCGGACCAGCGAGAGGAGGCCGGGGGAGTCCCAGTCTTCCGGCCCCTTGCCGCCCCACCATTCCTTGCGGCCCTTGTAGGAGAAGTCGAAGAACAGGTAGTCGATCGTGCCGAAGCGGGTGAGCAGTTCGCGCACCTGACCGTGCAGATAGAGCTGATACTCGGCGATGTCGGCGTACTGGTGCGCCGCGATGTACTCCGCGTCGTCACGGCGGGGATGGGTGCCGTCGACGGGAAAAGCCGGATGGTGCCAGTCGATCAGCGAGTGGTAGAAGCCGACCTTCAGGCCTTCTTCGCGGCAGGCGTCGACGAACGGACCGAGCAGATCCTTGCCATAGGGCGTGTTCGTCACCTTGAAGTCGGTGAGGTCGCTGTCCCACAAGCAGAAACCGTCGTGGTGCTTGGTGGTCAGCACGACGTAGGTCATGCCCGCGGCCTTCGCGGTGCGCGCCCAGGAACGCGGGTCGTACTTGTCCGGCTCGAAATGGTCGAAGTAGACCCGGTACTGCTCGTCGGTCAGCTTTTCGCGGTTCTGCACCCATTCGTGCCGGGCGGCGAGGGAATACAGTCCCCAGTGGACGAACATCCCGAGCCGGTCGTGGGTGAACCAGGCGGTGGAACTCACTGCAGGATCGCTCCTTGTGATTGGTGACTCAGCCCTTGAGCGCGCCCGAGGCAAGGCCGCGGACGAACGAACGCTGGAAGAACAGGAACGCGGCGACCGACGGGAGCAGCGCCAGCAGCGACGCCGCCATGATCACGCCGGGCGTGACGTTCGTGTCGATCCGCAGTGTCCGCAGGGCCAGCGGCAGCGTGTAGGTCGAAGCGTCGGTCGACACCAGCAATGGCAGCAGATACTGGTCCCAGATCATCGTGAAGCCGAAGACGCCGATCACGCCGAGCGCGGGCTTGCACATCGGGAGGATGATCTGCGCGAAGATCCGCAGATCACCGGCTCCGTCGATCCGCGCGGCCTCTTCGAGCTCGCGGGGGACGTCCTTCATGAACTCGGTCATCACCAGGATCGAGAAGGCCCACGCGCCCAGCGGCACGATCATGCCGGCGAGGCTGCCGATCAGATTGAGGTGCACCACCGGCAGATCCGACAGGATCAGCGACAGCGGGATCGCGAGGATCTCCTCCGGCAGCATCAGCGTCGCCAGGATCGCGACCAGCACGAAGGTCATGAACCGGAACTTCTTGCGCGCCAACGCGTAGCCGGCCAGCACCGAGATGACGACCTGCAGCAGGAGACCGAAGCCGACCACCAGGAACGAGTTGAGGAGATACATCCCCACGCCCAGGTCGAAGGCGATCCCGAAGTTGTCCAGGGTCGGGCTGGACGGGACGACGCTCAGCGCCGTCGGATCGGAGACGTCGTTGAACGCGCTGACCAGCAGCGCCAGCAGCGGCCCGGCGAACACCAGGAGCAGCAGGGTGTACAGGACGAACTTCAGGATCCGTCCGCCCGGCGATTTGACGGCGTCGAGGCCGAGCGCCGAATCGTTGGCCGCGGTCATGCGTCTCGCCTCCGTCGGAGCACCTGGACGAACAAGGTCAGCACGAGCGTCGCGAGGAACAGCAGGACCGCGCCCGCCGCGCCGACGCCCAGCCGGTTCTGTTCCAGGCCGAGTTTGTAGATCAGGGTCATCGCCACCTCGGTCGAGCCGTTCGGCCCGCCGTTGGTCAGCAGGAACACCTCGGTGAACACCCGCAGGCCGCGGATCGCCGCGAGGACGAACAGGATCGAGAACACCGACCGCAGGCCCGGCAGCGTCACGTGGACGATCTTGCGCCAGCGGGAGGCACCGTCCACAGTGGCCGCTTCGTAGAGCCCTCGGTCGATACCGGCCAGGCCCGCGAGGAAGATCATCATGTCGTACGGGGCGCCACGCCAGATCCCCGTGATGATGACCGAGACCATCGAGCTGTCGGGATCGTTGATGAAGCCCGACGGGCCCAGCCCGACCAGGCCGAGGATGGAGTTCAGCATCCCGTCCTCGGTCGGGTGGTACATGATCCGCCAGAGTTCGGCGACCACCGCGATCGGCACGACCACCGGCAGGAACGCCGCCGAGCGCAGGAACTTCAGCCGCTTGCTCTGGCCCTCCATCAGCAGGGCGAGCGCGAGGCCGATGACCATCGACCCCACGGTCTGCCCGACCGCGATCACGACCGTGTGCCAGATCGCGGAGTGGAACGCCTCGTCACCGAGGACGGTGCCGTAGTTCTGCCCGCCGACCCACTGGTTGCCCAGGTACGGCTGGACGTCCTGGAAGGACATCGTCACCGCGGTGATCATCGGGATGAACTTGAAGTACACGAACAGGATCAGGGCGGGGGCCAGGAACAGCCACGGCGTCCACCACTTCCCGTCGCGGTCGCTGCGCCTGCGGGCCTTCGGCGCGGGCGTCCGCTTCACGGCGGGACGGTCCGCGCCGACGGCCGCCGGCTTGGCGTGATCTACGGTCATGAGGCGCTGATCCCCTGTTGCTGCAAGGTCGCGGTGAGCTTGGTGTCGAGTTTGGACAGTTCCGCCTTGAGGTCGAGCTTGCAGTCGGCGACGAGCGCGCTGATCGTGTCGGCGGTGTCCTGGCGGACCGGCGTCCAGTTCGGGATGGACGGCGCGTAGTGGCCGGACTTGGCGTAGATGTCGGCGTAGGTCTTCCAGCGCGGGTCCGAGCGGACCTGGGTGATGTCGACGTTCTTGTTCACCGGAAGCTGCACGATGAAGGCCGATTCGCCCTCCATGCCGATCTTCTGGCCGTCGACCGAGATCGCGAAGTCACCGAACGCGTCCTGCCCGGCCTGGTTCGGCGAACCGGCCATCATGTAGATCGACAGCCCCTCGGCCAGCACGTCCGCGTTCTTGGCGCCCTTCGGCATCGGGACGACCTCGTACTTGTCCTTGCCGAGCGCCTTGTCGAACCGCGGCAACAGGTACGGGCCGACGACGTACATCCCGGCCTTGCCCGCTTCGAAGGTCTCGTTGGTCGCCGGGGTCGGCATGGTGACCGAACCGGGCTGGATGACGTTCTCCTTGCAGCCGAGGTCGCGGAACCACTGCACCGCGGCCACGGATTCGGGCGTGCTCATCGCCGGCTTGTACTTGCCACCACCGGTTTCGGTGATGAAGTCGCCGCCACCGGCCCACAGGAAGTTCGAGAAGTACCAGGAGGCGTAACCCCGCTTGGTCGACAGCGTCGCGTTCAGGCCCGCGGTGTCGTTCTTCCCGTTGCCGTCGGGGTCGCCGGTGGTGAAGGCCTTGGCGAGGTCCGCCAGCTCGGCCCAGCTCTGCGGGACGCCCTTGCCGACCTTTTCCCGCCAGTCCTTGCGGATGAGCAGCGCCGAGGCCTGCGCGCTGTAGGGCAGGCCGTACAGCTTGCCGTCCGCGGTCTGGTTCGACTTCAGCGCCTGCTCGGTGAGCTCCGACGTATGCTTGATCTTGCCCTGCTCGATCTCGCGGACGAGCCCTTGGGTCTTCAGCGTGCCGAGCTGCGTGACGTCGTTCATCACGATGTCCGGCAGGTCGCGCTGGGCGGCGCGCTGGGCCAGCTTCGTCTCGAAGTCGTCGAAGATCGCGGTGACCTGCACCTTGAATCCCGTGGCCTTCTCGAAGGCCTCCGCGAGCCGTTTGGTGGCCTGCTCACCGGCGCCGCCGGGGGTGGTCCGGGTCCACAGTTCCAACGGCGCCTTGGTGTCCTGCGCGACGTTCGTTCCGGCGGGGCCTGCCGAGCAGCCCGAAAGGACCAGCGCTGAGACAGTGAGTCCCACGCCGATCCACCGCGATTTCCGCATCGCTTCTCCTGTTCACTGTGGACCACGCTGTCTACCTCGGAGGGGACGGTAAGCGCTTTCCCGGTGTCCGGTCAATGGTCCGATGATTACGAATTTCAATCGGGCGGGTTTGCCTCTGCGCGGGACTCGCCGTGCGTGGACCGGGTTAAGCATCCGATGTATGGTCGCCGCCGGAGGTAGGGATGACCGAGCTGCAACACCGGCCGACGGCACTTCTCGTGATGGAGGAGCGCCGCCGCGACGACGTTTACCCCGAGGCGGTGCTGAAGGAGATCGGCACGCTGGTGGACCTGCGTGAGCCGCTCACCCGTGAGCGTCTGGCGGAGAACCCGGCGGCACTGGAAGGCGTCGAAATCCTGCTGTCCGGCTGGGGCGCCCCGGTGCTGGACTCCGTCCTTTTGGGACACGCTCGGGAGCTGCGGGCGGTGCTCGTCGCCGCCGGATCGGTCCGGCCGCTGACCACGCCCGAGTTCTGGGCGCGCGAGCTGCCGATCGTGTCCGCCGCGGCCGCGAACGCCGTCCCGGTCGCGGAGTTCACCCTCGCCCAGGTCCTCTTAGGACTCAAGCAGGTGCACCGGATCTCCCGCGAGATCCGCGAGCGACGGGCCTATCCGCCGGACCCGAGGGTCGCCGGCGCCTATCGGTCCCGCGTCGGCCTGCTCGGCCTCGGCGAGATCGGCGCTCTCGTCGCGTCCCATTTGCGCCGTTTCGACGTGGAGGTCCTCGCGAGCGACCCCGTCGTCGACCGGGCGACCGCCGACGGCCTCGGCGTGCGGCTGGTGGGCCTGGACGAACTGTTCGCCACATGTCCCGTGGTCAGCCTGCACGCGCCGCTGCTCCCGGAGACCGAAGGGCTGGTGAACGGGGAACTGGTGGCCAGGATGGGCATCGGTGCGACCCTGATCAACACCGCGCGCGGCGCCGTCGTCGACGAGCCGTCGGTCGTCCCGGTGCTGCGGGAGCGCTCGGATCTGACGGCGATCCTCGACGTCACCTGGCCCGAACCGCCCGGGCCGGATTCGCCGCTGTACACGCTGCCGAACGTGGTGCTCACCCCGCATCTGGCGGGCGCGCTGGGCGCCGAGCGTGCCCGGATGGGCGAGCTCGTGGCGGGGGAGCTGCGGCGGTTCGTGCTCGGGGAGCCGCTGCGCCACGCCGTCGCGCCGGATCGGGCACACTTGCGCGCGTGACGCTCGCCTTTCGGGAGACCGGAGTACCTGTGGTGCTCCTGCACGCCCTGGGCAGTAAGTCGGGCACTTGGCACGATTTCGCCGCCGGCTGACCGGCCGTCGTGTTCTGGCTGTCGACCTGCCGGGCCACGGCGACAGCGCTCCCGCGGAGGAGTACTCGCTCGAGGCGATGGGCGATGGCGTGGCCGAGCTCCTCGGGGACGAGGCGGACCTGGTCGGCCATTCGATGGGCGGCCGGGTCGCCGTGCTGCTCGCCCAGCGTTTGCCCGGCCGTGTCCGGCGGCTGGTCGTCGAGGACACTCCGCCGCCACCTCTTGAAGCTTTGGAGCCGTTGGCTCCCGCGCAGGAGCCGTCCGAGCCCTTGTCGTTCGACTGGCGGCTGATCGACCCGATCATGACCGAGCTCCGGACGCCCGACCCCGTCTGGTGGGAGCGGCTCGCCGCGATCACCGCGCCGACCCTGCTGGTCGGCGGCGGGCCGTCCAGCCATGTCACCCGGGAGTCCCTGGAGCGGATGTGCGGGCTGATCCCGGACTGCCGCCTGGTGACCATCGAGGACGCGGGGCATCGGGTGCACGGCACCAGGCCGGACGAGTTCGCGGCGGTGGCGGGAGAGTTCCTCTCAAGGGGCGTATAACGCCCTATACCGCTTGTCGATCGGCGGCCAGCACGGCCGCGAGGCCTTCCTGCAGATCCCTGACGAAATATCCGGGAACCTCCAGCGACGGGAAATGTCCGCCGGCTTCGGGCGACCGCCATCGGACGATCCGCCGGTACCGCTCCTGCGCCCAGGGGCGCGGATACTTCTCGATGTCGCGGGGGTAGATGGTGATCACCGCCGGGACGTCGACCCGGAGTTCGGGATCGAGCGAGTTGTGGCTTTCGTAGTAGATGCGGGCCGCCGAAGCGCCGCTTCGGGTCAGCCAGTACAGGGTGACGTCGTCGAGGACGCGGTCTCGGGAGATCGTCTCGAACGGGCTGTCCTCGGTGTCCGACCACTCGGCGAACTTGTCGAGGATCCAGGCGAGAAGCCCGACGGGTGAGTCGACGAGCGAGTAGCCGATGGTCTGCGGGCGGGTCGCCTGCTGTTTGGCGTAAGCCGCGCGGTGATGCCAGAAGTCGTGGGTCTCCTCGGTCCACTCGCGCTCGGTCGCCGTCAGCCCGTCTGTTGTCAGCCCGGGCGGCCCCTCCGCGAACGTCGTGTGGATGCCGAGAACGTGTTCCGGGAACCTGCCACCGAGGACCGTGGTGATGTTGCCGCCCCAGTCGCCGCCGTGGGCGGCGAACCTGTCATAGCCGAGCCTGCCCATCAGTTCGACCCAGGCGGCCGCGATCTTTTCGGTTCCCCAGCCGGTGGTGGCCGGTTTGTCGCTGTAACCGAAGCCTGGCAGCGACGGGACCACGACGTGGAACGCCGGCGCGTCCGGGTCCGCTGGATCTGCCAGCTCGTCCACCACATCGACGAATTCGGCGACGCTGCCCGGCCAGCCGTGCGTCAGGACCAGGGGAGTGGCGTCCGCGCGGGCGGATCGGCGGTGCAGGAAGTGGATCCCCAGGCCGTCGATGGTCGTGCGGAACTGGCCGATCCGCTCGAGGCGCTCTTCGAACGAGCGCCAGTCGTACTCGGTGCGCCAGTAGTCCACGACTTCGACGAGATCGGCGAGTGGAACGCCCTGACCCCAGCGGGGGACCGTCGCGGCCTCCGGTAGCCGCGCCGCAGCCAACCTCGCACGCAGATCGTCGAGGTCGGCGTCGGTCGCGTGGGCTTCGAATGCTTGCACCTCGTTGGTCATGTGACCTCCTTAGGAACCGGCTAAGATGGTTCTAACAGTTCTGGCAGTCGGCGTGCAACCGGCTAAGGTGGTTCCATGCCTGCTGGGTTCCCTGACTTCCGCCTCGGTAGCGTGCTGGCGACCAGCTTCACGGCCACGCTCACGGAGCGTCACGGCGACGCTGTAGAGCGCATACCCACGCCGCAGCGACTCGTGGACTGGCTGGCGGTGAGCGGCCTCGACGTGGACTCGTGCACCACCGGCCAGCTCGACCTCGCCCGGGAACTGAGGGAAGCGATTCACGCCGCCGCGACAGCGACCGCGACCCGAGAAGCCCTGCCCGCGTCTGCTGTCCAAGTCATCAACGACCACAGTGTTCAGGGGCGAGCCGCGGCCGTCCTGACCCTCGAAGGGGAGCGGCGATGGCGGGTTTCCCGCGTGGAAGACGCCCTCAGCGTGATCGCCGCCGACGCGATCAGCATCATCTCGGGCGAACGAGACGGAAGAATGGCCCTGTGCGCGTCGCCGACGTGTCTGGCTGCTTTCTTCGACACCAGCCAGAGCCGCACGCGCAGGTGGTGTGACATGAACACGTGCGGGAACCGTCAGAAGAAGGCGCGGTTCCATGCGAACCAGCGCAAGAACTCCGGGACTCAGTGATCGGGGACCGGCTGCGGTATAGACGGTGAGTCGGTTGTTGCCGGAAAACGGCGACAGTGACCGACAACCGGGGTGCGGTCGGTCCGCGACGCGACCACCTGGCCCGTTGCCGGGAAACGGCGATTGGCTCGTCATATGGGTCGGCTTCGGGACCTGACCGTCCGGCTGTTGCCGGAAAATGGCGACCGGCCCAGGTATCGGCGGTCGTGTGGGTCGGCTACGTGGCATGGCCGCTCGGTCGGTTGCCGGAAAACGGCGACGGCGACCACCTCGCGTGAGGTCGGGCTCGAGACCTGACCTTCTGGCCTGTTGCCGCGAAACGGCGACGGTGACCGACAACCGGGGCGCGGTCGGTCCGCGACGCGACCACCTGGCCCGTTGCCGGAAAATGGCGACCGGATCGGGCATCCGTGGCAGTGTTGTGCGGGTCGGCGACACGGCATGACCACCCGGCCCGTTGCCGCGAAACGGCAACGGAATCCACAACCGGCATACCGCAATCCGTGACGCGCCCCTGGTCCATCGCCGCGAACCGGCAACAGGCCAGGCGCGTAAAGGTCACCAGTTCCGCACCCCCGGCGCGTATCCCACCGGCTTGTCCCCGACCTTCACCCCGGGCGAGATCACCCAATTCTGGTATTCGGGCGTGAACATCCGGTACACCGACTCCGGCGGCACGGCGCTCGCCTCGTCGAGGAGCGCCCGCGAATCCGGCGGGAGTTCGAAGTCCAGCGCGGCCATGCTCTTGCGCAGCTGGTCCGCGCTGCTCGCCCCGACGATCGCGGCCGCGACGCCCGGCTGGGTCGCGACCCAGTTGATCGCGACCTGGGCCATCGTGACACCGAGTTCGTCCGCGACCTTCTCCAGCGGCTTCAGCAACGCCCAGTCCCGGTCCGTCCACGACTTCCCGGCGTTCCCCGGATCGCTCAGCCTCCCTTCGCCAGACGGCGTCTCGCCGGTCGGCCGGTACTTGCCGGTGAGGAATCCGCCCGCCAACGGGCTCCATGCGGTGACGCCGAGCCCGAGGTGCTGTCCCATCGGCACGTGTTCGGTCTCGATGGTCCGTTCCACGAGCGAGTAGGGCAGCTGGAGATTGACGACCGGGGTCAGCGCGTTCGCCTCGGCGAAGCTCTGCGCTCGGGCGGCGTACCAAGCGGGCACGTCGGAAAGCCCGGCGTAGCGGATCTTTCCCGCGCGCACCAGGTCGTCGAACGTGCGCATCACCTCTTCGACCGGCGTGACGCGGTCCCAGGTGTGCAGGAGGAACAGGTCGACATGATCGGTGCCCAGCCGCCGCAACGACGCTTCGAGTGCCCGGATCAGATGTTTGCGGCCGTTGCCCCCGGCGTTCGGGTCACCGGGGTCGACGCTGTTGGTGTACTTGGTGGTGAGCACGACCCGGTCGCGGACCTTCGCCTCGGCGATGAGGCGGCCGAGGATGGTCTCGCTTTCGCCCGCGGTGTAGAAGTCCGCGGTGTCGACGAAGTTCCCGCCCGCTTCGAGGTACTCGCGGAAGATCGGACGGACCTCGTCCTCGGTCTTCCCGTACGCGGCGTGGAAACCGCCGGTGCCGAAGTTCATCGTGCCGAGCGCGATCCGGCTGACGCGCAGTCCGGAGCGGCCGAGCAGGTAGTACTGATCCAGTGTCATGGAAGGAAACTCCAGGATTTCAGAGGCGGATGAAGGCAGGCGGCTCAGTGGTGTCCACTGTGGACCGGAACGACGAAGTTCACCGTTTTCTCGTCGAGGATCTTGTGCGTCGGATCTGCGAGGCCGATCCACACCTTGTGCGGCCCCGCCGGCAGCGACTGGATGATCAGCGGTTCTCCGCTGCCGTCCGCCCAGTGCCACGCCGCGTCGTCGACGGTGACGTGGATATGGCCGATCCGCGGCGACACGTCCAGGGCGGCCGGGCCGTAGACCGGGACGATCCGGAGGTTTTCCGCCCGGTACCGCAGCACGACCAGACCCATCGCCAGCTGCTCGGGCAAGGGTGCGTCCACGACCAGCGAAGGCGGCGGTTGCGAGGGCAGCGGTACGACGGGAGCGGGCGACCATCCGGCCGCGGCCGCGCCAGGGGGCGCGGGAGCCGCCGGAGCGGGTGGGGCAGCGCTGCACGCGGCGGTGAGCAGAACGGCGGCGGTGAGGGCGAGCTTCCCAAAAACGGGCATGAACTCACGCTAGGACGGCCGAGCGAGCCACGGCGCCCGTCGGACGACGTCATCGGTGTACGTCACCCGTGAAGCCGGCCGCGCTCAGGTCCCGAGCCAGCCGGGGTTGGCCGCGGCCCACTCGGGGAGGCGATGCCGGATCGCGGCCAGCTCGGTGATCGCGTGCACCAGTCCACTTCGGACAGCCGGGACGTCGACCGGTGAGCCGTCGCGCCACAGCAGGAGATGCCGCGTCCTCAGCGGCACACCCCGCAGCGCCACCACCGGGCCGGGCATCGCGGAGCCGGAATCGAGGGACTGGGCCGGCGCCACCGCGCGGGGATCGCGCCGGATGGTCTGCCGTAGCACCGTAGGTTCCAGCTCTCGCACGGTGATCGCGCCGAGCCCGGCCCGGGCGCACTCGTCGGTCAGGTGATCGCGGAACGCCTTGTCCCCGCCCGCCACCGCGAGCCAGTCCGAGCCGTCGAGTTCCGCCAGGGACACCTCGCCGCGTCCGGCGACGGGATGGTCCGGGGACACGATCAGGAACACCGGCTCCGTCCCGACGGGAAGCAGGTGGACGCCGTCGGGCGGATCGATCTCCTGCCCGGGATGGTCCACGTACAGCGCCAATTCCACCGTGCCGTCGAGAAGTGCCGAGAACAACGCCGTCCGGCTGGTCACCGCGAGCAGTTCGACCGGACGGCCGGGGGCGGCCGCGGCGACCACGCCACTCACCGTCTCGGCGAAGACCGTCGGGAGCGCGCCGATCCGGAGCAGCCCGTCGGACGGCGTGGTGTGGAACCGGCGGATCGCCAGTTCGAGGTCGTCAGCGGCGGCCAGTACGCGTCGCGCGTGTTTCAGCAGGACGTCGCCCAGCGCGGTGGGCCGCACGCCGTGCCGGTCGCGTTCGAACACCGTCCGTTCCAGTGCCCGCTCGACCCGGTGGAGCTGCGCGCTCAGCGCGGGCTGGGAGAGCCCGAGCGCGGTCGCGGCCTTCGCGATGCTGCCTGCCGACGCGATCGCGTCGAGAAGACGCAGATGCCGGACGTCGACTTCCGCCGGCCAGGTATGGCCGTCCCCGGGACCGATCAGGGGGCTGATCACAGGTCGTCCTCGCTGACGATCGTGCGGAGTTTGTGCAGGGCGCGATGCTGGGCGACCCGGACAAGGCCGGGGCTCACGTGCAGGAGCGCCCCCGTTTCGGGCGCCGTCATCCCGACCGTGATCCGCAACCGGAGGACCTCCTGCTGAATGCCGGGAAGGGTGCTCATCAGCCGCGTCAGCCGGTCGTGGCCGTCGGCGGCGAGGGCCCGCCGCTCGGGTTCGTCGGTCTCGGCGGTGGCGCGGTCGGGCGGATCGGGCGTGGGTTCCGAGCGGTCCCGGGCTCGCCGCCGGAAGGCAGCGGCGACCTTCCGGGCGGCGATCCCGAGGACGGCGGCGAGGAAGGAGCCGCCGGTGGTCCTCGCGGTGGGCAGGGCGGTGAGCACGGCGAGACAGGTTTCCTGCGCGACGTCGTCCGCGGCGATCTCGCGCGCGTCCGTTCCGTCCATCCTGCTCCGGCAGTAGTCCGCGACCACCGGCTGGACGATGTTCATCAGCTCGTTCGTGGCCGCGGCGTCACCGCGACGGGCGCGGGGGACGAGGGATTCGAGATCCGCCGCCCGCGCGCCGTCGGCAGGGGGAGGAGCCGCCCCCGGTGAGGTCGGGTCACCGGGGGCGGTCCAGGTCAGGCGAGTTCCCAAAGCGCGGGCACGTTCGGCGGTTCCCAGCCGGGCATGGAGGTGTGCGGCTGGATGACCCGGTAGTCGCTGCCGCCGTAGCTGGCGGTCGCGCCGGAGCCGTAGTACGTGTACGGCGCCCAGGTGCCGCCCGGCGGGTTCGACGTGGTGGGGCCGGTCGGGGTGGTGGGCGTGGTGGTGGTGCTGGACGGCGGGTTGCCGGTGACCATCAACCGCAGGTTGTAGACGCTCAGGATCTCCGAGACCGGCTGGAAGTAGATGGTGCCGCCGGAGGTGCAGTCGCCGGAGCCGCCGGAGGTGACGCCCTGCGCCTGGTCGCCGGAGATCCACGAACCGCCGGAGTCGCCGGGCTCGGCGCAGACGTTGGTCCGGGTCAGGCCGGTGATGGTGCCCTCGGGGTAGGTGACCGAGGTGTTCTTCTGCAGGATGGTGCCGCAGTGCCAGCCCGTGGTGGAGCCGGAACGGCAGACCGAGGAGTTGACCGCGGCCTCCGTCGAACCCGCCACCGGTACGGTGCCCGGGTAGCGGTTGACCAGCGCGCGCGGGGTGTTGCCCGCGTCGGCGCGGACCCAGGCGTAGTCGTTGCCGGGGAAGCTGGAGCCGGCGACGGTGCCGCTCGGGTTCGAGGTCCGGGTGCCGGTGGTCCCACAGTGTCCGGCGGTGACGAAGCCGCCCTCGACCGGGAAGCCGATGGAACAGCGGCCCGAACCGAAGGTGTAGGCGTTGCCGCCGATGATGTCGATCAGCGCCCGCGGCTTTTCGGTGCTGGCCTCGATCCGGACCAGATCGGCCGCCACACCGGACTCGGCCGCCCACGATTTCGCGGCGGCCTCTCCGCCGGCGTTGGCGAGCACGACGATCGAGTTGGTGGTGACGTCGGTGTACCAGCCGGGCACGGTCTTCGGTGCCTTGGTGGACTTCGCGTCCAGCCGCAGTTTCGCGGCGTCGAGATCGGTGGCGCTGCGAGCGACCGTCTTCGGCGTCGCGCCGGCGGCGCGCACTAGGTCGGCCTGGGCGGCGTCGGTGACCGCCACGGTGAGCGTGGTCCCGGTGGAGTCCAGCCACGATCCGGCGTACGACGTGCCGAGCTGCTTCTTCAGCGTGTTGTCGGCGGCCGCGGCGCGCTGTTCGCTCGCGAGCCGGAGCTTGGCCTGTTCGGGGCTGATCTTCAGGTCGCGGGACATCGCGGCCAGCATTTCGGACTGGGCCTGGTCACCGGCGGTGGCTTGCTGACCGGCGCTCGCGCTCGGGGTGAGGGCGATGGCGGTGATCAAGCCTGCCCCGGTTATCGCCGCGGCAGTCGCGGCTAAGATCTTTCTGTTCATTTCAACGCTTTCCTCGAAACGGCGGGGGAGGGGGATTCGTCCCCGACCGTACGAGGGGTATCACTCCATTGGTACATACCATTTGGGTCATATCGCCCGGCTGTGACGCAGGGCGATATGGCGGTGTTCCGTGGTGATCCGATAGTCGATTTCGTTGCGGTGCAACGGTTCGGCCGGCTTCGGAAGTAGAGGTGCACAGCCGCGCGAGGTGTTCCGTCGCGGTGTCCACTGTCGTCAATACCGTACTTTTGAGGGGTATGGCAAAGGGAACGCCGGAACTTCTCACAGAGTGGGGAAGTGCCCGTCGTGCCGGAGGGGGCGCCGGCACGACGGGCACGGGTGCGGAGGGCCTCAGCGACCGGTGCAGCGATAGCTCGACGCCGCCGCGGGATCACCGTGGCCGCGGTACCGCGAGACCTGCGGATACGGGCAGAGATCGCGGGTGCGGGTCTTGTCGCTGTTCGCCGCGGGCAGGGTCGCCGGTGCTTTTCCGTGCTCGACCCAGTCGACGAGCGCGCCCAGCGCGTTCACCGGTGTGGCGCCTGCCCCGCCGCCGCAGTGCGCGACACCCGGCGCGAGGAACAGCCGGTAGAAGTCGTCGACCCGCTTCGGTCCGCCCATCTCGCGCTCCACCTCGTGGCGGTACCGCAGCGTGCCGCCAGGCGGGATCAGCTGGTCGCCGGTGCCGACGAAGGTGATCAGCTTGCCGCCCGCCCGGCGGAAGCCCGACAGATCCGGGTCGGAGGTCCCGATGACGTCGTCGTATTCCCGCACCGACTGGCGGAACAGGTCGGCGAACTGGCGATAGGTGAGCTTCTCGGTGTCGAACCCCGGCTGCTTCTTCAGGAACGTCCGCACCCAGCCCGTCGCTACCGGGAACCCGGGAGCGGTCGTCACCGGGCCGAAGTCGGCGCCCTTGGGGAGACCGGCCCAGAGCCGCCGTCCGTGCTCGTCGGCCGGCCCGGCCCAGATCTTGCGCACGACCTCGGCGTCCGCCGCGGTGACGGTGACCTCCTTGTCACCGCAGAGCACCTTCGTGCCGACGAGCGACCGCGGGTCGTAGCCGCATTCGTCCGGCCGGTCCACGATGCCGTCGGTGACCCCGTCCCGGCCGTCGCAGACCTTGATCGCGGCCTGCTGGAAGGCGGTGAAGACACAGGTCGCAGGGAAGGTCTTCTCCTGGTTCATCACCATCCGCGGCCAGAGCGTCGCGACCGCGAACTCCGCCCAGTGCACGGCGGGCGCGTTCGCCAGGACACCGTCGAAGTCGCCCGGATACCGCTGCGCTTCGGAGTAGCCCTGACGACCACCGGTCGAGCAGCCGTTCCAGTACGAGTGGCCGACTTCCCGCTGGTAGAACTTCTGCGTCACGTCCTTTCCGACGAGCGCGGCTTCGTGCACGGACCGGGTCGCGAAGTTCGTCACCAGCGGCTTGTCGATCTCGCCCTGGGGAGTGAGCGCCCACGACGTGTCGAGGAACGTCAGCGGGACACCGGCGTCGGTCGTCACGCCGCTGAAGCCGTCCTTGACCGCCTGGACGAGCGGGGCGCCGAAGTCACCGGCGGTGTAGGCGCTGCCGCCGACCGCCTGAAGCCTGCCGGTCCATCCGGTCTGGGGCAGGGTGACGGCCACCTTGACGTGATCACCCGCGCCGCCGTGCGTCAGGACGACGGTGATTTCGCAGTACGCGGGCACGTCGGTGATGGTCTGGGGAGCCGAGAACGGGGTGGGCGGGAACGTGACGGTGCCGCCGGGCTTGTGCTCCGCTTGGACGGACTCGATGCGCGCGCCTTCGGGCGCCGAAACGGGGACCGCCGCGCACGATGTCGACGTCGCTTCGGCGGGCGCCGTCCGCGTGACCGAGGTCAGCACCAGCGGCAGCAGGGCGGCCAGCGGTGCCGCCGCCAGGAACAACTTCTTGCGTCTCATCACTTTCCCGAAGCTAGGCCGCTCGTGTCGACACGCCGTTTACATCCTGTAGACGCCCAGTCCTAACCGGACCGTTTGGGTATCGTCGGACGGGCGGCCGCCCACGGCCGACGGGAGGAATGCCGCACCATGCCGCTTTTCGGACGGGAAGCCGAGCTGAAGGATCTGAGGGAGCTCGTCGACGGTCCCGCCGCGGGCTGCGGCGGCGTGCTCATCCAGGGCGAACCCGGCGCCGGGAAGTCGGCTCTTGTCGCGGAAGCCGTGGCCGCGGCGGCGCTCGGGGGCCTGCGGGTGCTGCGGGCGACCGGTGTCGAGGCCGAGCGGAACTTCGCGTACGCGGCTCTGCATCAGCTGCTTCATCCGGTCCGGGCCGGCGCCGACACACTGCCCGCGCCGCAGCGTTCCGCGCTCTGGGCGGCGCTGGGGCTGGCCGACTCCGCGGAGCCGAACGCGTATCTGGTCGGGCTCGCCGCGCTGACGCTGCTCGCGGAGGAGGCGGCGGTCAAGCCGTTGCTGATCGTCGCCGAAGACGTGCACTTGATGGACCGCGAGAGTGCCGGCGTGCTCGCGTTCGTGGCCAGGCGGATCGAGACGGAACCGATCGTCCTGATCGCGACGCTCCGGGACGGGGAGCTGTCGCCGCTACGTGACGCGGGTCTGTCCTCAATGGACTTGGAGCGGCTCCCCGGGGACGTGGCGGCCGAGCTGCTCGACTCCGTCGCCCCCGGGCTCACCACGCCGGTCCGCTCCCGGGTCCTCGCCGAAGCCGACGGCAATCCGCTGGCGCTGACCGAGTTGCCGTCGGCCGTGACCGACACGTCGGATCCCGTGCTGCCGCTGACCGAACGGCTCGAGCGTACGTTCGGCGCCCGGTTCACCGCCCTGCCGGAACCGGCCCGGACGACCTTGCTGGTCGCCGCGCTCAACGAGACCGGCTCGCTCACCGAAACCCTCGCGGCGGCGGCCACGCTGCTGGGCGAAGACGTCGAGCCTTCGGCGCTGGCGCCCGCCGCCGAAGCCCGGCTGATCGACCTCGAAGCCAGGACGGTCTCGTTCCGGCATCCGTTGATGCGCTCGGCCATTCCCGCTTCGGTGCCGATCGGGGAACGGCGGCGCGCGCACTTGAGCCTCGCCGAGACCTTCCGCGAGCAGCCGGATCGCAGCGCCTGGCATCGGGCGGCCGCCGCGACCGGTGCCGACGAAAACGTGGCCCGGGAACTGGAGAACGCCGCCGACCGGTCCCGGCACCGCGGCGGAGCGCCTGCCGCCGTCGCCGCATTGGAACAGGCGGCGCTGTTGAGCGTCGATCCGGAGCGCCGGGCGGACCGGTTGCTGCGCGCGGCCGAGCTGGCCGTCGAATCCGGTGGCCGTGCGACGGCGGAACGGCTCGTCCGTGACGCCCGCGCGGGAGAACTCACGCCACGGCAACAAGCGACGGCGAGCTGGCTGCTCAGCGGGTTCGAGGACGGCGTCCGTGAGGATCCCTCGCGGATCACGGAATTGGCGCGCCTGGCCGAGTCGGTCGCGGAGGACGGGCATCCGGATCCGGCGATGCGCGTGCTGTGGGGCGCCGCCATGCGGTGTTTCTGGGCCGAACCCGGCGCGGACACGCGGCGAACGCTACTGGCCGTCGCGGACCGTCTCCCGGTGGAGAACTCGGACCCGCGGCTGGTCGCAGTCGCCGCCTACGTGGCGCCGTTCGACCGGGCCGGGGCCGTGCTCAGCGAGTTACGTGGACTCGTCGCCGCCACCGGCGCCGATCCCGAGGTCGACCGTTTTCTCGGCAGCGCGTCATTGCAGGTCGGCGCGGTCGATCTGGCCGCCCGGTTCTCCGCGGCCGCGGCGCCGGGACTACGGGCGCAAGGCAGGCTCGGGCTGCTGCCGCGAGCCTTGGCGGTCCAGGCGTGGAGCAGGGTCCGGCTCGGTGATCTCGCCGGGGCCGTGCCGGTCGCGGCGGAGGCGGCCGACTTCGCCAAGGAAACCGGGCAGCCGTTCATGTACGGGCTCGCCACCGCGGTCCAGGCCGAGATCGCCGCGCTGCGGGGCGAGCACAAGCAGGCCAAGACGCTCGCCGACGAGGCCGAACGGGTCGCGCTCGCCGCCGGTGCCCGGCCGGTACTGGCGACCGTCCAGCTCGCCAGAGGGATCGCCGCGTCGAGCGAGGGCCGCTTCGACGACGCGTTCGCCGACCTGCGGCGCCTCTTCGACCCCGCCGATCCCGCCTTTCAGACGGCGCTGCGCGTCTACTTCGTCGCGGAACTCACCGAGGTGGCGATCCGGGCGGGGCGGGTCGAGGCCCTGCGCGAGATCGTCGCGGAGATGGAACAGCTCGCCGTGACGACTCCGGCGCCCGCCTTGCACATCGGCCTGCGTTACGCCCGCGCCGTGCTCGAACCGAGCGACGAACTGTTCGAGACCGCGCTGCGTGCGGAGCTGGACGGCTGGCCCGCCGAACGCGGGCGGCTGCACCTGGCCTACGGCGAATGGCTGCGGCGGCAACGGCGCGCCATCGACTCGCGGGCGCACCTGCGCACCGCGCGGGAGACGTTCGACGCGCTCGGCATGACCGCGTGGGCCGAACGGGCGCGCCGGGAACTGCGGAGCGCGGGGGAGTCCAGCCCGAACCGCGGTCCTGACGCGCGGGAGAAGCTGACCCCGCACGAGCTGAGCATCGTGCAGCTGGCCGCCGAAGGCTTGACGAACCGGGAGATCGGGCAGCGGCTCTACCTGTCCCACCGGACGGTCGGCACGCATCTGCACCGGATCTTCCCGAAGCTCGGCGTGAGTTCGCGGGCGGAGCTCAAGGGAGCGTTGGGCCTCGTGAGTGGTAAGGGTGGTTATTGAGGGGTAAGTCAAATGTGGCGTGGGGCCCTCTCAGCTGACGTCCAAGCGCCGCTGAGTGTCCACAAGGGACAGTTTCCGACTGTGCGGTGTCCGGTTCATGTCTATATGTACGATCCTGGCCGGGGTCG
>NZ_JBIWKX010000099.1:0-18627 GCF_044765885.1 Amycolatopsis sp. NPDC102389
GAAGGCTCCTTTCACCGCATTAGACGCGGCGAAGGGAGCCTTCATCCCATCATCGGGCCGCCCGAGAACACGCCACGTTTGACCTTCGGCTCAAAATAGAACACCACTTGCCACTCGCGACCCCACGGAAAACCGGTCATGTGAGCATCAAACGACCATTAGGGCGTCAGCAAACGTCCTGTGTGGACACTCAGGTCCACCAGGGTGCCGCTGGTGCCGCACGCCGAAGGCCACCTTGCTCGCGGTCTCACCGCGATACCACTCACGATGCTTTAGCCCAGAAACTCCAGCACGGCAGCCTTGAACTCCGGGCTCCGCAAAGCCCCGCCGTGATCCCCGGGCACCCGCACCAGCGAGGATCCCGGCACCAGTTCCACCAGCGTCTCGATGCCCTGGCTCACCGGATCCTCCACGCCCGCGACGAACCGGGTCGGTACGGCGACGGCACCGGCAACCGGCGCGAAAGGCTCCGCGCGCAGATCCTCGATGCACCGCGCGAGCGCGGCGGGATTCCGCCCCGGCGCGGTGATCATATGCGCGATCATGCCGGTCAGCGGATCCGACGGAGCCTTGCCGCCACCGGCGAACGCGAGCGCGGCCGGGACGTCGACGGCGCCGAACGGTTCGAACGGGCTCACCCCCGCGAGCACCAGCCGCCGGACGGGAGCCTGGGCGGGAAGCTCCCACGCCAGTCGCGCGCCCAGTGAGTACCCGACAACGTCCACTTCGGACAGATCGGTGACGAGCCGCGACAGTTCGGCGGTGATCGCGGCCGCGCCCAAGGAACCCGCGGGGGCCGGGCTGGAGCCATGCGCGGGAAGGTCCGGTATCACCACCTCGCGGCCCGCGGCGGTGAGCGCGGCAGGCCACCCGGTGGTGATCCAGTCGGTGTGGCCGTCGGAGGCGAATCCGTGCACCAGGAGTACAGGCGGTCCCGAGACGGTTTCGGGAGCGAATCGGCGCACGGCCAAGGAAGTAGTGGCAGACAACGGGATCCTTTCTCAGCTGCCGGAGGGGCGGCGGGTGCGCAGGCGCAGCATCTCGCTCAGCGTCCGCGCGCGGGCGTCGACGGCGATCCGCAGTGACGAGCCGATGAGGTTCAGCAGGAAGACGCACACCATGATCGTCACGCCGGGCACGATCACCAGCCAGGGCGCCTGCACCAGGTACGACCGGCCTTCGGCGATCATGTTGCCCCAGGTCGGGGTCGGGGGAGCGATACCGAGACCGAGGAAGCTCATCGCCCCGTCCACCAGCATCGCCGCCGCGGACAGGATCACCACCTGCACCAGCGCGAGAGGCAGCACGTTCGGGAACACGTGCACGACGAGGATCTTCCAGCGGCTCATCCCCGAGACGCGCGCCGCGCCGATGTAGGCGCGGCCGGCGATGCCGAGCACCCGGCTGCGGATGACGCGGGCGGTGAACGGTGTGAAGATCACCGTCAGCGCGATCAGTTCGGTCCAGATGCTCGCGCCGAGCGAGATCGCCAGCGCCATCGCGAGAATGATCGCCGGGAACGACATCCAGGCGTCCATCACCCGCATCAGCACCGCGTCGGCCGCGCGGAAGAAGCCGCTGATCAGCCCGATCACCAGGCCGGTGAAGGCCGCGCACAGGGTGATCAGCGCGGACAGTCCGAGCGACGCACGCCCGCCGGACACCAGCCGGGCGAGCACGTCACGGCCGAACGAGTCGGTGCCGAGCGGATGCCCGGCCGACGGCGGCAGCAGCCGGTTCACCGGGTCGGTCGCGCTGACGCTCGGCAGGAAGAACGGCAGCACGATCACGGCCAGGACGATCACCGCCAGGATCGCCGTGCTGATCACCAGCATCCGGTTACGCCGGAACACCCGGGCCGCGCGGCCGGACGACGGCTTTTCGCGCACCGGCGACGTCTTCTCCACGAGAGCCACGCTCACGAGACACGCACCTTCGGGTCGAGCAGCGCGTACGACAGGTCCACCAGCAGGTTGACCAGCACGAACAGCACCGCGACGAACAGCGTCACACCCTGGATCAGCGGGAAGTCGCGGGTGGACACCGCGCCCATCAGCAAATGGCCCAGCCCCGGCACGACGAAGATGGACTCGATGATCACGATCCCGCCGACCAGCATGGCGAAATTGCTGCCCAGCTGGGTGATCAGCGGCATCAGGGCGTTCGGCAGGACATGTTTGGTCATGACCTGCCGTTCGGACAGCCCCTTGACCCGCGCGGTGCGCAGATACGCGAACGGCAGCTCACCGAGCAGGCTTTCGCGCAGGGTGAGCACGAACAACGCGGTCTGCCCGATGACGAGCACGGTCAGCGGCAGCACCAGTGCCGGCACCGCCGTCGCGGGATCGGTGAACAGGTTCTCGTAGCCGCTGGAGGGGAACCAGCGCAGCGTCACCGAGAACACCAGCACGAGCATCAGCGAGATCCAGAAGTCCGGCATCGCCATCCCGAGCGCGGACAATCGGTCCAGTGCCCGCGCCACCGGATTGCGCGGCGACACCGCCTGCCACGAGGTGATCGCGACGGAGAGGAAGAAGCTGATCACCGTCGACAACACGGCGAGGGTCAGCGTCGGGAGGATATGGTCGGCGACCACGCCGAGCACCGGCGCGTGATAGGTGATCGACGTGCCGAAGTCGCCCTGCAGCACGTTCCCGGCCCAGCTGAAGTACTGCTCCCAGAGCGTCCCGTTCAGTCCCATGCTCTCCCGCAACGCGTCCACATCGGACGGTCGTGCGGTCGGGCCGAGGATGGCCTGCGCCGGGTCGCCGGGAATGAGCCGGATGACGAAGAACATCATCGTCCCGACGATCACCAGGATGATCACCAGATCGCGCAGCCTGCGCAGCAGCAGACCGGTCATGACGCCAGCCAGGTGTTCCAGAAGACGCGGTAGAAGTCGCCGTAGCCCTTGAGCTTGGGGGAGTAGGCCGCGTACAGCTTGGACTGGCTCAGGGTGATCACCGAAAGCTGCTTCCAGGTGAACGCCTGCAGCTTGTCCACCACCGCCTTCGCCTGCTCAGGGGTGGTCGAGGCGTTGAACTCCGCCATGAGCCCGTCCAGTTCGGGCGAGGCAGAGCCGTTCAGCGTGCCCAGGGTGAGCGCGGGCATCTGCGCGGGCGAGGTCAGCGCCGAGTCGAAGAACAGCGTGGTGATGTCCCAGCCGCCCGGTTCCTTGGTCAGCGTGCCGAGCATGGTGGCGAAGTCGAAGGTGTCGATCTTGGTGTTGATGCCGATCTTCGACAGGCTGTCCTGGATCAGCACGGCCCATTTGCCGAACTCCGGGTACGAGTTCGTGGTGACGATGCGGATCGTCGCGCCGGCGGTGATGCCCGCCGCGGCCAGCAGTTGCTTGGCCTTCTCCGGATCGTGCGCCTTGTAGACCTCTTCACCCGCGGTGGAATAGAACTGCTTGTTGTCCGGCGAGGCGAAGGCACCGGTCTCGACGGTGAGGTCCTTGCTGCCGCCCGTGGCCGCGTTGAGCGCGGGCTTGTCCAGCAACAGGTTCAGCGCTTCACGGGCGCGGGGGTCGGCGAACTTCGAACCGGTGTTGAAGTTCGGGATCACCACGTTGTCGTTGCCGCCCGGCAGATTGTGCACGACCACGGCCGGGTTGTTGCGCAGCGGCTCGTACTGGTCGTTCGTGGGCATGATGTGGTCCCACTGTCCGGTCTGCAGGCCGTTGATCAGCGCGTCCTGGTCGGAGACCACCTTGTAGGTCACGGTGTCCAGGTACGCGTGCTTGGCACCCGCCTGCCCGCCCCAGTCCTCTTCGGACCGTGACTTGTAGCCGGTGTACCGCTCCAGCACCAGTTCACGGCCGATGTCCCAGCTCTTCAGCTTGTACGGACCGGTCCCGATCGCCTTGTCCTGGGCGAACCCGGTCGGCGCGACACCGGTGAGGTTCTTCGCCTCGTAGATCTCCGTGCCCGCGCCGGCGAGTTCGTTGATCAGCGGGTAGCGCGGCTGCTTGAGCTTGATGGTCACCGTCGCCGGATCGGCGGGCGTGATCGCCTCGATGTCCGGCGTGACCAGCTGGCCGGTACGGTGCACCTGCTGCCACCGCTTCAGGCTCGCCACGACGTCTTCCGACGTCAGCGGGTTGCCGTCGTGGAAGGTGACACCCTGGCGGAGCTTGAAGGTGTAGGTGAGCCTGTCCGGGCTGGTGGTGTAGTCCTCGACCAGCATGGGGCGGGCGGTGAAGCCGCGGTCCACTTCGAACAGTTTCTCGTACATCATGTTGCCGATGTGGGCGGTCACCTGGCCGGGATTCGCGACCATGTCGAGAGACTGCGGATCGGTGGGCACGGCGACGTTGAGATTGCCGCCCGGCTTCGGGGGCCCGTCGGCGGCCCCACCGCCGGCCTGCCCTCCCATGCACGAGCTGAGCAGCAGGACGGTCGCCAGGCCGAGCGCGGCCTTGGTCAGGGTTCGTCTCATGGGTTCCGCACTCCAGTGTGGGGGTGGGCGGGCAGTTCGGGATTCGCCGCGAGGAGACGGCGGGTGTACTCGTGCCGGGCGTGCAGCCGGATCTCGTCCGGTTCGCCGATCTCGATCAGTTCGCCCCGGTACATCACGCCGACGCGATCGGCGACCGAGAGCACCAGGCTGAGGTTGTGCGTGATGAACAGGAAGCTGAGCGCACGGGTGCGCCGCAGGTCAAGGAGCAGGTTCATCACCTGGCCCTGCACCGAGACGTCGAGCGCGGAGGTCGGCTCGTCGGCGACGATGAGGTCGGGTTCGGCCGCGATCGCGCGCGCGATCGAGACGCGCTGCCTCTGTCCGCCGGAGAGCTGCGAGGGCAGCTTCTTCGCGGTGTCGGAGGGAAGACCGACCTCGTCGATCAGTTCGGTGACACGACGGTCGAGTTCGGCGCCGCGGAGGCCGGTGAGTTCCCGCAGCGGCTCGGCGATGATCCGGGCGGCGGTGTGCCGCGGATCGAGCGAGCTCTGCGGGTCCTGGAAGATCAGCTGTGCGCGGCGGCGGAACGCGCGCTCGTCACCGTCGAGGCCGGACGGCGTGCACCGGTGCTC
Source organism: Amycolatopsis sp. NPDC102389 (assembly GCF_044765885.1). NCBI lineage: Bacteria > Bacillati > Actinomycetota > Actinomycetes > Pseudonocardiales > Pseudonocardiaceae > Amycolatopsis > Amycolatopsis sp. NPDC102389. Next base: position 5,034 of record NZ_JBIWKX010000099.1, read on the forward strand.
GCCGAAGGTGATGGTGCCTTCGGTGGGGGTTTCCAGCGCGCTCACCAGCCGGCCGAGGGTGGTCTTGCCCGAACCGGATTCCCCGACCAGGCCGAAGAATTCGCCGGGCGCGATCTCCAGCGAGACGTCCTTGACCGCGTGCACCTCGGGTTCGCGGCTCAGCGAGAACCGGCCACGTCGTCCGTACACTTTGGACACCGAGTCGATGACGAGCGCGGTGCCGTCCCCGGTGTCCGCGGTCTTCGTGCGGCTCAACGACCTGGTTTCGGTCGCGACCGCCGATTCGCCGTTCATCGCGGCTTCGAGCAGTGCCTCGGAGATGGTGGGGAAGCCGTCGCGCCTGCTGACCCCGAGTTGCGGAACGCAGTCGAGCAACGCCTTGGTGTAGGGATGCTTCGGCGCGTGCAGAATGTCCTCTGTGGACCCGAGCTCGACCAGTTCGCCGCGGTACATCACCGCGATCCGGTCCGCCACCTGCGCGGCCACGCCCATGTCGTGCGTGATGAAGACGCACGCGGTGCCGTGGTCGCGGCGGACGCGATCGAACAGGGTGAGGATCTCCGCTTGCGTGGTCACGTCCAGTGCCGTGGTCGGCTCGTCGGCGATCAGCAGGCTCGGATCGGCCATCAGGGCCAGCGCGATCATCACGCGCTGCTGCATCCCGCCCGACATCTGGTGCGGGTACAGGGAAAGCACCCGGTCGGTGTCGGTGAGGCCGACCTCCTTCAACAGGCCGCGGGCCTTCGCCTCAGCCTCGCGGTGCAACGGCGTGCCCTTGCGCGCGGCTTGGCGCGGCAGGGAGCCGGGCTTCCGGTAGGCCTCGATCAGCTGCTTGCCGACCCGTTGGCTCGGGTTCAGTGAGTCCAGCGCCTCCTGGAAGATCATGCCGATCCGCGGGCCGCGGTACGCGCGCATCTCGTCGGCGGAAAGCCGCGTGAGGTCGACGCCGTCGACGCTGATCTCGCCGCGGGTGAACACCGGCGCGACGAACTCCAGTAACCGGATGATCGACAAGGCCGTCACCGTTTTACCGCTGCCGGATTCGCCGACCACGCAGAGTGTCCGGCCTTGTTCGAGGTCGAACGAGAGTTCGCGCACGAGTTCGCGTTCGGTTTCGTCGGCGATGACGCCGACGGTGAGTTCTCGTAATTCGAGCAGGGTCATGAATCCCCTTTCCCGAGCCCGCCCGGAGCGGACCGCACTGCCGGGGAACGGACCTCCGGCGGGGGTAGTTCTACGCATGTTGACACTGGGGGAGTGCGCTGTCAATGGGTATATTCTACGAATGTAGGAAGTTGATATCCGGCAAGTTTTCCCTGGCAGTGGGCGAAAACTTGCACTGGATTCTTTTGTCTACGCCTGTAGACTCTCGGCGGAAACGAGCTAAGGAGGGCACCCGTGAGCGGGTCGACCAAGACTGCCGGTCCCGAGCGGATCGTGGACATCGCCGTGGGGTACATGGCGGCCAAGCAACTTTTCGCGGCGAGCCGGATCGGCCTGTTCACCGCACTCGCCGACGGCCCGCTGACGGCCGCGGAACTGGCGGGGAAGACCGGCAAACCGGAGAAGATCACCCGCATCCTCGGTGACGCCATGTCATCACTCGGGCTGCTGTCCCGTGTGGACGGACGGTACGAACTGGCCGCCGACGCCGCGGCGTACCTCGGCGGCGGAGACCTCGATCTGGCGCCGTTCCTGACGTTCCTGGACACGATCAGCTACCCGCATTGGCTGCAGTTCGGCCACACTGCCGACAGTGGCGAGCCGGGCAAGCTGGAGATGGACGACGCGCGCTGGGGCACGTTCATGGCCGGTGTCATGACGTATAACGCCCTGCACGCCAAGATGCTGGCCGGCGCGTACGACTTCGGCTCGCATCGAAAGGCTCTGGACCTCGGCGGGCTCTCCAGCGCGTTCGCCGTCGAAGCCATGAAGACCAACGACGCACTGCACACCACGTTCGTCTTCGACCCCGGTTTCACCGAGTCGGTCACCACCGCGGCGGCCGAAGCGGGCCTGGCGGACCGCGCGACCGTCATCGGAGCGGAGACGCCCACCGCGCGGCCCGAAGGCGAGTTCGACCTGGTGATGGTCAACCACGTCGTCCACCGGTTCGACGCCGAGCAGAACGCTGAGATCCTGCGCAACGCCCGTGCCGCCGCCGCGACGGGGGCGACGTTGCTCTTGCTCGACTTCTTCCTCGACGACGACGCGGTCCAGCGGCCGATCGACGCGCTGCACGCGGGGGAGTACCTGGTGATCGACGGGACCGTCGTCTATCCGGAGGCGGAGGTCCGGGAGTGGCTGAGCGCGGCGGGCTGGCGGGTCACCGACCGGCTCGCGCTGCCGGGCAGCCCGCGGGTGCTCGTCGCGGAAGCGGTGTGACCGTGACCCTCGATCCCGCGGTCAAGGAACTGCTGGCCCGCAGCGCGCAGCCGGAAGCTCCGGCCACCCCGCTGACCGCTCCGGAGCTGCGAGCCGTTTTCGCCGCTTCGTGGCGACGTCCCGATTCGGTCGAAGAGGTCGCTTCGGTCACCGATCACGTCCTGCCTTCCGGGGTGCGGGTGCGGATCTATCTGCCCGAGGCCACGGCGCCGGTGCCCGCGTTCGTCTGGATCCACGGCGGTGGGTGGACGATCGGCTCGATCGACGAGAACGAGGTCGCGTCGCGGGCGGTGTGCAACGCGGCCGGGGTCGCCGTCGTCGCGGTCGACTACCGGCTCGCGCCCGAGCATCCGTACCCGGCGGCCCCGGACGACTGCTACGCCGTCGTCGAGTGGCTCGCCGCGGGCGGTGCGGGCCCCTCGGTGGACGGGGAACGGATCGCCGTCGGAGGCGAGAGCGCGGGTGGCAATCTGTCGACGGTGGTCTCGATGATGTCCCGTGACCGGGGCGGTCCGCCGGTGGCCGCGCAGGTGCTGATCTGCCCGGTCTACGGTCACCCGGACGACGGTTTCCGGTCCTATGTGGACTTCGCCGAGGGCTTCGGGATGACCGCCGGGGCGATGCGGTTCTTCTTCGAGCAGTACGTGTCGGATCCGGCGCACCTGAACGATCCGTATCTGCTGCCGCTGCGCGCCGACGACCTGACCAGGCTGCCGCCGGCACTGGTGCTCACAGCCGAGTACGACGTCCTGCGGGATGAAGGGGAGGAGTTCGCGCGGCGCCTGACCGACGCCGGGACTCAGGTGGAGATGACGCGGTACTCGGGGCAGATCCATGGGTTCTACGGTCTCTACACGGATCTTCCCGCCTCGCCACGGTCGCACCGGCACGTGGCGAGCTTCCTGACCCGGGTCTTCGACCCCCCGCGTTCAGTCCTCTGAATGCGGTAGTCGGCGCCACGTACTACCGCATTCAGAGGACGAAATGCGGTAGTACGTGGCGTCAGGGGCGCGTGAGGCGTTCGAAGAAGGACTCCAGGTGCTGCCGCTGGAGGGCGATCGTCGAGAACTCCCCGGCGACCAGGCTCATCACGTTCGCCCCGGCGTTGATCAGCACGATCTCGTCGACCAGCTGCTCGTCGGGGGTTTCGGTGACGATGTCGCCGTCCTCCCGGCCCTCGGTGAGATACCGGTGCAGCAGGCCCCGCCACGAGCGGATGTGCTCGAGGTACTTGTCCTGCAGTTTCGGGTTGGTCAGCGAAAGCTGCCAGAAGGTGAGCAGGACGCGCCCCGCGGCGATGCGGTCCTCGTCGATGGGCATCGACGAGACGCACAGCTCGCGGAGCGCGGTCAGCCCGCGCAACTCGTCCAGCTCCACGTACTCGCGCATCATGCCGAGCGCGCGTTCGTAGGTGGCCTGGATGATGTCTTCCTTGCTCGGGAAGTACAGCTTGAGCGCGCCGTTCGCGAAGCCGGCGGCCGCCGCGATCTCGCGCATGGTGGCGGCCTCGATCCCGCCCTGGGTGATCAAATCCCAGGTGACGTCGACGATATGGCTTCGCCGCTCGTCGTGGTCGATGATCTTCGGCATCGGCAGACCTCCCGCACTGGTTCTTCTACCAGTGTAGGAGATCAGTCGCGGTGATACACGCGGTGCCCGGCGAACCACGTTTGTGTCACCTTTGTCTTGACGAGCGCGGACGGATCGGTCCGGAACGGATCGCGGTCCAGTACGACGAAATCCGCCGACTTCCCGGGGACCAGCGAGCCGGTGACGTCGCCCAGCCCCATCGCGCGGGCGGCGGCCAGGGTGAAGACGTCGATCGCCTCGGCCAGGGTGATCGCCTGCTCCGGCCACAGCGCGCCGGGGAACGTGCCGGTCGGATCCTGGCGCGTGACGAGGCCGTGGATGCCCTCCCACGCGTTCGGGGACTCGCTGACCGGCCAATCCGAACCGCCCGCCACCAGCGCACCTTCGTCCAGCAGCGACCGGTTCGGCTGCATCCGGCCCGCCCGCTCGCCGGGCAGCACCTCGGCGATGGCCGCCGGGATGACGCCGGGGACCCACAGGAACGGCGAGATGTCCGCGGCGACACCCAGCGCGGCGAAGCGCGGGAGATCGTCGGGGTGGACGAACTGGCCGTGCGCGACCTGGAAACGCGCGTCGGCGAAGCCTTCGGCACGCACCTTCTCGACGGCGTCGAGCGTCGCGCGCACCGACGCGTCCCCGGTGCAGTGGACCTTGGCCGACAGCCCCGCCGCGGCCGCGGTGCGCAGCCAGCCCACGAGTTCGTCACCCGGCATGGTGGTGGCGCCGTGGTGGCAGGCTCCGTGCGCGGCGTCCGGCAGGTACGGCTCCAGGAAGGCGGCGGTCCGCGTCGGCGGGACCCCGTCGAGGAAGATCTTCACGAAGTCCGGCCGGTGATGCTCGCTCCGGTACTGCCCGGCGACCTCCAGCAACGGTGCCCCGATCGGGTCGAAGCCGAAGATCGGGTCGTTGATCAGCAGCGACGAGACGACCCACGCGTGCAGCTCGCCCGCGTCGTCGAGCGCCTTCAGCGCCCGCAGGATGTCCGCGGAGACCCCTGCGTCCTGGAACGCGGTGACCCCGTACGAGTGCAGGGTGCCGATCCCGTGCCGCGACGCCGCCACGTGCTGCTCCGCGCTGAGTGTCCGTGTCTCGCTGAGCGCCCGCTCGACGGCGACGCCCGCCGCCTCGAGCAGGACGCCGACAGGTTCACCCGTGGAGGGATCGCGGACGATCTCCCCGCCCGCCGGATCGGGCGTCGACGCGGTGACGCCCGCCAGCTCCAAGGCCCGGCTGCTCACCCAGCGGTTGTGCCTGCTGTCGTCCGACAGCATGACCGGGCGCCCGCCGGCGGCCTCGTCGAGCGCGTGCCGGGCCGAAGACCGCGAAAGCGCACCGACCAGGGTGGACGCCCAAGCGCCGCCGACCACCCATTCGTCCGGTCCGAGCCCGGCGGCCCGCGAGCGGACGGCGGCGAGGATGTCGTCCAGGCCCGCGTCGAGGCCGAAGTTCAGCTCGAACAGTGCCGCCCGCCCGGCCAGGGCGTGATGGTTGTGCACGTCGACCAGACCGGGCATCACGAACGCGCCGTCGAGGTCGACGACCTCGGTGCTCGGGCCGCGTTCGATGTCCTCCAGGGACAGCACCTTCCCGTCCTTGATCGCCAGTGACGAGGCCCAGGGCCTACCACCGTCCACTGTGTACACCGTGGCGTTGATGAGGACGATGTCGGCGGTCAAGGCTCAGCTCCCGGCCGGGTCGTACGCCTCGGGGTGCACGGTGGTGCTCAGCAGCTTGCCGTGCGCGCCGAAGGTGAAGTGGGTGGGAGTGCTGCCGGTGGCGTCCAGTCCGAAAAGGACACCGTGCGAGCGCAGCCGCTTCGCGTCCCGGTGGTCGGCGACGGTCACCGAGGCGCACGGGATCACCTTCTCCCGCCAGGCGAAGACGTAGATGCCCGGCCGCAGCTCGTAGACCGAGTTCTCGTCGGTGTCCGCGAGCCCCCGCTCCGGGCCCGCGAGGCACTGCCAGGTGTACCAGTGCGGGCTGAGGTACACGTGCTCGTAGGCGTGCTCGGTGCTGTACATCCACAGCACCCGGCGCCCGACGAGCGACGTGGTCGGGGCGAGCGATTCCCCGGTCGGCTCGATGCCGCCGATCGTGGCGGCCACGAAGGACTGGGTGACGCGGGGCGAGGTGTCGCCGATCTTGCTCAGCACCAGCAGGGCGCGGCCGCGGCGCAGGTCCAGCAGCAGCGTGAACGCCTCGTCCTGCCGGGCCTGCGGGTGGAACTGGACGTAGTAGAGGTCGTCGTCGACCAGGAACGTCTCGCAGCGGTCGGTGCCCGTGCCGTGGTAGGTCCAGTCGATCCGGGTGCCGGAGAAGGCGGCGGTGAACGTGGTGCCGTCTTCGCAGGCGAGCTCGAAGGTGCGGCCGTGCAGGTCGCCGACCGTGGGCGCCTTGTTCGCGTCGAAGCCGGGGGCCAGGCCGTCCAGCGGCAGCCAGGTGGACGTGTCGGACAGGGTCAGTTCGGGCATCGAAAGGTCCTAGTGCTCGTGGGCGGAACAGTGATCGTCAGCGGCGCCGGGCGGCAGGTCCAGCGCCGGGTTGCGGTCCAGGAACCCGTAGGGGCGCAAGGAGAAACCGGAGTAGTCGACCGGCATGACCGGCCAGTCCTCCGGACGAGGGATGTGGGTCGGGCCGAAGACGTGCCACAGCACGAGATCGGTGTCGGTGAGGTCGCGGTCGGCCGCCGTCCAGGCGGGCAACCCCGCGCCGCCGGGATGTGCGTTCGGGCGGTCACCCGCCGGGAAACGCTCCTCCGCGCGGTACGGCGTCGCCCACAGGTGACGGGTGGCGAACGTCGCCCGCTGGTGGACGGTCGATTCCGGCTGCGCCATCAGGGTCGCGGACGGTCGCGGCACGAGTTGGTACGCCGTGGGCTTGCCGAGCCGGTTCGTCCGCTCCGCGCTGCGGATCTCCCAGACGCGCGCCTTGGCCGGATCGGCGAACCGTCGCGCCTCCTGTTCGGTCCGCAGCGGGGTCTCCTTCCAGGTGAACGCGTTCCCGTACGGGTTCTGTTCGCCCATCGGCACACGTTCGACATCGACCTCGACGAGCGAGTTGCGTTCGCCGTCGATCGCCACGTCGAGCCGCGCGCAGAACAGGTGCTGGTGCACCGGCGCGAACAGGCCGGGCGCGATCTCGTTGGCGTGCGGGTGTTCCGAGCCCGTGTGCGCGGCGCCGGCGAACACGATGCCGGTGGCCTTCGCCTCCAGTTCCACGGTGCCGTCGAGGTAGAGGTACCAGAAGAAGCCGTAGTCGTAGTTGCCGATGGTGGAGATCGACGAGATCACCAGCCGCCGCGACCGGCGGACCTCGGCCCGGCCGTCGAGATCCGTGTGCTTCCAGAGGATCCCGTAATCCTCCTCGTGCATGCAGATGGCGCGCGGGATCTCGACCGGGTGGCCGTGGTCGTCGGCGACGAACGCGGGGAAGTAGTGGATGACGCCGAGGCAGTCGCAGCCCAGCCGCAGGTCGTTGCCGTTCTTGCCGAGCAGGTACTCGCCCGCGTCGAAGTAGCTGATCCAGAACCGGCCGGGCGCCGTGTCGCCGTAGGGCACCACCATCTCCGGCACCGAGGCGCGGTGGAGCACCGAGCGGTCCTGGAAGCTGATCTGGTGCAGTGTCAGGCCTTCGCGGGCGTTGAAGCCGACCCGGAGTTTCCAGCCCTCCCAGGTGACCTCATTGCCGTCGACGACGAAGCTCGGACCCTCCGGCTGGGTGATCTCGATCGGCTTGAGCGTGGTGCGGGCCGGGACGTCGCCGTAGCGGCCGTGCTCCGGCGGCACGGGGACGTCGCCCTCGTCTTCGACGCGGATGACTCGTTGCCCGGTCAGGTCGATGTGGACGATCAGGCCTTCGACGGGATGCGCCCAGGGGCTGTCGGAGGCGTCGTCGCGCAGGAAGGTCAGCGACCGGATGACCCGGCCGGTCTCGTCCGGCCTGCCGAAGAACCCGGGCGCCAGGGGAGCGCAGAAGGCGTGCTCGACGCGGTCGGCGAGCCCGCGCCGCTCCATCGCGGCCTGCCATTCCGGCGACGCCTTCGTGATCGACGCGGCGAGGTCGTACTCCTCGAACAGGTACGCGGGCTGGCCCGGGCCACAGTCCTCGTTGGAGACCACTTCGCGTTTCGCCAGCGAGACGACCACGTCGCGAGCCTGGCCGGTCGCGGTGTCCAGCAGCGTGTACTGGACGCGGCGGTCGGGGGCGGCATCGCCCTTCTCCGGCTCCACCGGCAGTACGGCCGGGAACCTGGTGGTGGCGGTGAGCAGGCCTTCGGCGGTCAGGATCGCTCGGCCTGCGGTGAGTTCGTCGGCGGTCAGCGGGTCGAGGGGATGCGGCCTGGTCATGCTTCGCAGTCTTGCCGGTCCAACCCCGGGTGAAAAGGCCGTCATGCGGCTGCGGACAAGAAGGGTGCACTGACGGCCAACCTCCGTGAAAGGTCCGGACCGGAGGATGACGTCATGGGACTGGATCTCGCGGGCAAGGCCGTACTGGTGACCGGCGCGGCGTCCGGTATCGGCCTTGCCTGCGTCCAGGCGTTCCTCGCCGAGGGAGCGCGCGTCGGTGCCCTCGACCGGGTACCCGTGCCGACACTGGCCGACGGTCTCCTGGCGGTCCACGCCGACGTGACCGACGAGCCGTCGGTCGCCGCCGCTGTCGACACCGTGGTGAGCCGCTTCGGCGGGCTCGACGTCGTGGTCGGCTGTGCCGGGATCTCCGGTCCGGTGGGGACACCGGTCACCGAAACCTCGGCGGCGGATTTCGCCGCGCTGATGGCGGTCAACGTCACCGGCCAGTTCCTGCTGGTCAAACACGCCGCGCCCTGGCTCACCGCGTCGAGTGGCTCGGTCGTGCTGCTGGCGAGTGACTCGGCGTTCACGAGTGCGCCCGGCATGGTCCCGTACTGCGCTTCGAAGGGGGCTGTGGTCGCCATGACCAGGGCACTGGCGGTCGACCTCCCCGGCGTCCGGGTGAACTGTGTCTGCCCGTCGGTGGTCGACACCCCGATGGCGCGCGGCGATCTCGGCGACGTGCTCGACGATCCCGCGTTTCCGGTGCAGGCTCCCGAAGAAGTCGCCTGGCAGGTGCTCCACCTCGCGTCCGCGCGTTCGCGGGCGGTCAACGGCCAGGCCGTGCTCGCCGACTTCGGCGTCTCGGCCCGCTCCGGTTTTCCCGCTTAGAAAGGACTCCGCAAGTGAAGAAGGTTGTCGCGATCACGGGTGGCGGTACCGGAATCGGTGCCGCGGTGGCCCGCCGGTACGCCGACGAGGGTGCCCAGGTGGTGGTACTCGGACGGCGGCTCGAGCCGCTGGAGAAGGTGGCCGCCGAAACCGGCGCGCACGTCGTCGCGTGCGACGCCAGCGATCGCGAAGCCGCCGAGAACGCCGTGGCGGAGATCGTCGGCAAGTTCGGCAGGCTGGACGTCGTGGTGGCCAACGCAGGCGGGCACGGGTTGTCCTCGGTGGTCGACACCGGCGACGAGGAATGGGAACTGGCGCTGCGCTCGAACCTGTCCAGCGCGTTCGTGTTCTGCCGGGCCACGCTGCCTTCGCTGATCGAAACCGGCGGTCAGGTGGTCATCGTGTCGTCGCTGGCCGGGCTGTTCGCCGGGCCGAATGTCGCCGGCTACACCGTCGCGAAGCACGCGCTGATCGGGCTGACGCGCTCGATCGCCCGCGACTACGGGCCGAAGGGTGTGCGCGCGAACGCGGTCTGCCCCGGCTGGGTGCGCACGCCGATGGCGGACGGCGAGATGGACCAGTTCGCCGAGGCCGCGGGCTTCGACGGCGGCCACGACGAGGGCTACCGGCGCGTCACCGCCGAGGTCCCGCTGCGCCGCCCCGCCGAACCGGAGGAGATCGCGTCGATCGTGCGGTTCCTGGGGTCTGCGGAGTCGTCGTACATCACCGGCGCCGTGATCGTGGCGGACGGTGGCGCGCACGCGGTGGATCTGCCGACGCTGGCGTTCGAACGGGCGGGGATGGGTTCTTAGCCGTTGCGGCTCAGCCGGCTTACTGACCCGACCGCCGCTCAGGACCTTCAGGCGTGTCGCGAAAGCCACTTTCGCGACGTCTGATGTCCTGAAAGTGGCTTTCGCGACATGGTCGGAGGGTGATGACAGCGGAGGCAGGCTCTTGCCAGTCTGTACGGAGACGTACCTGTCCGTGAAGGCCTCCTTGAGGGACCCAGAGTCCCTCAAGGAGGCCTTCACGGACTTCCGGACGGTCAGGATTCGCCGAGGTACGCCGAGTGCAGGGTGCCGGGGGAGTCCAGCAGGCCGGCCGCGGAGCCCGCGTAGGTGACCCGCCCCGAAGAGACCACCAGCGCATCGCTCGCGACACCGAGCGCGAGGTGCGTGAACTGCTCGACCAGCAGGATCGCCGCGCCCTCCTCGGCGAACCGGGTCACCATCGGCAGCAGCCGGGTGAACACCACGGGCGCGAGGCCCAGCGACATTTCGTCGATCAGCAGGAACGACGGCCGCGCGGCGAAGGCGCGGGCCAGCACCACCATCTGCTGTTCCCCACCGCTGAGCAGCGCGGCCGGGGAGTCGCGGCGTTTCTCCAGTTCGGGGAAGGCCTCGAACAGTTCGTCGGCCCGCGCGCGGGTGCGTGCGGTCAGCATCAGGTTCTCCAGCACCGTCAGGCCGCCGAACACCGCGCGACCCTGCTCGATATGCGCCAGTCCCCGCCGCGCGCGGGCGACCCGCGAGTGTTTCGTGATCTCGTCGGATCCCATGTGGACGGTCCCGGCCGAGGCGGGCACCACACCGGAGACCGCCTCCAGCAGACTGGTCTTCCCGGCACCGTTGGGGCCGACGAGCGCCGTGATCCGTCCGGGCTCCAGCGTCAGGTCGACGTCCCGGATCACCGGGCCCGCGCCGCGGGTGACCGTCAGTCCCGCTATCCGCAAAGCGTTCACAGCATCTCCGTTTCACCCATGTACGCCTTGAGGACGGCGGGATCGGCGAGTACCTCGGCCTGCGGGCCGGAGGCCAGCACACTGCCGAAGTCGAGGACGGTGATCGTGTCGCAGACCGAGCGCACGAGGTCGAGATCGTGCTCGATGAGCAACACCGACACCCCGAACCGCGCGGGAACCTGCCGGAGCCGTTCCCCGAACGCGACGTGCTCTTCGTGCGGAAGACCCGCGGCCGGCTCGTCGAGGAGCAGGACCCGCGGCCGCGCCAGCAGATGCCCGACGACCTCGACCAGCCTGCGCGCGCCGACGTCCACTTGCGACAGTGGAGTGCGGGCGGCGGGGCAGCCGAAGAAGTCCAGGGCGTCGCCGATCTCGTCGGCGGTGAGCCGCCGCCTGGCGAGGAACTTGAGGTACGCCCCGACCGTCAGCCCCGGCGGGACGCGGTCCTGCTGGAACGTCCGGCGCAGCCCGGCACGGGCCCGGTTCGACGGCGATCCGGTCAGCGGGCGGCCACCGAGTTCGACGGCGCCCTCGGCGTTCGGCAGGAATCCGCTGATCGCGTCGACCAGCGTCGACTTGCCCGCGCCGTTCGGCCCGATGACGCCGAGCACGCCGTGTTCCGGCACCGATATGTCCACTGAGGACAGTGCGGCCACATGTCCGAAGTTCACGCTCAGGCCACGAACGGTGAGCACCGGGGGACCAGGCGCTTTGGACTCGATGTTCGCGGTCTCGGCGGCGAGATCGAGTTTCGCGGGTTCCTTCTTGGACCGCCGGTACCAGACCTGCCGCACCGTGGTCCCCAGGTTCCCGCCACTGGCCAATGCCTGGACACCGAGCACGCCGAACACCACGAAACCCCAGTCCTGCGGGATGCCCCAGCGTTTGAGCAGCTCCGGCACCCCGACCCACAGGACCGCGCCGAAAACGGCCATGTCGATCAGATGCGCACCCGACATGATCGCCAGCACGTACAGTGCCAGCGACTGGATCGCGGTGAAACTGGCCGGGAAGGCGATGCCGACCTGCCCGGTGAGCAGGCCGCCGCTGATCCCGCCGAGGGTGGCGCTCACGGCGAACGCGGTCAGCTTCGACGTCCGCACGCTCGTGCCGGCGGCCGCCGTCCCGCGTTCGGAGAACGCCACCGCCTGCCAGGCGCTGCCCCAGCGCCCGCGGCGCAGGAAGTACACGGCGAGGCAGCAGAGCACCAGCACCACGACGGCGAGCTGGAAATACGACCGGTCGTCGGAGAAGGCCTCCGGCCGTTCGACCGAGATCCCGCCGGAGACGCCGGGAAACTGCAGCTGGACGAGCGCGAGGTCCGCCGCCGCGGCGAGCCCCAGCGTGACGACGGCGAGGTTGATCCCGCGCAGCCGCAACGCCGGGAGCCCGACGAGTACCCCGATCACCCCGGCGGCGAGACCGCCGAGCACCAGCCAGGTGAGGAAGCCGCCGGGCGCCTGCGCCTCGTTCAGCGCCGACACCGTCCACGCGCCGACGGCGCCGAAGGTCAGCTGGCACAGGGAGATCATGCCCGCGCTGCCGGTGACCACCCCCAGCCCGAGCAACGAGATCCCGGCGACGACGGCGCTCATGCCGAGGTAGACGAAGTACCCGTCGAGCCCGACGCTCAGGCCGTACCCGGCCGCGATCGCCACGATGGCGACCACGAACGGGATCCCGCGTTCAGCGAGCCGCATCCCACACCTCCTTGCGCTGCGACCAGAGCAGCAGCGCGACGATCACTGCGAACGGCAGGAAGTACCGCACCACCGAAAGGCCGTCGACCTGTGCGGCCGCGCCCTGGATCAGGCCGAGGCCCAGCCCGCCCGCGACCGCGAGGTCGAGACGGCGGAAGCCTCCGAGCAGGGCCGCCGCGGCCGCGGGGACCACCAGCATCGCCAGCGAGGTCGCGTCGTTGGACTGTGACGGCGCCACGATCGAGATGACCAGCGTGCTGACCACGCCGGTGACCGCCCAGACCGCGACGCTGAGCCGTTTCGCCGGGATGCCCAGCAGTTCCGCCGTCGTCGGGCGTTCCGACAGCGCCCTGAGCTGGACTCCCGCCGGTGTCCGGCTCAGCACGATCCGGCTGGCCACCGCCACCAGGACGGCCAGCGCGACGGTGACCACGGTGACCTGGCTGATCACCACACCGCCGACGGTGACCGCCGGACCGTCGAGGATCGGATGGAACGGCTGCGGTTTGTTGCCGAACAGGATGAACGACAACGAGATCAGCAGGAGCAGCACCGCCACCGTGACCGCCGAGCGGGTACCGGTGTCCGCTTCGGCGAGCCAGGTGGACACGATCCAGCCGAGCAGCGCGCTGAGCAGCCCGCCGAGCACGATCCCCGCGACGGTGGCGAGCCACGTCGGCAGTCCGAGATGGACGGACAGGAACACCGCCACGTAACAGCCGAACATCCCGGTGGCGGACTGGGCGAAGTTCACCACCCGCACCAGGCGCGACATCAGCGTCAGGCACACCGCCAACACCGCGTACAGCCCGCCGGCGGCCAAGCCTGCCAGCGCTCCCTGCAGCATTGTTTCCTCCTGTGTGATGGGAAGGGCGAGTGGCCGTCCGGTCCGGGTGGTGGGGGGGGGGGGGGGGGGGGGGGGGGTTGTAGAAACTAACACAAACAAACACACCACACCAAACCCACCGCCCCCCAAGAAGCAGAGGTATATATGCAAC
>NZ_JBIWKX010000100.1:0-16246 GCF_044765885.1 Amycolatopsis sp. NPDC102389
GGGCCCCCCCCCCGCGAACCCCCCGGGTGTGGGGCGGGGGGGGGTGGGGGGTGGCCGGGGGGCGGTTGGCGCCGGTGGGGGGGGGGGGGGGGGTTCGGCCCCCCCCCCCCCCCCCCCACCCACGACCCGCTGGACCGAGGCGGTGCTTTCGCATGTCTGCGTGGACGACACGCGTGACTGGACGAACGACACGACACGGTCAGTCTTCGGCGGCGGGCGGGGGAGCGGGCCGGTCCACGTCCTGGGCGAAGCGCACCTGGTTCCGGCCGTTCTCCTTGGCCACGTAGACGGCGGCGTCGGAGGCGTGCAGGAGTTCCTCCAGGGATTCACCGTGACGAGGGAACAGTGCCGCCCCGATCGAGGTGGTGCGGCCCGAGATGGTCACCCGGCTGCCCCTTTTGTCGGTAGTCACTATATGCAGTTCGGCGATAGCACTGCGCACTCGCTCGGCGGCGAGTTTGGCCGCCGTTTCGTCGATATCCGGCAGGAGTACGAGGAATTCCTCGCCGCCGAACCGGCCGATGACGTCGGCGGGCCTGGTGACCTCGTCCAATTTCCGCGCCACATCGCGGAGGACGTCGTCACCCGCCGGGTGCCCATATGTGTCGTTAATCCACTTGAAGTGGTCGAGATCAATCATCAGAAGTGCCAGGTTGTCGTCCGATCGGGCAGTCCTTCCGAGCGCCCGATCGGCCGACTCCGACCATCCGCGCATGTTGAGAACACCGGTTTTCGGGTCCGTCCGCGCGTCGTTTTGCAGTTGGTCGATCTCGGCGAGGCGATTGAACACCACCGTCACCACGGCCATCACGATCACCATCGGTGGCATGATCAACAGCAGTACCGCGGTGACCGCGCCGAGGCCGATCGTGATGGCCTCCAGCAGGTTGTCCGCCGCGTTGCCGAGCACGGTGGACATCGACGGCCGCTTCGGCGAGCCGATCGCGAGGATGCCGCCGATGTAGGCGATCTGCACCGCTTCGAAGACCAACCCGGTGATGATCAGGACGCCGAACTCGCCGAGGGTGTCCCAGCCGGAAATCCGTCCCCATTCATGCGGTCCGAACGCGGCGAAGGTGAGCGAGGCCAGCGTCACCGAAACGCCGTGCGTGACCGACGAGAACACGAAGTTGTGCGCGGGCCGCCGGGCGATGAACCAATGCTGGATCCGGACGAGCGCGATGATGGAAAGCGTCAAGGAAAGCGGCAGGATGACGGCGGCCGGAAATGTCCATACCGCGGTGAGGTCGATGAGGACGGTGCGGCTTCGATCGCGCCGTCTTTCCTCTTGCCGCTGAGTGAGCTGAATATGTGCGGTGGCGCCGACGGCGAGAATGGCGAAACGAACCCAATCGATTCTTCCCGGATTCGTGGAATTCATCGTCGCGACGACCATGATCGCGATTCCGATGGCCTCCATCGCGAAAAGGAACGCGATGAACCGCTTCGGTCGCTGCCACAGGGCCCACGCCCTGGGATCGTAGGGATGGCGCTCCGCCGGCCCGGCCTGGTCACCTTCCGGGCTTGCCTGCCCGCGTTCGGTCACCGGTACACCGCTGTCCGCGGCGGCCGTCGCCGTTGCGTCGTCAAGGTCGCCGGTGCCGTCACCGTGCTGGCGGCGGTCGCCGGTCTCGGCTGGCAATTGCTACCTCTTTTCCGCGCGGACGGCACGGCTGAGTAATCTCACCGGTACCGACTGATACACCGTTCGTATTCCACGGCCGGTATCATCCCATCGCAACAGTTGTCCGACAGCGGCAAGGGTGCCCGCGAACACGGACCGGAGGTGGCAATCGTGTCCCGTGATTTCTGATCTTGGCGGCTGAATGTTTTTCGAGACGCGTCGCGGAAGGGGTGACGGATAGTGTCCAGTCGTGACTTCTGAGCCCGGACAAGGTATTAGTTCGCAGCAACGAGGTGGCCGGGAGGTGTCCCACAGTGTCGAGCCGTGACTTCTGATCGAGAGTCGTTTCTTTTCGTCCGAGTACCGAAGACCCAGGTGCCGAAGCAGTGTCCAGTCGAGTTTCCCGTGTACGAACCCACCGGGCGGCCGTGCCGCCCCAGGGGTCGTCCAGTGTGGATTCCTCATGACAGCAACGGTTCCGGGCTGGATCCGTTGATGTGTCCCCAGCTGAGCGCGACCAGTACGGCCAGCAGCAGGCCGACCACGCCTGCCAGCGCGATGGCCGAGGTCGCCGCCCCGAGCCGATCGGCGGCGAGCCCGCCGAGTCCCGCCCCTATCCCTTGAGCCACCCGCAACCCCGTGCGGTAAACCCCACCCGCACCGCCCCGGAGTTCGTTCGGGACCCAGGTGATGAACGTGGCGCTCACCGTGATCAGGTACGCCCCCGCGGCACCCGCCGCCGCCAGCAGGAGCAACGCCGGAATCAGCCCCGGTTTGAGCGCGAAGGCGATCAGGGCGACCATCGGTAGTGCCGCCAGCACGCCGAGCAGCTTCCGCCGTTGTTCCGCCGAGACGAACCGGGACAGCAGGAACGCCCCGATCACGAACCCCAGCGGATCGGCTGCCAGCAGCCAGCCGACGGCCTGTTTCCCCACGCCCATCTCGGCGGCGAGCGGCGCGGCCAGCCCTTCGGGGATGACGGCCAGGCCGACCAGCCACGAGAACCAGACCAGCACCCGCAGGTGCCGGTTGCCGAAGACCTGTTTCACCGCGCCGAACCAGCTGCCGCTGCCGTCGGACGCCGCCGCGCGCCGGGAGACCGAGAAGCGGACCACGGCCGCGCTCAGCAGGAACGTCACGGCGTCCAGCGCCAGCGCCCAGCTCGCGCCGACCTGCGACACCAGCAGACCGCCGCCCGCCAGGCCGAGCAGCATCGCGGTGTTGGTCGAGATGCCCCGGATGTCCTGGCTCTTCAGATAGAGGGCGTCGTCGGTGAACACCTCGCGGGTCAGCGCGTTCTGCGCCGCGTTGCCGGGCGCGTTCGCGAGCCGGGCCAGCACCACCAGCCCGCACAACAGGGCGAGCGGGGTGCCGGGGATCGCCATGATCGCGATCAGCACGCCCTGGATCAGGGACGAGACGACGAGGACGGTGCGCCTCGGGTAGCGGTCGGCCAGCTGGGAGAGGCCGAGGCCGCCGGCCAGCGCGGGCAGGAAGGTCAGGGAGTAGACCACCGCGGAGAGCAACGCGGAGCCTGTCCGGTCGTAGACGAGGATCGCCAGCGCCACGATGGTGAGCTGGTCCCCGATGAGGGACTGCACCTCGGCGAGCCAGAGTGCGCGGAACTCGCGGTTCGCCAGGGCGGCGGTCATCCGTGGCGCCGCGTTCGTCTTCACTGAGTGACCACCTCCCCCCGATCGGGTGAACTTGCTTCCCTCGCATTCTTGCCTGCCGTGTTACGCGGTCGACGAGGGAGTCACAGTTGCCGTCCCGCCGGACAACGTTCAGTATGCCTCCGGCTACAGGGAGACGAACAGAAGACCGGCCGATCCTTCGCCTCTTGGGCCGATCGGGCTACGCCGTCTGACCGGTGGGTGAGGTCGGCCTGACTCGTCCGCGGGTATCTGCGCGCCGATCGCCTCGCCCTCGCTCGGCGCAGCCGGGCCGCCGTTCGCCGCCGCCGGCGTTCCGGCTGGGCCGAATGGGCCAACACTGAGTAGAGACCGGTCTGGAGGTGGAGGCCGGCTGGGTCAAAGGGGTGAAGGCGATGAACGGTTTGCTCGACGACAAGGCCGTCGTCGTGACCGGGGCGGGGCGAGGCCTCGGCGAGGCGTTCGCGGTGCACGTCGCGAGGGCGGGCGGGGCCGTCGTGGTCAACGACATCGACGCCGAACTGGCCGAACGGACGACGGAGAACATCCGCCGGTTCGGCGGCAGGGCGGTCGCCAGCGGGCACAGCGTCGCGGATCCGAAGCAGGCGCAGGAGATCGTCGACCTCTGCCTCGCGGAGTTCGGCGCGATCGACGGGCTGGTCAACAACGCGGGCCTGAACTACGAGGCGCTGCCGTGGGAGGACGACGTCGAGCAGGCCCGCGAGCTCGTCGAGGTGAACGTCCTCGGCGTCATGTACACCGGGCTCGCCGCGATCAAGGCGATGGTTTCGCGGGGTACGCCGGGCTCGATCGTCAACATCTCGTCCGGGGCGTCGCTCGGGCAGCGCAAGCTCGGCGTGTACGCCGCCAGCAAGGGCGCCGTCGCTTCGCTGACCTACTCCTGGGCGCTCGACCTGGAGGAGAGCGGGATCCGGGTGAACGCGGTCTGCCCGCTCGCGCATACCCGGATGGTGTGGAAGTCCGAACGGTCGCTGCGGGCCTGCCCGCCGGACCGGACGCCGTCAAGGATCGCGCCGGTCGTGCTGTTCCTGCTCGGCGCCGGATCCGACGGGATCACCGGGCAGATGATCCGCTGCAACGGGCCGCAGCTGCACGTCATGGGGCAGCCGTATCTGAAGCAGCCCATCCTCGAGCGGCCGGTGTGGGACACCGAGACCGTTCAGCGCGCCTTTGACGAGGTCTTCAGCGCGCATCTGGAGAACTACGGCCTCGAAAAGCGTGTCCCGCCCCGGCTCCGCAAGTGGACGGAGTCGACCCGGACGGCTTAGCCCATTACGAACGGGAGCTTCGCGGCCAGGTCGCCGAGTTCGGCTTTCTCGGCGTCCGTCGGCTGACGGCGGCCCGTTCCGACCAGCAGCGCGTCCGTGTCGGAGAAGGAAGCCGGGAACGTTGCCCCGGTGCGCTGCTCCAGGATCTGCCGTGTCCTGGCGAGGCTGTCGGCGGCGGGGCCGTCGAGGTGCGGGAGATGCGCGACCAGGTCGAGGTGGTGCAGCGTCCATTCCAGGACGTAGGCGGAGAGGAAGTCACCCGCGGACAGGACGATGTCGCGGGTGGCGACCCTGGCCGTCGGGTCGGCGAGGGCGGCGGCCCGGCCGGCGGCGGACCCGACGTCGTCGAGGTGGAACTTGAGCAGCCGCGGCTCCTGGTACGCGGCGGCGAGCCGCACGATCAGCGCGTCGAGGTCGTCCTCGCCGGTGGGCGGCTTCTCGGCGATCTCCCAGTAGGTGACCGCGTCGCGCGTCGGTTCCGTGTCGGCGGGGGTGGCGAGGGTGATCAGGACGTCCTGTGCGTCGATCACCAGGTGACATGCCAGGTCCCGCACCAGCCAGCCGGCGCAACCGGACGGTTTGGCGAAGTCTTCGTCGGGGGTTTCGGCGACGGCGGCGAGCAACGCCGCCCAAGATCGGGAAAAGAGATCCACGGCGGCAAGTTAGCAGCGGTCGCTTCCCCCTCGCGACCCCTTTCGCCACGTGCTTGAAGACGGAACTCGCGTGCTTGAAGGCGTAACTCACGTGTCTGGAGGCGTAACTCGCGAGTTACGCCTCCAGACACGCGAGATGCGGCTTCAAGCACGCGTCTTACGACTTGCCGCGCGTCAGGAGCCGGCGGCGGGGGCGGGTTCCGGAGCGGCGGCCGGGTACAGGTCCGCGATGGTGGGTGCGTACCGGTCGTTGATGATCCGCCGCTTCAGCTTCAAAGTCGGCGTCACTTCTCCGCTTTCCGGTGTCCACGCCTTGGGGATCACGTGATACCGCTTGATCTGCTCGATCCTGGCGAGCCGCGCGTTCGCCGCCTCGACGGCCTTCTCGATCTCCGCGCGCACTTCCGCGTTGTCGGCGAGCGATTCGCCTTCCGCGAGCTGGATGCCGTTCGCGGTCGCCCAGCCCGGCGCGATCTCGTCGTCGATGACGATCAGCGCCGTGACATACGGCCGTTTCTCACCGATCGCGACGGCCTGCCCGATCAGCGGGTGTTCCTTGAGCAGTCCTTCGATCTTCGTCGGGGCGATGTTCTTGCCGCTCGAGGTGATGATCAGTTCCTTCTTGCGGTCGGTGATCGTGACGAACCCGCGTTCGTCGATCGTCCCGATGTCGCCGGTGGCGAGCCAGCCGTCGGCGTCGACGTCCGGTTCGATCGTGCCGTCCGCCTGCAGGTAGCCGAGGAACACGATCGCGCCGCGGACGAGGAGTTCGCCGTCTTCGGCGACCTTCACCTCGATGCCTTCCAGCGGGCGGCCGACCGAGCCTGCCTTGAACGCCGACGACGTGTTCGAGGTGACCGCGCCGGTGGTCTCGGACAGTCCCCAGACCTCCTGGATCTCGACGCCGAGCCCGGCGATGAAGTAGAGGATCTCGACCGGCAGCGCCGCGGCACCGCTGGAGGCGACCTCGATCTGGTCGAGGCCCAGCATCGCCCGCACCGGCGCGAGCGCGGCCGCGTCGGTCTGCGCGATCTTTTCGGCGAGCTCCGGCGGCACCTCCTTGCCGTCGCTGCGGAGTTTGTAGCCCTGCTGCAGCAGTTCGTTCGCGGCGAGCAGGCCGTTCCGTTTCTCCTCCGGCAGCGAGCCGAGCAGATTCTTCAGGCCCGCCACCATCTTTTCCCACACCCGCGGGACACCGAAGAAGCTCTTCGGGTGCACTTGGCCGAGCGCGCCGACGACGCCCGTCGGGTCGCCGACGGTGTGCACGTGCCCGGCCCACACGATCGGCATGTAGATCGACAGTTCCCGTTCGGCGATATGCGCGAGCGGCAGGTACGCGATGTTCGTGGCGTGCATCGGTGAGTCGTGCAGCCGCTGGACGGCGACGGCCTGATGGATCGCGTTGCGGTGCGACAGCACGACGCCCTTGGGGTCGCCGGTGGTGCCGGAGGTGTAGATCATCGACAGCGGGTCGTCCGGGGTGATCGCGGACCACGCCGTCTCGAACGCCGCCGGGTCGGCCGCGTGCGCTTCGGCGCCCGCCGCGCGGAGCTCGGCGAAGGACAGGAAACGCTTGTCGTCCGCGGGGATCACGGACGCGTCGAGCAGGACGACGTGCTTCAGCGCGGGCAACTCGTCGAGGACCTGTGACCAGCGGCCGAGTTCGTCGGCGCCGGCGAGGACGACGACGCTCGCGGAGCTGTGACGGGCGACGAACCCGATCTGCTCAGGGCTGAGCGTCGCGTACGCGGTGCAGGGGATCGCGCCGAGATGGGCGGCGGCGAGGTCGGCGATCAGGTGTTCCGGGCTGCTCGGCGCCATGATCAGCATCCGGTCGCGGACGCCGAGCCCGAGGCCGGCGAGCCCGCGGGACACCTCCGCGATGGCGGTGCGGAATTCGGCCCAGTTCAGGGTCGGCTTGCCCTCGATGTCGAGTGACGTGACCGCCGGCAGGTCACCGAACTCCTGGGCGTTGCGGTGAAGCAGGGCGGGGATGGTCTGGCCTTCGATCTGCTCGGCGACGGTCGGCTGGGTGGTCAACGCTGGCCTCCTCGATGCTGCCTGATCAGGCACACTGTAAGGGCTGTCGGCAGTGCTGGATAGAGAATCGCGGCCACGGTTGCGCTACGCGAAATGTCCACCTTTTCCGTTTTCACCGCGTCAGCCACGAACAAGGAGGAACCTCGACGATGACCGGTTCGGCACGCGAGTTGATCGACGCGGTCCAGGCGGAACTCGCCCCCCGCGACGACGAGAACAGGCTCGTCCCGTTGGTCGAAGCGGGAGAGGCGCCGCGCGAGGTCTTCGCCGCGATCGCCGAGGAGGAGTACCGGATCGTCCGCAGCGACTGGCGCAGCTTCCTCCACCTCGCTTCGCGTTCACAGGAACAGAACGCGCGAGAGTTCTTCGCGGCCCTGGCGTCGGGGGAAGGGCTGGCGCTCGGCAAGCTGGCGGCGCTCGCCGAGGAATCGCCCGATTTCGAGCCGCGCGCGGGATGCCAGGCGTATCCGGCGTTCGTCGCCTGGCTGGCGCTCAACGGCGAGCCGGCGGACGTCATCGTGGCGATCGTCGCGAACTTTGCCGCCTTCGGCCGCTACTGCGCCGCGATCGCCTCCGCGATGCGTGAGCGGTACGGCTTCGACGACGAAGCATGCGCCTTCTTCGACTTCTTCGGCACGCCGTCGCCGGAGCTCGAAGAGCTGGCCGTCCGAGCCGTGCAGGCCGCGTTCGACGCCGGGTGTCTGTCCGAAAAGGACGCTCGGACCCACGCGCGGCTGTTCCAGTCGTACGAGCTGGACTTCTGGAACACTCTCGCCGACGATGGTGGCCGTGACTGACCTCGTAGCCGGGGCCGCGGCGCTGGACGCGGCCGATCCCTTGGCGCACAAGCGAAACGAATTCGACCTCGACGCGGACGTCGCCTATTTCGACGGCAACTCGCTGGGCGCGCCGCCGAAGCACGTGGCCGGACGGCTCGCCGCGGTCGTCCGCGAGCAATGGGGCGGACGGCTCATCCGGTCCTGGTCGGAGGGTTGGTGGGAGGCGCCGGTGCGGGTCGGCGAGCGGATCGCGCCGCTGGTGGGCGCCGCGCCGGGGCAGCTCGTCGTGGCGGATTCGACCAGCGTGAACCTGTTCAAGGCGCTGGTCGCCGCCACCCGGCTCCAGCCCGGCCGCGACGAGATCCTCGTCGACGCGGACACCTTCCCGACCGACGGCTACATCGCCGACGAGGCCGCCCGGCTGACCGGGCGCACGGTGCGCCGGGTGGTCGCCGAGGACATGCCGGCCCAGGTCAGCGAGCGGACGGCCGTCGCGCTGATCAACCACGTCGACTACGTCACCGGGCGCGCCCACGACATGGCCGCGCTGACCGCGGCGCTGCACCGGGCCGGGGCGCTGGCGCTCTGGGACCTCTGCCACAGCGTCGGCGCGCTGCCCGTCGAGCTGGACGAGGCGGGTGTGGACCTCGCCGTCGGCTGTACCTACAAGTTCCTCAACGGCGGCCCCGGATCGCCTGCTTTCCTTTACGTGGCAACGAAATGGCTGGATCGGTTCGAGCAGCCGCTGGCGGGCTGGGCCGGTGACCGCGACCCGTTCGCGATGCGGGGCGCCTACGAGGCGCACGCCGGTATCGCGCGCGGTCGCGCGGGCACGCCCGACATCCTTTCGCTGCTCGCGCTCGACGCGGCCCTCGACGTCTGGGACGGCGTGGACCGCGGGCTGCTGCGGGAGAAGGGGCTCGCGCTCGGCGACTTCTTCTTCCGGTGCGCGGACGAGCTCCTCGACGGCGCGACGATCCCGACTCCGCGCGGCCGGGACCGCGGCCACCAGATCTCGGTGGTCGACGACGACGCGGCCAAGACGATGGCGGCCTTGATCGACCGCGGGGTGATCGGCGACTTCCGCCCGCCCAACGTGCTGAGGTTCGGGCTCGCGCCGCTCTACACCACCTACGGCGAGGTGCTCCGCGCCGTGACGACGCTTCGGGAGCTCAGGAGCTGAGCACGGCGCGGGGCCTGCCGGAGTGATACCCGGTGTGGCGAAAATGGTGAACCACATTCGGAAACACGTGGCAAATAGGTGATCGCCTCGCCCCGGTGGGGGAGAACGGGCGATCTTTCGCGAATCCGCTGTTAACCTCGATATTCGCTCTCGCCGCGAGTGTGACGTAGATCCTTCCCCTGTGGCGTAAGGAAAGCCCGCGTCGCCCGTCTTACCGGCGAGGCGCGGGCCACGGCGCCTGGAGAAGGAGGGGATCGTGTCGTTCACCTATTTCGTCGTCGCCGTGTTCGGTGTCGCCTCCGGTTTCCTGCTCAACGAATTCGGCTCCCGGTATCCGGTCGAGACGGTTCTCGTCGCGATCCTGATCTGCGGGGTGGCGACTTTGTGCTGGGCGGGCGTCCGGCTGCTCCGGGACGCGTCCGGGAAGGTCGACGCGCTCATCGAGGACGAGCTCGGCCGCCGCGGCGAAGATCATTTCGCCGAATCCTCGGCGATAAGCTTCGATAATTCTCGATTTCGTGGGGCGAAGGGTGTTACGACCGCGTTCCTCCGCGGTGATGTCGTTCGCAAACCGAACGGTATGTGGAGCTCTGGTCGGAAAGCGTGAGCGACGTCACGGCGAGTAGTTTTCGTCGGCTTTTTCGCTGAGACGCGACGGTCCAGAGGTGTGACTTGATCGAGTCCGAAGAGCGTCGATCAAGCCGCTGCCTGCGCTAAACCGCCAGGTGACCTACTGGTCGGTCACTTAGCGGAGTGCCCTGGTCCACGTGGTGGACTTTCCTGGTCCGGCTGCCTCTCGTCAGCAGGTCACGGCCATACGTGACTACCCTTCGCGTCCGGACTTGACTCACCCGTTTGGGTCTCCTAGCGTCTTCGCGGGCGGAGCGGACCACGCTGTGTTGATCCGGCTATCGGATCCCGCGGGTATGAGATCCCCGGCGACCCGACACCTAAAACTGCCGGAAGGAAAACGGACCACGGTGAAGCAGATTTCCCTTCCACGAGGCCGCGGCTCTTCGATTCGTTCGCGCGTTCTGACGATCGCGCTCATTCCGAGCATCGCGCTGATGCTGGTCGGTCTCGCGATCGGCGGGTACCTGATCTTCGACGCGGTCGACGGCCGTGACTACGCGCAGCGGATCCGTGACTCGGAAGCTCCCTCCCTCCCCTTCTTCGTCCAAGTACAGGAAGAGCGGCGCCTGACGCTGCGCGAGCTCGCCGGCGACCGGTCGCAGCACGCCACGCTCACCGAGCAGCGCGCCAAGACCGACGCCGCCGCCCAGGGTGTCGCCGCGCATCTGCAGAAGTTCGTCGGCGACTCGCCGGACAGCGTGCAGCGCAACATCGCCACGCTGAACGGGCTCCTGCAGAAGGCGCCGCAGATCCGGCAGTCGGCCGACTCCGGCCAGCTCCCGCTGCTGGACGCCTTCACCTTCTACAACCAGATCCTCGACCAGTTCGTCGAAGGTCTCACCGGGCTGGCGCAGGACGCGCCGAACGCCGAGAACGCCTACCAGCGGATCACCGCGGTTCCGTTGTTCACCGCGATCGACCAGATGCACCGCGCGAACGCCCTCGCCGCCGCGGCCGTCGCGGGCGGCGGCTTCACCGACGAGACCTATCGCGCGTACGTCACGGAGGTCGGTTCCTACCGCTCCCAGCTGGAGTCGTCGGTCTCGCGGATGCTCCCGGACGTCAAGGCGAAGTTCGACCAGCTCGTCGCGAGTGATCCGTGGAAGGCCGTCACCACGGTCGAGAACACCTTCCTGCAGAACAGCAAGGCCACGCTCCCCATCCCCGAGCAGACGTGGCTGCAGGCCACGCGCGGCGTCAGTGACGCGATGATGCGCGGCTTCGTCGAGCAGAGTGGTACGGCCACGACGCAGGCGGTCGACGACGCCGACCGGACGCTGATCACGTCGGCCATCGCCGCGGCCCTCGCGCTGCTGGTGGCGATCGCCGTGTTCGTCATCGCCCTGCGGCTGTCCAACCGGCTCATCGGACGGCTGGCACGGCTGCGCGAGGACACCCTCGACGTCGCCGAGATCCGGCTGCCGGAACTGGTGGACCGGGTGCGGGCCGGCGAACCCGTCGACCTCGACGACAAGGGTCACTTCCTCGACCACGGCGACGACGAGATCGGCCAGGTCGCCGAGGCCTTCAACAAGGCGCAGCAGACCGCCATCGCGGCCGCCGTCGAAGAGGCCAGGACCCGTGAGGGCACCAAGGCGGTGTTCCTCAACATCGCGCACCGCAGCCAGGTGATCGTGCACCGCCAGCTCAAGGTGCTCGACCAGGCCGAGCGCAAGCAGGAGGACCCGGAGCAGCTGGACACGCTCTTCCAGCTGGACCACCTCTCCACCCGCGCCCGCCGCAACGCGGAGAACCTGATCATCCTCGGTGGCGGCCAGCCGGGCCGTCAGTGGCGCAAGCCGGTGACGCTCGCCGAGCTGACCCGCGGCGCCTCGGCGGAGACCGAGGACTTCGCCAGGGTGAAGACGGCGAAGATGCCCGCGATGGCGGTGCAGGGCCCGGTCGTCGGCGACCTCGTGCACCTGCTCGCGGAGCTGATCGACAACGCGACCTCGTTCTCGCCGCCGCAGTCGCGCGTCGAGCTGCGGGGCAACGTGGTCGGCAAGGGTGTCGTGATCGAGGTCGAGGACCAGGGCCTCGGTATCGAGCCCGAGCAGGCCGCCGAGCTGAACGCGATGTTGGCCGATCCGCCGGATTTCGGCATCATGGCCTTGTCAGCCGAGCCACGGCTGGGCCTGTTCGTCGTCGCGCGCCTCGCCGCGCGGCACGGGATCTCCGTGCACCTGCGCGAATCCGCGTACGGCGGCACCAGGGCCATCGTGCTCGTCCGCACCGACCTGCTCGCGCCGGTCCCGTCTGATCAGCCGGAGGACGAGGTGGACCCCGAGAGCACCGAGGTGCCGGACGCCGCGCCGCTGCTCCCGGGCCGTCGTGCCCGCCACCGCACCGAGTTCCCCGCGGAGCGGCCGGAACTGCCCGTGCCGATGCCGGTCGCGCCCCAGCCCCAGCCGCAGGCGCAGCAGGGCCCGGAGCAGTCCGGCGGCACGTTGCCGCCGCTGCCCCCGCGCCCGCCGCGGGTGCCTCGCCCGGAGACGCCGCGGCCCGAGCCGATCCGCCCGGAACCCGTGCGTGCCGAGGCCCGTCCGCAGGCGGTGCAGCCGCCGGCGTGGCCGCCCGCCGACACCCGGCCCCAGGACGGCCGCCCGCCGCAGACCCGGCGGCCCGGCCCCGAGGCGCCCGGCAGGCCACCGCTGCCGCAGCGCCGCCGTCAGGCGAACCTGGTCCCCCAGCTGATGGAGGACCGGCCCGCCGCCCAGCGCGAGGAGGTCCGCGAGGACACCCCCGAGCTGGCCAGGAACCGGCTCGCCGCGTTCCAGCAGGGCACGCGCCGCGGCCGGGACACCGAACCCACCGACGACTACACCGACCTCGACATGTACGGAGATCGTGACTAGATGGCCAACGCGGGAGTCAGTGAACTCGACTGGTTGCTGGATGACCTGGTCAAGCGTGTCAGCGGGGCCGACAGGGCGGTAGTCCTGTCCTCCGACGGCCTGCTCATCGGACGGTCCGGGAACCTGTCGGAGCAGGACGGCGAGCACCTGTCCGCGGTCGCGTCGGCGTTCCAGAGCCTCGCGCGGGGCACGGGACGGCATTTCGGCGGCGGCAATGTCCGCCAGACCATGGTCGAGATGGACCACGCCTTCCTGTTCGTCACCGCGGCGGGCCGCGGCGCGTGTCTCGCGCTGCTGGCGAAGGAGGACGCGGACATGGGCCTCGTGGCCTACGAGATGAACCTGATGGTCAAGCGGGTCGGCGCGGTGCTCACCTCGGCGCCCCGCGCCGCGACTCCCACGTCGCCATGAGCGGGCGGCACGAGTCGTGGTTCGAGGACGAGGCCGGGCCGCTGGTCCGGTCGTACGCCGTCACGGGCGGGCGCACCCGCTCGGACACGCTCGGCCTCGACCTGATCACTTTGGTGGTCGCCATGCGTTCCTCGCACGAGGTCGCGGGTTTCGAGCCGGAGTACGGGCGGATCCTCAACCTGTGCCAGAGACCGACCTCCGTCGCGGAGGTCGCCGCGCGCATCGACCTGCCGCTGCCGGTGGTGAAGGTGCTGCTGAGCGACCTCATCGAACAGAACCTCGTGCTGTTCCGCACCGCGACCCCGGTCACCGACACCCCCAACAAACACGTACTCCAGGCGGTTCTTGATGGCATCCGGAAACTCTGAGCCCCGGCGATCCTTGACCGCGAACGCGGTCAAGGTCCTCATCGCCGGCGGGTTCGGGGTCGGTAAGACCACGATGGTCGGTTCGGTCAGCGAGGTTCCCCCGCTGCGCACCGAGGAGGTCATCACCGCGGCGTCCGAGGGCGTCGACGACCTCACCGGTGTCGAGAAGAAGACGACCACCACGGTGGCCCTCGACTTCGGCCGCATCACCATCAACCCCGAGCTGATCCTGTACCTGTTCGGCACGCCGGGGCAGGACCGGTTCTGGTTCATGTGGGACGAGCTGGCCGAAGGTGCGCTCGGCGCCGTCGTGCTCGCCGACACCAGGCGGCTCGACAGCTGCTTCGCGGCCGTCGACTTCTTCGAGCGCCGCGGGCTGCCGTTCGTCGTCGCCGTCAACTGCTTCGACAACGCCTACCGCTACGGCACCGAGGAGGTCCGGCAGGCGCTCGACGTCGGCATGGACGTCCCGCTGCTGCTGTGCGACGCGCGGGAACGCGAGTCGACGAAGCAGGTGCTGACCGTGCTGATGGAGCACGTGCTGGCGTTGTCCGATCTGGCCGCCGGGCTGCCGCAGGGCCGCTGAAGTTTGCGCGCGAAGGCCCCTTTCCCTCGACTCAGCCGAGGGAAAGGGGCCTTCACGCGCATATCAGGACTTGCGGCGGCGGCGCAGGGTGTCGAGCGCGTAGGTGCCCGGGCCCACCACCGCGAACAGCAGGAAGATCCAGGAGTACAGAGCGGCCGTCTCGCCCTTGTTCTGCAACGGCAGCAACGCGTCGGGCTGGTGCACGACGAAGTACGCGTACGCCATCGTGCCCGAAAGCAGCACCGCGACCGGGCGGGTGAACAGGCCCGCCAGGACGAGTAGCGAGCCGACCGTTTCGATCACCCCGGCGTACCAGCCCGGCCAGGTGCCGACCGGCACGGCGGCCTTGTCGACCAGCCCCATCTTCTGCAGGCCATGGCAGAGGAAGAGGAACGAGACCACAACGCGGACGACGGAGAGGGCCAGTCCCTGCCACTTGGGAGAGGTCGGGCCCACCTCGGTGGTCGTGGCGGCGGCTGTCTGGGTCATGACGCATCCTTCCGGCTCAAGGTGGTCTAAACCATTGATGTGATAGAGGATGCCGGACACCCCTGCCGGTAGGGAACTTTCTTTCGGGGGGTAATTCCATGTTATGGCCGCGTTTATTGACAGTGAATCGACAGGTTCGCGATAAAAAGGCCCCTTTCCTGGATTCGATCCAGGAAAGGGGCTTCGCGATTCTCGTTCAGCGGCGGCGGCGCAGGGTGTCGAGCGCGTAGGTGCCCGGGCCGATCGCGGCGATCAGCAGGAAGATCCAGCAGTAGAGGGTCGACAGTTCGCCCATGTTCTGCAGCGGCAGCAGGCCTTCCGGCGCGTGAACGGTGAAGTAGGCGTAGGCCATGACGCCGGAGAGGAGCACCGCGACCGGCCGGGTGAACAGGCCCACCAGCACCAGCGCGGCGCCGACGACCTCGATCACGCTGCCGTACCAGCCGGGCCAGGAGCCGAGCTCGACCGAGTCGCCCGCGCCGTCGACGCCACCGAAGAATCCGAATCCCTGCAAACCGTGGCAGAGGAAGAGGAACGAGACGACGATCCGGACGGCGGACTGGATCGCGCCCTGCGCCTTCGCGGCACGCGGGGCGGCGGTGGTCGAGGTGGTCTTGGCGGGGGTGATGGTCTGAGTCATGGTTCCGGTCCTTCCGGGAAAGTCTGTCGGGCGGCTTCTGACAACGCGTCGGACGAGCTCGACGCGAATCGACATCCGGGCGGAAACTTTTTTCGCGGGCCGGTCACATCACCCGGTCGGAGCAAGGCCAGACTGGACGGCATGGCGGGTAAGACGAGTGCCGGGATCCTGCTCTTCCGCAGGTCGGGCGAGGTGACCGAGGTGCTGCTCGGGCATATGGGCGGGCCGTTCTGGGCGAAGAAGGACGCGGGCGGCTGGTCGGTGCCCAAGGGTGAGTACGAGCCGGACGAGACGCCGGAGGCCGCGGCGCGGCGCGAGTTCGCCGAGGAACTGGGGTTGCCGGCGCCGGAGGGGGAGTACCTCCCGCTCGGCGAGGTGAAGCAGTCCGGCGGCAAGGTCGTGACGGTCTGGGCGGTGGAGGGCGACCTCGACCCGGCTCAGGTCGTGCCGGGAGTCTTCGAGATGGAGTGGCCGCCGCGGTCGGGCCGGACACAGGAGTTCCCTGAGGTCGACAGGGTCGCCTGGTTCGGGCTGGCCGAAGCCGAGGAGAAACTGCTCAAGGGCCAGCGGCCGTTCCTGACCCGCCTTGGCGACCTGCTCAACGGCTGAGCGCTGCGGGCCGGGTGGGGAGGATTTCGGACGTCGAGTGTCCGGAATCCTCCCCACTCGACCGTGCCGCGGTGATCGTCCGACGTCATCGAACTCCGAGACCTGCGCCCCTTCGACGACCCGCCGACACTGGTCCGTTCTATTGAGGGGTAAGTCAAATGTGGCGGGGGCCCTCTTCGCTGACGCCTAAAGCGCCGCTGAATGTCCACAAGGGACACTTCCTCGGCTTAAGGTGACCGATTTGGGAGCTTTGCGCATCTTCGCGCGGGGGTCGTGAGTGGCAAGTGGGGTTCTATTGAGCCGAAGGTCAAACGTGGCGTGTTCTCGGGCAGGCCGATGATGGGATGAAGGCTCCCTTCGCCGCGTCTAATGCGGTGAAAGGAGCCTTCGGCCTGGTCAAGCGCGGGTCGTGAGTGGCGTTTCGGGTTAGAACCC